>NZ_KB911285.1:0-151073 GCF_000383455.1 Methylobacterium sp. 285MFTsu5.1 | reverse complement strand
CAGCTTGACCCCGCGCAGGCCGCGGCGCGCCAGCTTGCGGAGAAAGTCCGTCCAGAACGTCTCGGCCTCGGACGGGCCGACATCCATGCCGAGCACCTCGCGACGGCCGTCACCGTTGAGGCCCACCGCCACGATTACAGCGACAGAGACGATACGGCCGTCCTGGCGCACCTTCACGTAGGTCGCGTCGATCCAGAGATACGGCCACTCACCCTCGATCGGCCGGTCGAGGAACGCGCCCACGCGCTCGTCGATCTCCTGGCAGAGCCGGCTGACCTGGCTCTTCGACACGCCTGTGCCGCCCATCGCTTGGACGAGGTCATCAACCGAGCGGGTCGAGATGCCCTGGATGTAGGCCTCCTGGATCACAGCCGTGAGCGCCTTCTCGGCCATGCGGCGCGGCTCCAGGAAGCCCGGAAAGTAGCTGCCCTTGCGCAGCTTCGGAATGCGCAGTTCGACCGTGCCGGCCCGCGTCTGCCAATCCCGGTCACGGTAGCCGTTGCGCTGGATCAGCCGCGCGGCGCTCTTCTCGCCGTGGGCCGCGCCGGTCAGGCCACCGACCTCCAGCTCCATTAGCCGCTCGGCCGCAAAGCCGATCATCTCGCGCAGCAGATCGGCGTCGGCGCTCTTCTCCATCAGCCCGCGCAGGGCCATCATCTCGTCGATCATCGGGGGTCTCTCAAGTTCGGGGTTGGTGCTCGCAACCCGACCCTACCCGGCAACCGCCGATGACCACCCCGCGAGAGATCCCGCCTGCTACAGCGCTGTGAACGGCGCGCAGGCGGGCTCTCCCGCTACCAGCGAGCTACACCATCACCCGGGACACGACCTACGCCGACCTACGCCGACCGTCATTCTGCATCTACACGCTCAAATCCAGGATGCATTTGGCAGGCGCTGCGTCGCTCGCGATAAAAGGTGTACGTCATGCTCCTTTTGGGTCAAGGAATGTTCGAAAAGATGCCGATGCGTTGTGCGGGCAGCGTGCGACAGCAGGAGCAGCAGTGCCGCCGCTGCTCGCGCGCCGCCGTGCGGAGCGATCCAGTAGCGGAGGTCCGGTTTGCCCGTCGGGGCCCCCGCTTTGAATGGGCGCTTTCCTATCCAAGCCTTGAAGCCGAAACCGGTGATGCCAACGCTGCTGTCCGCCTCTCCGTCCGCTGCACGAGAGGCATCGTAGCATTTCGTCACTAGGGCGACGAGATCGGCGAAGCTCGAACCTGCAGGCGCAACCTCTGGCATGCTGGTCCAGTATCCGACCACGTCCAAGGTGATCGGGTAGCCTAGCCGGCCTCGGCGAGTGCCGACGATCTCTTCAATTGGCCATGTCATCCGGCTACCGCGCGCAGGACCGGCAGGCGCTACACGGTTCATCTGTGGGATGCCAGCCGACATGCCGGCTGCACGTAGAAGTTCGAACTCCCACGGGCCGCGGACGAAGCGATCGTGCAGAACTGTTCCATTGCCACGCCAACCGACACCAAGCACGTGTGCGCCGGCATCGATGTCGATGAGGTGCTGCATTCCGTCCGTTGTGGGACCCGGCGGCGTGCTCCAGTTGCCCGGCCCTCGGCGTGCGATCACGCCAGGTTCGCTCTTGAAGTAGAAGACTTTGAGCCCCGCGACTGAGGCATAGCGGGCTGGATACGGATCGAAGGAAACGTCGCGGCCGTGTGCTGCAAGAATGCGCAAGGCTGCGTCGCGCAACGATGGGCGAGCGAGCCCGAGAGGCGCTTCGAGATGGCTGGCGTAGGAATTGGACATAAGGGGTCTCCGCACTGGACCCTTCTTCAGATCACCCGGATTTTCGAAAAGGTCAAAGGCCAAGCTGCTCCGGGTACTGTGACCTGACCGGCATTTTGGACCGAGCCGAGTGAGAGGCTACTGCACGGCCGCTGCCATGGGTAGCCGGAAGGCGAGATCTGGGAAGCTGACAGGCGCTGGTGGCCGATAGCCCAGGGACGAGTGCGGCCGGACGCGGTTGTAGGTGTTCTGCCAAAGGGCGATCATGGCCTGGGCTTCCTTGAGCGAGTAGAAGATCTCCTGGCGCAGGCACTCGTCGCGCAGCTTGCCGTTGAAGCTCTCACAGTACCCGTTCTCCCACGGAGAGTCGGGTGCGATATACTGGATCTGCGAGCCAGTTTTGGCGACCCATTTGCGCAGTGCCCTTGAGATCATCTCAGGGCCGTTATCGCAGCGGATGTGTTCCGGGATGCCGTGCAGGCACATGGCGTCGGCCAGCGCCTCGATCACGCCGACGCTGTTGATGCGCCGCGCCACCTTCAGCGCGAGGCACGCCCGGCTGTGCTCGTCGATCAGCGTCAGGATGCGCAAGGTTCGGCCGTCGTGCGTCTGGGCCTGCACGAAGTCGAAGCTCCAGACGTGGTTGCGGTGGAGCGGGCGCAGCCGCACGCACGAGCCGTCGTTCAGCCAAAGCCGGCTGCGCGGCCGGTGCTTCTGCGGGACCTTCAGCCCCTCGCGACGCCAGATGCGCTGAACCCGGTCCTTGCCCACCTGCCACCCTGCCGCCTGCAGCAGCGCGGTGACGCGGCGATAGCCGTAGCGCCCGTACTCGGACGCCAAGGCGACGATGGCGCGGGTCAGCCCATCCTCGTCGGCCGGCAGTCTGGGCACGTAGCGCTGCGTGCCCCGGTGCTGGCCGACGATCCGGCAGGCGTGACGTTCCGAGAGGCCGTACTTCTCCCGGATGCCAGCCACCGCCTGCCGGCGTCGTTCGGGGGCTATACGTTTCCCGAGGCGACGTCCGCCAGCACCTGCTTTTCCAAAGACAGGTCCGCCACAAGCCGCCGCAACCGAGCGTTCTCGCGCTCGAGCTCCTTCATCTTCCTGGCCTGATCGACTTGGAGCCTGCCGTACTCCTTGCGCCAGCGGTAGTAGCTCTGCTCGGAGATCTCCGCCTCCTTGCACGCCAGGGCCAAGCTCTTGCACAGGGCCGTCTGCACCTCGATCTGGCGCAACTTCAGCACGACCTGCTCCGCACTCGTCTTCTGACCTCGCCGCATGTCCGAGTCCTCCGGTCCTGGCCGATCCTCTCAATCAGCCCGGTCCAAAGCCAGCCGGTTAGGTCAGCCTAAGCACGTCGACCGAGTTTCAGACCCATCCGGTAACCAAGTCGATGAAGCCACGAGATCTAGGCAACTACGCCAGCTCCGCCTCGGCCGCGATCGCCTCCGACACCTTGCGAGCCAGCGTGAGGCCGGTAAGGGTCGGGTTGACCGATCCGACGGTCACGAAGAGCGCCTGGTCTGCGCAATAGGCGTTCGCGATGTGGTGGAAGCGTCCGTCCGGATCGGTGATCGATGTCCCGGGGTCTGTGCCCATCCAGAGAGTACCGCTCTCGTGGTAGGTCGAGCCGAGCGGATCTCGCTGAGGATCATGCAGATCGATGTCTGCTGCGGCACCATTGGCGAGTGCCTTGGCGAGCGCGACCATGCAGCTCTCCATAGCCTGCGCGAGCCGCTCATCTGCAGCATTCGGTGCGAAATGGACGTAGGCGCGTGGTTGTCCGAACTCGTCGGACTCGAATGGACTGAGATTGATCCAGCTGCTCTCGGTGTTCGGTACCGGCAGATCCTGTCGCCCTTTCAGTTCGGAGGCGCCGCGAAAAGCAAAGGCGATCCAATCCGACTCCTGCATCTCAAGGAGCCCATCTAACTGATCGATGTCCGGTATCATCGTATAGAGCATTGCGTCGGAGTTGCCGGCCAGGTCCGAAGACGCCGTCACCTGCACCTGGAATTTCCCGTCCGGAGTCGATCCTCGAACGAGAAGCGCCGCGGTCTGCAGACGCTTTGGGAGAGTGTTCTGCGGATCCAGGGCGCTCCGCTTGACTCTGAAGTACATGTTGCTCCGGACATGCGACGTCAGGTTTCTTCCGATCCGTTCCGTTCTCGCATCGTTGCTGGTCGGGAACGAGCGCAAAGCCAAGCGCGTCGACTCCACCATGCCCGCCGCCAGAACGATCCTCGTACCCGGCCCCAGCCCGAGATACCGATCGGCTCCGTTGACGCAAGCGCGGATGCCGGACACGTGCCCGTCTGCCGTCTCTAGCTTGGTGACGTGAGTATTAGGCACGATGAAGAGGCGTCGCGCGGCATCGCTATTGCCGGCGGCTTCACGCACGGCATCGATCAGGAGGGTCACGCTGCTGTATTTGTCGAAGGCGAAGAGGCCCGAGGCAGGTGACTGTCCCTGGACGGCCAAAGGCGCGTTTTCGACCTTGGTCACGTCGGCGATCATGCCGGGGAACTTCGCGAACCGGCTCGACAGTAGCTCGAAGAGTGGTCCCTGGATGAAATCCGTCGTTTCCGAAACGCCGACCTGACGTTCGATCCGGGCGTAGTTCCTCCGTAGGTAGTCAGCGACCTCGGGAGGCCAGGACGCAAGATCGTCCTCCTCCAAGCGCGGGCACCACCCTCCCCAGTAGAGCGACTTCCCGCCTAGGCAGTACGCTTGACCCACCCAGTCCACGTTGCTCCGCCATGGCATCCCCCAGACGAGTTCCCGCGGCCTTCCGTCGTCCTGAGTCGGCGGACGAGGGCCCGGTACATTCAGACCCATCCGGGGTAGGTTCTGCAGGTGCGTCGGCAGAAGGAACGGTCCCGCCTCGAGCAGCAGAACCCTTAAGGGCCGCCGGCCGCTTGCCCGCGCAAGCTTGTCCGCGCAGTAGCCGCCGAACATGCCGGCCCCGATGATGACGACGTCGAAGGGAGCCCCGCCATTGTTGATGGCTTCATCCCAGGTGCTGCATACGAAGCGGCCTAGGACGTCCAACGACAGCGTCGTGCGCTGGATATCCGGTGGCTGGATCAGCTGCCCGGTATCGTCAAGGCGGTTGAGCGGCACGGCATGCCCTCCTCCCCCGGTTCCCGGAACTCACACGTGCCGTGGCGAACCGGCCGGCCGTGAGTTTGGCCGATCGCTCGCAACGGCGCCAGTGCCAAGCGTCATCGAAAATCCGTTACGCATCGGCCGTTAGGCGAGAGCACTATGTCCACTCTCATGCCTATTCCACTCAAAAGCAGATGGGGTGGATGGCTCCCGCTCCGACTGACGGCATCTCGGTGCCAAGATGTGGTCGCTGTCGAAGCAGCAGCCACGCAGATGCAGGAGCCGTTCTCATGGAGATCACCACCGTCGGGATCGATCTGGCCAAGATGTGATTAGGCATGGAATAAGGGCTCTGACGCACTTTCGCTGATCATTATGAGGTGAAGCCGATCAGGCGAGCTTGCAGCAGGTCGATCTTGCCGCGGCCGTACATCTGGCGCTTCACCAGCTTGAGTTTGGTGATCTGCCCCTCTGTCTGACCGTTTGACCATGGCAACGTGATCGCTGTCCGAACCGCAGCTCGGTCCTGACCGACACCGCGGGCGAACGAGGCGACGAGGCCTGTGCCAGCACGCGTGAGCCACCCTTCGAGCCTGTCCGGCGCCATCGCTCGGACCATCGTCTGGAAAGCGCCCACCACCTCGCGCGCCTCGACCAGCGCCGGCACGCCGTCCCCGACGGCGGCCACTGTCAGCGTTTCCGCCTTGGTCAAGCGGTCGCGACCTGTCGTCAGCCATCGCGCCAGGGTTCGTGCCGACGGCACACGTTGCAGCCGTTCGATCTTGGCCTGCTCGGCGCGTCGACGCCGCGTCGCCCATTCCCCGACCACGCGCAGCGATCCTCTGAAGCCTTGCCCCTTCGCCCTGCGCCAAAGTTCGGTCGCGTTGCGGCTGCCAGCATCCCACTGGGCATCGAGCCAGGGCAGATAGGCATCGAGCGAGCTCTGGCGGACCTGGAAGACGTCGGTGCGCTCTCCACGCAGGACCGCACGCACCACCTTGCGGCTGTGGCCCAGACATTGGCAGATCCGGCGGATCGGAGTGCCTGCCTCGGCGAGCGCGCGGATGGCCGCGTCCACCTCCTCCCGCCGCAGGTAACCCTCGTACTGGATGCGCTCGGCTGCAGTGAGCAGCGCCGGATCGATCGTGGCCGCGCCGACGACGTCACGAACCTGTCGCATCGACCTGCGCACGGCTTCGAGGAAGCCACGGCTGGCGTTCTCCATGAGGTGCCACCGGTCGGCGACCTGGATGGCCTCAGGCAGAGCACGGGCGATGGCCTCGCCATATCCGCCCCCGCGGTCGCGGGCGACGATCCGGATCGAGCCGTTCATCTTCAGCCAAGTCTGTGCGGTGGCCTGCTCGCGGTCCGGCAGGAGCGCTACGATGCGTCGGCGTTCGAGATCGCAGACGAGGGTGCCGTAGCGGCGGTTGCGGCGCCAGGCGAAGTCGTCGATGCCGATGACGCTGAGCGGATCGGAGTGTGTAGTCGCCCGACGGCGGATCACGCGCAGGAGCGTGTCGCGGCTGACGGGCAGCATCAGGCGCTGAGCGAGGCCCGCACCGGGCCGACCACCGAGCGCGAGCCCGAGGTGATGGACGATCTGCTCCAGTCGCGAGGTGCGTCGCGCGAAGGTAGGCAGGACGTCATCGGAGAAGCGCTCGGCGAAGATCTTCCGCCCACAGGCAGCCGCGTCACACCAGAAGCGTCTCACCATGACTTGGAGTTCGACGCGCCGACCACCGAGCGGCAGGTCGGCGGCACGGCGCTGGTAGCGGCTTTGGATGCGACGTGAAGAGGTCCGGCAGTCTGGGCAAGTCGCCGTCGCAGATCCGGACCTCGCGACCAGACCGATCCGATCAAGGCCGACATCGAGGTGATCGAAGGCGAATCCGGCAGGTACGAGGCTCGTCGGCCTGAAACGTTGGCGCATGCTGCGGCTCCATCATGGATATCCGCAACCTCAACGCCGCCGGCATCAGCGAGAGTGAGTCAGAGCCCCGATTGCACGCCGATCCGGGGTCCCGTTCCAACGCTTTTTGACACTTTGGATGACGATAGGCGTCAGATCCACTCCGATCTCTAGCGCTCTCCGGATGATCTTGTCCGCAGTTGGCCTTTCGGCCGAATGCTTGACCGCTCCGCCCACGCGATCCAGGGAATCCGCTCGCGCTTCCGAAACCGATGAAAGACAGAGTACGACCGAGATTGTGGCGATGAGGCGCTTCATGACCGAATCTTCGCTGTAAACGGGTAGTCCTTCCTATACGGGACGAACGCTTACCGTTGCTTGGTGGAACAAGCTTCGATGTAAGGATTTCGATAACCGGCCGGTAAGTCGGTGCCGCCGTTCGGCGTCGGCGGTGGCGTCGGAGCCCCTACCGGACCCGGACCGGAAGCCGGGTTCCGGTTCGAAGATCGGCTTCCGGAAGCGGAGGAGGGGCTGCACGGAGGCGTCGACGACCCTCGGTATGCCGCCCTCGAACAGCGCCTGTGCGAAGCCGAGCGCGCCGACCCGGAAGAGCTTTCGCGCAGTCGCATCGTCGATCGGGCAACCGTACCGTGCCGGCCCGCGACGAGCCGGGCTCGACCGTGGGAGCGATCCAGACCCGCGAGCCGCCCGACAGGCATCCCACGCCGGAGACCGGATGTCTCCTCGTACGCGTCGACGGAAACAGGCCGATCCGCGGACCGGCCTGGACGAGCTTTCGAACGGTCGCCGGGCGGACGGCGCCGCATGTCGGCGGCGACAGGCGGACCGGGCCGGCGGTTGACGTCACGACGGAGTCGGGGCCGGCGCATCGCCGTCGCCGGTACGGCTTCTCTGCCGCTCGTGCAGAAACTCCGGGCCGTAACGACCCCGCTTCGCTCGGGTATACACCTTGAGATCGGGGCGATGCATCTTCGCCACGAGGGGCGACCCGCGTTCGCGCAACGACGCGACCACACGATGCCAGACTCCGAGCCTGATCATCCTGTTCACGGCGAGGTGCATGGCGTGCAGATCGCCGAATACGAACGGGAGATGCCAGCGGTTTCCCGTCGTGCACGCCCAGTGGAGACCTGCGTCCACGACGGTCCGGGCATCCAGCGCGATGCCGCGCGGATCCCGCAGGATGTTCGGTCCGATCATCGGCGCCACCGCGTTCCAGTCCTCGTCGCCGATCCTCAGCTCTCCGCTCGCTGCGAGCGCGTCGGCTTCTGCGATCTTGTCCCTCGTCATGAAACCCGTCGAGGTCCAACGCTCAAAACGGAGTACGATCGGATCGCTCCGCGCGTGCTCCGCGGACGACGGTTCGTCCAAGATGGCCGCCAAGTTGCCGGATATCGTCAGCGTATAGGCCGTTCCGTTCTCGACCGGGTTCATCTCGATCGGACCGAGCAGCGCGCGGAGGCGTCCCACGAGCTTGGCACCCTCGTCGTCCGCCGGGCAGAACGGCGAACCCGCGATCAGCCTCTCGAGCCCCTCCTGCAGGGCCGGGATCGCGCCGTCGTCGACCGGCGCCGCGTCGTGCCGGCCGAGCCGGCCGAGAGCCTTGCGGAGCACGCTCCGTTCCGCTTCCAGCTTCGAGCGTATGCCATCGAGCGTCTCAGGACTGAGATTGCGCACGTGCCGATGATTGAAGCTGTCCTCAAGATCGCATCTGATCACATCGAGACGGGCGTTGATTCGCGAGCGTTCCCGTCGATCGTTTTCAATGATCTCGTTTCTGCGGGCGATATATGTGCTGCGGAACGCGGCGATCTGCTCGTCGCCTACGATACGGTCGCGGACCGCTTCCAGAACTGCTCTCGTCGCCGAGACGACGTTAACGGTATTCCGGTTCGTGCAGACGCCTTCGCGATGATGACGCGGGCACAACATCCTCTTGTCCGCGCCGCTACTAAGAACGCACATCCTTCTCCCGCAGGTTCCGCACAAAATCTGGCCGCGCAACAGGAAATCCCGTCCCTTGCGTTCGTTCCGGCCGGGGCTTTCCCCAAGACTCTCGATCTTCTGCTGGACCCGCGTCCAAAGCTCGACGGGCACGATCTGCCACTCCGGCTTGCGCCGGACAATCCAACCTTCCGGAGGGACCGGCTCCCTCTTGGGGAACCGTTTACCGGCCACGTAGCGGCTTACGGTCTGGCCATAGACGAGCGCTCCCGGATACGTCAGGCTGCGCAGTATGCAGAAGCGACTGCTCCGTTTGAAAATGGCTGCGGCAGTCCACGCCTTCTCGCGGGGGGAGGGCACGTTCGCCGCGTTCAGTAGCTGTACGATCTGCCTGATCGAGACGCCCGCGTCGTAGAGCTGGAAGATCCGGACGACGACCTTCGCCTTTTCCCCGTCGATGATGAGCTCGCCCGGTGCGTCGCCCTTCTTGTACCCGTAGCACAGGCTGCCCGGACAGCGTCCCTCCCGCGCAGCCGCGATCCGGCCGTACATGGTGCGCTCGGCGATCTGACGCACCGCGTCTTCGGCCATGATGCCGTAGATCGCGATCTCCATCATGCCGAGCCTCCCGCGGTTGACCGAGTGGAATTCCGCGCCCCGCTGCTCGATCTGCTTCCACAGCCAAGCCATATCGGCGAACAGTCGGGAGATCCGGTCGGGCTCCTCGACGTAGACCCGATCGACATCGTTTGCTTCGAGATAGTCGAGCATCTCGAACAAGCCGCTTCGTCCATCGATGAACCGGCCACTCCGCTCCGGATCGATGAACGACGCGACGAGCTCGAAGCCGTCGCGGTTTATAATCTCCGCGACTTTTTCGTTCTGCCGATCCAGGCTGGCCTCGGTCTGACCCGTGGTGGAATATCGTCCGTAGAAGACCGCCGCGTTCCGCTTCCCCGCCGTTGTCTTGACCTGCTTCTTTCTTATTCGAAAGTATTCCGATGGCTGAACAACGGGAATATTCGCTTGGTCGAACAGCTGCATGATATCCATGTCTGTCTCCATCTTCGGACCGCATTCGATCAAGGTCCGAGAAATCGTGGGTGCACGGATATGCGCCAAAGAAACGGGAATTCAATAGGAGGAAATCTACGTATATGCGACCAAGACTAAAGCCGTGAAGGATTTATTGTATTAAATTCGGTAGAACATCGACCGTGTAGTGCAGGAATACGCGGTCGCCGATCGTCTTCGCGTGACCCGACCGTGGATGGGTCCGTCGGTGATCGTTCGTGCGAAGGACCGACGACCGGCTGCCGGGATCGGCCGAGCTACGGCGCCGTCAGCCGCGTCTTCGGGATGCGGCGTCCTGTTCGTCCTGCATCCGGGCCCAGCGGCTCGGTCTACGGGGTGGCGTCCCGGCGTTGCGGACGTCGACGGACGCGCACCACTCCGCCAGCGCCTCGACGAAATCGGCGGCCCGGGCAGAGCCTTTGCGGGTAGCTTCGATGGAAACAGGCATTCGGGTCATCGTCGGATCTCCGATCGGACACGAGTTGGATGTTCTTCCTCGTCCGTCCGTCGCCCGTGGCGATGGTCGGCGTCGTCGACGACCGCGGCCGCGGTCCGTCATCCGTCACGGCGACGGAAGTCGCGCTATCTCGGCGGTTGCTTCCGATCGGAGCCGGCCGCTCGGGCGCGCCGGATCCTCGGAAGGCCCACACGCGGCGAGCGCTCGCGGCCGGCGGGCCGCGTCGAGCCGCATCTACGTCCGTCGATCGTCGGCTCGAACTTCCTGCACCGAGGTCTGCGCCCGAAAGCAGTCCGGACGGCGTGGCCGTATGTGGCCGTCGTCGCCGACCGGGCCTCCGCCCTCCGATCGTGCGCGTATCCGTCTTGCCGTTGACGAGGAACGACGGCGGACGGCGTGGACGTCGCCTCCGGCGGCCTCGCCCTTCGGCTTGCCGATCGCAGCCAACTTCGGCGCACGTCGCCGCGACCGTCCACATCCGGTGATTTCGAGGGGGGCGCCAAGTCCGCCGACCGCAAGTCGGGACCCAGGCGTACACTTCGACGAGGTCGAAGAAGCTACCGCGCGTCTCTCCCAGTCTCGAGCCTCACGACGGAAGCTTCGATCGGAAGAGTCGCCGTATCGATCGCAACCTTTGAAGGTTGTCACGTCACCATTCAAATATCCGACGATCTCGTACGCAAGTCAAGGATACCCCGACCAATCAGGTGCCGCTCCGATCGCGCCGGCTCGGAAAGGACCATGTAGCTGTCGGGTCCCGTCCCGCCGCTCAGGAAGGCGTCCGAAGAAGAGCTCGTTTGCTTTTCCGCGCGGTCAATAGGGCATGAGAAGGCGCCGGCGCTCCACCGCCTTCTCGAGAACCGCTTCGCGCGCTTCCAATTCCTGGTATATCTGGAGCATCGGGTCCGCCGGGTTCCGCGTCGCCACCATGTCGACCAGCTTCCGTTCCGCGACGCCCCGTTCGTCCTTGGACCGGCGGATGGCCCGCTCGTGTTGAAGATACACGTCGTATAGTTCCGCGATCGCACGACCGTCGCTTCGCCGCGACCAATCGGTCGCGGCCTTTTCGAAGTGGGACCTGACGCCTACGATGTTTTGTCTGCAAACTGCTTCGTGAAGGATCGCCGAAATCCGCGCAAGAGATAGAGCCGCGAGTCCTCCGCTCGGGAAAATGCCGCCGCTGCATCCCAGCGCCGTCCGGTAGTATTCCACCGTATCCCTCATGCGTTCGTAGATGTACTTAAGTTCCTTGACGGAAATCGGATTTTTTTCGAGTGGCAGCGAGGGGTGCTTGACATAGCTACGGTCCGAATGAGCGTAGTACTTGTTTCTCAGTTTTCTAACTTTTTTGATCGTTGGATCGTCTCGGAAAAATTTCCGGTCCTCATGTGATCTCTTGGGATCTACCGGAATCTCCCATTCGATCTGATGATGATTGTTCTCGATGAAGCCGAGAACGGCGTCCAGGTTGTGTTCGTTCTTTGCGGTCGTCAGGATCTTGGCCATCTTTATGATGGTCAGGTATTCGAACGACTCTCGGATGAGGCCGAGTACCGGCCATTGGGAGACATCGAAGGATTCGTCGCTCGTCGTATCGCGGGAAGAATAGTTGATAACTGAGATCGCAAAATCGAGATCGACCATTATGTAGTGATAGAGATTGGAGAGTTCCTGCGAAAGCGAGTTTGGGTCCATAGGCCTGTTCCAGTGCGGTTCCGGTGCTCCGGAGCTCCGGTCATACTGGCAGACCGGCGTTTATCACCTCTGAAGGAGCAGGTCCGGACCGCCGGCCTTGAACTGCGCTGTTCCGGGTGAGGGTCGTCGGCTTCCCCGCGCGAAGTCCTTCCGGCCATCCGGATTCCGGTGTGGAATGCTTGAGGTGCTCCACGCCCTTCTCCCGACGGTCTCGCCTCGCCTGAGTCCGCGCGGGCGGTCGGGCCAAGGCAAAAAAATGCCCGGCCGTAAGGCCGGGCCAGTCTGGGTCCCGTTGCACGGGGACATCAGGATCGGGACTTTGGGAACCCGATCCCGATTCGGGAAACTAGAACTCGCGCTGGACGCGAAAGCGGAACTGCGAGACCGAGTCCTGCGAGGCGGTGCGGACCGCGAACGTGCCGTTGTTGATGCCGGCGATGTTCGAGTAGGCGGTCGGGCTCTTGTCGTTGTCGATCGCCCGGCCGTTCTTCAGGCCGATCTGCGTGTAGAACGCCTCCATGCCGATATTGAGGTCCTTGATCGGCGACCAGATGATGCTGGCACCCGCCACGAACTGGTAGGTGTCGCGCAGCGCCTGGCTGAGTTGGTAGAACCGGGTGCCCGGAACGCCGACGGCGTTCGTGCCGAAGCCGGGGTCGCCGGTGAGCCCGCTCACGAGGCCGTAGATCGCGCCCTGAGCCGCACGCGCGCTCTGCGAGAAGTTCTGCTCGCAGTAGGAGCCGAAGAAGGCCGAGCGCCACTCCGGCGTCCAGTAGTGCAGGTACGACGCCGTCGCGGTGAAGCTCTGCGAGGTCTGCAGCTGACCGGAGAACGGGTTGATCGTCGCGTCCGAGAAATACTGGTTGAACTTCTGTCCCTGGATTGTCGTGATGCTCTGCGTGTAGCAGCCGGTGTACATGCAGTAGCCGGTGTACACCTGAGCGCCGTCGCCGTAGGCGCCCTGCAGGTAGAGGGCGTCGCCCGGGGCGACGAACGGGGTGTTGATCTTCAGTCCGCCCTGAACCGCTCAACCCTGGACGTTTCTGGTGTGAGCCGGAACGACGGTCGGGCCCGTGCCGGTGCTGGCGGCGGTGGACAGGTTGCCGACGTTCAGCTCGTGGGTGGCGGCCGAGATCTGGGCCGAACCCCAGGCCTGGTCGAGGCGCACGACGCCGACGAAGTCGGGCATGCGCGACTTCTCGATGCTGTCCGCCAGTCCATAGCGGCCCGGTCCGACGAAGACGGGCGTCGGCTGGACGGTCACGCCGAAGTTCGAGGCGCTGCCGGTGGAGACGGTCGGCGAGACGGCGAACGGCGAGAAGATCGGGGTACGGCGGAAGACCGGATCTTCGATCGAGATCGTGGCCGACAGGCCGTTGCCGATCGTGGCCGTGTAGGCGAGCAGGTTGGTCGAGAACACGTCCGAGCCCGCGGCGGCAGCGGCGATCTCGAAGTCGTGGGCATAGAAGTCGAAGAACGAGGAGGCGCGACCGGCGGTCAGGCCGGCGAACTGGATGAACGCTTTGTCGACGTTCACGTACTGCGAGTCGCGGTCGAACTGGTCGGTGCCGATACCGGCATAGGCCTGGCCGATGCGCTGCTGGGTACCGGACTGGCCGACCCCGGAGTAGCCGGTGCGGGACCCGGCATCAAGGCGGACGTCCGGTCCAGGATAATCGCGTCGTCGTGGATGGCCGTGATGGAACGCAGGCGGAGGACCGAGCGCTCGTGGTCGGCCACTAAGTTCGCGGCGCCGTAGGTCCCGCCGCCGGCCTCGGCCCGAGCTTTGTCCAGAATGATCTCGGCCTCGGGGAGCCGCTGCCGAGCCCGCTCCCGCCGCACCGGATCGCCCTTCGCGACCGCGCAGTCGGCACGCCCGGCCGCGCACGCGCCGTGGTGAGGACGAGCCGCTGACACCGACCAGGACGGTTGGTGCAGGCCACCGTTGCCGGGCCTCGACGACGAGTCGGCGACCGACATCGAGCCACGGCGTGCGCACGCATTCGGGCTCCAAGCGGACGCGATCGGAAAGGGAGAGCCGAGAAGAACGGTATAGCTCGGACCGGGCCGCCGCAAGAAACCTCGGCACCTTCAACCTGGCGGTCGTCCGCCGCCTGTAGATCGACGAGGCATCCCGTGGAAGGTGGGCAAGGCGTCTATCGCTGATCGACGGGCTGCCCGCCACTCCTTCGTTTTGCAGGGCCGCTCAGAGCTCCATTCCTTCAAATTAAGTAATGAACCGTAAAAATTCGGAAATCAAAGCCATGAGCTTCGAAGGAATGAAGGCGCTTGCCCAGATATCAGCTACAGGACTTGTCGTTCACGTGCTACTTTCTTGAAAGAAACTTGCGAACAACAAACGGTGTAGAAGTCCTCGGCTATTCGGATTTAAGTGATGAAACCCTTTTCGGAGGCTCGACGTAGGCGACGCCTCCCGCACCGGGGCAAGCCGTTGCCCCGACGAACTCGCGGAACGACCGTCGCCGCCCCCGGCGTGATGGGAGGCAGGCCTCCCGTCACCCCGGCGGCCGGCGGGCGGACCCCGCACGCCGCCGGAGACCGAGCCTTCCGGCTCGACCACGCGTGTGCCTCATGCGACGCTTTCCAGATTTTCGCGATCCGCCTCCAGGTCGACCACCCCTGCCTCCGGGACCCGCAGGACCGGGAGGCATGCGCGCGGCCGCGGGAAGGGTGACGTGGCCGGAGCCGTCGAGCGGCACGCAGAGGACGGCCGCACCCTCCCGGTCCGCATGGACGGTTCGGGAGGGCGGAGATCCGGACCCGGCCATGCGGAAACGACGAGTGCGTCCGCGCAGACCCAGCCCGGCTCGGCATCCAAGCCGGGATGTGCCGAAAGCCCAAGCGGAAATTCAAAAAGCGCTGCCCGGGACGAGGTCGAGAGTGGGAGATGCCGATCGCAAAGCGGATCGGTTCGTCTGCGGTTCAGTATCGACCGGAGGATTCAGCTTCCGCAGAGATTATCGAGCGACCATTCCGGTGACGGAACGAGCACTCCGAGTCGATCCAGCCGCTTCGGACGATCATCGAGCGCAGCCCGGACTTGTCTCGAACTGGAACAAGACGATCGCGGTCGATCCAAGGGGACGACAAGCGGCGGCTAAACCGCATTTGTCTTGTTGAACACGCCCTATGCCTGTTGACGTGACGCCGGACTTGAAAGGATAGCGTAATGCATCCGGCGACTACGAGCGCCGGATGCGGGACGAGTCGAACCGGCCTCGTCGCAGGTTCGAGTCCCTACCGCCCTACCAACCCAGCTTCGAAGGAGCATGGATCATGACGAACCACCACGCGGCTTCCGATCGGTTCCGAGCCCGAGCCACCGTTTCGAAGGTTGGCCTCGACACGGCCGAACATTCCGGACGGTTTCCGGTAGGAATTTCAAGTACTCGGCAACTCATGGAGCTGAACAATGGACTCGCATATCACGTCGTTTCCCGAGGAAGCGCGCGATAGAATCGTCGAAGATACGTTCGTAACTTCGTCCCTTGCCGCGTCGACCGAGCGCCGCATCCTTGATGGAGCGGAGCCTCGAGGCGTCGCAGATACCGACGGCTACTCCGTCGTGTTCAAGGCCGGAGGCGCGATAGCTCGCGACCGGCTCGACGAGATCGGCGCTCTTGCCCGATCCCATTCCGAAAGCGCCGGGTTCCACCTGTTGGGCGTGTTCGCCGAGCTGGGCGACGAACGACCGGGCGTGTGCCGCGAACTTCTCGAGTTCGTCGAGGACTGGTCGATCGACGCGGTCTTCCTGGACCTGACCTCACCGACGCCGAACGCGTACATCGAGCTGGCTTGGCTCGTCCGGCAGCTGGCAGGGCTCGACGTCGAGATTCACTCGCTGATGCATAGGCGTCTCGGCCGGGCCGACCTCGACGCCCTGATCCATCTGGGCCTGACCGCCGCCGCAGAGATGGGCGCCGACGCGAGGGCGGCCCGGCCGCAGCCGCGATTCAACCGACGGCGCTACCGAACCGATCGGACCCGATCGCTTCCGCGATCCCGTGCGCCGATCGCGGACTACGATCGGTTCGTCCGGTGGGTGAACGCCGTCGGACCGCGGGCAGCGGCTACGGAGGTCGGCGAGGATCCGACACCGGCGTAGGTCCTGCCCGGATCCGGCATAAGGATGCCGGGTTCGTCGCCGGACATCCTGCGAGCGCTCGGGTCCGCCGCCGGCCAAGATCGGCGGCGGACCCACGGACGGGTTTCGGAGGCGGCGGCAGACGATCGGGATATCCCCGGCGGCATCGGACCGGACCCGAGCCCCGCCCGCGGCCTGCAGCTCCAAAGCGTGCGGGCCGCGGCACCGACTCGTGCCCGGAGCGGGTTCGACGTCTCCCGGACGCGCGACGGCATCCCGGAGCCAGTCGCCTTGCGCCGGTCCCCCTGCGCGGGTCCATGGCCCGTGCGTGGACGGGCGGCGCTTCGCCGACCTTGTTCGACGCTGCGCCGGCGAAATCGTCGAGGCTCGGTCGAGGGTGGATCGGCCTGTCGAAGATACCGATGCGCGCGATGTTCGGACGAGCCGACTTGGTCCTTCTCCACAAACTCCTCCCGGCTATGGGTCGCGACCGGGCGCACCGAGATGGAAAATCAGATTTTATGGTAATTTTCCGTTTGATTTAGCTGGCGGGTCGGCTTTCTCGATCTCGCCGGTGGTCCGATACCCAAGACCCTCAGAAGCGCACGTCATCGAAGATTGGTCGAAATGCTCGTCGAAGCTCATCGGCGGTCGGGCCTAACTCAAAGCGAACTCGCCTCGTGGCTCGGCCGATATCAATCCGTCGTCGCCGCCATCGAAGGTGGAGGAAGGCGGGTCGATTTCGTGGAGTTTCTGGACAACGCGGATGCTCTCGACATTGATGCCGCGACCTTGATCGCGATCGTCCGATCGGTCCGGACCTCATCCTGACGGATCAACCCTCGGACCCACGGGACGGAAACAGTCGGCGAAGCGCATCCCGACGGTCCGGCGCCGGGAACCCGCCCGCTTGGCTTCGAGCGGAGGAGCGGATCTCCCGCGGGCGGAGCGCCTCCCCATGGACGGCGGCCGACGGTTCGGCGCCGTTCGCGGAAGGAGCGCCTGCGAGCATCTCGACGACTTCATGTCCCTCGAGGGTGCCGCGTGCCAGCAGTGCCTCCTTCAGCTGGTCGAACGCCGCGCGCCTGGATCTCAGGATGTAGGCCGCCTTGGCTGCGGCCGCGCGAAGTTCCTCCTCGATCGGAATCGAGTGCGTGGTGCCGGGATCGTGCGGGACCACCTGGAGCCGCTCTCCCAGCCCCCAGCGGAAGTGCATGCTCCACGCGACGGCGGTCGCCCTCTCGAGGTCCGAGGCGCATCCGGTCGACGAAGAACCGAGGACGAGTTCCTCCGCGGCCCGTCTGCCGAGCGGGACGGTCAGCAGGGCTCTGGCGCCGTCGATCGTCAACACTGTGGGGCAAAGAGGAGGGTCGGGAACGCCTGCTTGGCGCCCGGATCCGCCGTGTCGAGATGACGGATGGCCGAGCGGGCTACGTTGGCTGCGGAAGCGGTCCCGGCGGCCGGTCGGGGGCTCGGGAGGGGTCCGGCTCGATCTCTCCTTTTCGGAGCTGGATTCCTTCCTTCACGGCGGAGGAGAAGTGGCCGCGATTCGGCCTGGGTCGATGTCCGGGCAGCATGAAACCTCTTCCCTCCCGGCCGTTTCGAAACTCCACGGTGAAGCTGCCATTCCGGAATACGATTCGCTTGATGAAGCTTCTCAGATCCTGATTGACCCTGCTGCGCACCTGAGGGCTCTGATCCTTGGGGGAAGCGGAGATTCGCCGGTACAACGACAGAAGCCTGTCTGGAAATGACGCCTCGAGCATCTCGTTGGATCTCGCAAGGCTGTGCCTTAGATCCTGCAGCTCCGCGCTCAACGATTGCGATTCTTCTCTGAGTTCACGCAGACGGTCGTCGAGAGCCGGATCCGCGCTGACCTCCATGTGCTTCACCAGCCGTCGAATGCGTTCGGACCTATCGTTCAGCTGAAGCTCCTTCCCGGAGATAAGTCCACGCACCGTGCATGTCTCGGCCTCGGCACTTCGTAGGATCTGGTCGGCATGATCTCCGATGCAGAAGAAGACCATCAGCTCGGCGCGAGCATACACATATCGGAATCTGTGTTCGCAGTCGCCGACGAGAGATCTTTGACACACGAGAGCCGGACCGCGTGAACGTGTGCCTTTGTCTTGCATCGTCATGCCTCTGCCGCAGCAGCCGCAGACGCAGAGATTTTGCAGGAGGTTCCTGGAGGAGCCCTTCCGTCCGCCTCCGCCCTGCCTGAGGTCGGCCGCGGCTCGGGCCTGGTCGAAAATTTCGCGACTGACGGCGGCGGGATAGTAGTCCAATATGGGTTCCTGGCTCGTCCTTCGTCGATTTCCGGGCCACTTTCCCGGGAAATAGGTTCCGCAGGCTTCGCCGCCCGAGAGGATCTTCTGAACGTAGCTCTCGTTCCAGACCGGATGGGGCCGCTTGACGGATGGCTCGATCCACGGCTCGACCCTCCGGGCGATCAGCTCCTTCACGATCCGCCGGCGGCCCCACCCGCCGATCGCGCAGGCGAACATCCACCGCACCTCCCGGGCCCGATCCTCGATCAATTCATAGCCGCCGGGCTCAAGCCTCATCCATTCAGGGCACCTCCTTCCGTGCGGCTGTCCATTTTCGCGCGCGAGCCGATGCTTTTCCCGCCATGCTTCTGCAACTCGAGTCGATTTGAGCTCGCTTTCGGAATTCGCACGTCCGAAATGCATGATCGACATGATCATGGTGAGCATCCGCTGCATCGCGGTCCCGTCTTGCGTATATCGATAGCCGTCGAGAAACGTAACGATGGCAATGTCGTTCGAGACTATGCTCGTGAACATCTTCACGGCTTCAAACGGGTTCTCTCGGCTCAGGCGGTCGAGATTTTCCATCACGAGCGTCGATCCGGCCATGATCCGACCGGAGGCGATCGCTTCGAGGATCTGCCCCATCGCGCCGCGCCTGATGTGATCGGCCGTGAAGGCGCTGTGTCCGGCATCCTCCAGAGTCAGATCGGCTTCCACGCCGTTGCGGGCGCACCACTCCTCCGTTCCTTCGCGCTGTCGCGTGAATCCATGGCCTTCCGCCTGCTCCTCTCGGGAGACTCGGTGATATCGGATCACCAGTGCGCGGTCGGATGGGGTATCGAGGAAAGGATTGCGCATACGAGAGAGTACTGCTCCATGCCGTCGCTCGAAACAGGGTACAACGTGTTGATGAACGGGCCGCCCGGCTCGGGCAAGTCGATGCTGGCGGCGCGTCTTCCCTCGATCCTGCCGCCGCTCACGCCGCGCGAGCTGCTCGACATCTCCGTGATCCAGTCGGTGGCGGGCGCGCTGAAGGACGGGGCGCTCTCGAACCGCCGGCCGTTCCGGCAGCCGCACCATTCCGCCTCGATGGCGGCCCTGGTGGGGGGCGGCCTCGGGGCGCGGCCCGGTGAGGTCTCCCTGGCCCATGGCGGCGTGCTGTTCCTGGACGAGCTCCCCGAATTTTCCCCGCAGGTGCTCGACAGCCTGCGCCAGCCGATGGAATCCGGGGCGGTGATGATTGCCCGGGCCAACCACCGAATCACCTACCCGGCGCGGTTCCAGCTGGTCGCGGCGATGAACCCGTGCCGCTGCGGCCACGGTCTCGAACCGGGCTACGCCTGCCGGCGCGGGCCGAACGCGCGCTGCATGGCGCAGTATCAGGCGCGGATCTCCGGCCCGATGCTCGACCGAATCGACCTGCGCGTCGAGGTGGCGGCGGTGACGGCCGCTGACCTGATCCTGCCCGCGCCGGCCGAGGGCTCCCGCGAGGCGGCCGCGCGGGTGTCGGCGGCCCGCGCGCTCCAGGGCGCGCGCTACGCCGCGCGCGGCCTGCCGGAATCCACCACCAACGCGACCTGTCCCGCGACGCTGATCTCGGACGTCGCGAGCCCCGACGCCGACGGGACGGCGCTGATCCGCCAGGCGGCCGAGAGCATGCGCCTCTCCGCCCGCGGCTTCCACCGGACGCTGCGCGTCGCCAGGACCCTGGCCGACCTCGACGGCGAGGCGCAGGTCCGCCGGCTCCACCTCGCCGAGGCGCTGTCGTACCGCGGCCGGGGCGACAGCGCGGCGGCCGCCGCTTGAGCGCCGGACCGCGCGGCCCGGCCGACCTGACGGTCACGATCGGCCAGCACAGCAGCGCCGGCCGCAAGGCCGCCAACCAGGATTTCAACGGCGCGCTGGTTCCCGTCCAGCCGGCGCTGGGCCTGAAGGGGATCGCGGTCGCCCTCGCCGACGGGATCAGCAGCAGCGCGGCGGGCGCGGCGGCGAGCGAGACCGCGGTCAAGGGCTTCCTCAGCGACTACTACGCCACGCCGGACACGTGGTCGGTGAAGACCTCGGCGCAGCGCGTGATCGCGGCCACGAATTCCTGGCTCTACGCCGAGACGCGGCGCGGCGCCGATCCGAACGATGCCGACCGGGGCCACGTCACGACCTTCGACGCCCTCGTGCTGAAATCCCGCGTGGCCCACCTCTTCCACGTGGGCGATGCCCGGATCTGGCGGGTGTCCGGCCGGTCGCTCGAGCAGCTCACCGAGGACCACCGGGTCGTCGTCTCCGCGGCGGAATCGTATCTCGGCCGCGCCCTCGGAGCGCAGGGCCGCGTCGAGATCGACTACCACGCCGTGGGCGTCGAGGCCGGTGACACCTTCGTGCTGACGACGGACGGCATCCACGAGCATGTCCGGCCCCGCGACATGGTCGCGGAGATCGCGCGGGCCGGGACCCTGGATGCGGCCGCGCGGGCGATCGTCGAGATGGCCCTGGCGGCCGGCAGCCCGGACAACCTGACGATCCAGATCGTGCGGGTCGAGACCGTGCCGGAGGGCGAGCCGGCCGACCTCCTCGGCGAGGCCGACGGTCTGGACCCGGCGCCGCTCCTCGACCCGCCCGCGGAACTCGACGGCTTCCGGCTGCTGCGGATCCTCCACTCCGGTCCGCGAAGCCGCGTCTACCTGGCGCTCGAGGCGGAGACCGGTGCGCAGGTCGCGCTGAAGGTGCTGTCGCTGGACCTGCGGGACGATCCCGCCCAGCGGAAGCGCTTCGTCATGGAGGAGTGGATCGCGCGGCGGATCGACAATCCCCACGTGCTGAAGGCCCATCCCCAGGCCGGCCGCCGCAGCCACCTCTACACGGTGATGCGCTACGTCGAGGGCCAGACCCTGACCCAGTGGATGCGCGACCACGCGGCGCCCGAGCTGGAGGCGGTGCGGGGGCTCGTCGAGCAGCTCGCCCGGGGCGTGCAGGCCTTCCACCGGCGGGAGATGGTCCACCAGGACCTGCGGCCCGACAACGTCCTGATCGACGCGGCCGGCACCGTCCAGATCATCGATTTCGGCGCGACCCAGGTCGCCGGCGTCGTCGAGGGCGACCCGCGGATCGACCCGGCGGAGATCCTGGGCACGGTGCAGTACACGGCGCCGGAGTGCTTCCTCGGCGCCCCGGGGACCGCCCAGTCGGACGTCTTCGCGGTCGGCGTGATGACCTACCAGATGCTCACGGGGCGGCTGCCCTACGGCGACGCGGTGCCCCGGGCCCGGACGCGCGCGGCGCAGCGGCGGCTGCGCTACGCGTCGGCGCTGACCGTGCGCCCGCTGCTGCCGGTCTGGGTCGACGGCGCGCTGCGCAGGGCCGTCCATCCCGATCCGCAGCGGCGCTACGCGACCGTGTCGGCCTTCGTCCACGACCTGCGCCACCCCAACCCGGCCTTCACGGATGGCCGGCGGGCGTCGCTCCTGGAGCGCGACCCGCTGCTGTTCTGGCGCCTGCTGTCGCTGGTGCTCGGGCTCGTCGCGCTGGTGCTCGCGGCGATCCTGATCGCCGGCCCGCGTCGGTGAGCCCCGGCTCGCGTCTCAGGGATCCAGCTCCGGGTAGCGGCGGAAGATGCCGTCCTCGTTGAACGGGATCCGGCGCGCGCTGGCGAGGTAGGCGGCGAGCCGCGGGCGCCGCGCCACGGTCTCGTGGAGCCGCGCCACCTGCGGGGTTCTCCGGAGGGCCGCGGCGGTCGCCTTGGGGAAGGCGTAGAGCAGGCCGTCGACGAGCTGGAACAGCGACAGGTCGGCGTAGCAGAGATCCGCGCCGACGAGGCGGCGGCCGCCGTTGGCCGCAAGCACGCGCTCGAAATAGCCTAGATATTTCGGGATGCGCTCGCCCCGGAATTCGGCCGCCCGGCGCAGCGCCTCGGCCTTCTGATCCGCGTAGTACAGGCCGACGCCGACGGGATGGTGGGTGTCGTGCGCCTCGTCGACCGCGTCGGCGACGGTGAGCTGGAGCTGATGGGTCCAGATCCGGTCGCGCTCCGACGGGCCCACGAGCCCGAGGCGCGGTCCGAGATAGAGCAGGATCGCGGCGCTCTGCCCGACGACGACGTCGCCGTCGCGCAGGAAGGGCGGTGCCAGGGGCGGTCGCGGATCGGCGGGGTCGGACAGTCGGTCGAGCATCGGTCCGATGCCGCCGGAATCGTCGTCCTGGCGGGCCACGTCGACGTAGTCGGCGCCGGCCTCCTCGAGGGCGAGGCGGACGAACTCGCCGCGCCCCTGGATCATCGGCCAGTAATGGAGCTCGTAGGGCATCGCCGCCTCCGGGTCGGGGAAGGCGCGGCGACCCCGGACGGTTCCCGCTCAGTTGTTCTCGGCCGGCTCCTCCGCCGAGGCCTTCTCGAGCGGCGGCTCGGCGCTGGCGACGGCCTTGCGGGCGAACATCGGCTGAAGGCGCTCGGCGAGCTGCTGGTCCAGATGCTTGACGTACGCGCCCTTGAAGTAGCGCTCACCGGTCTTCGCGCCGTAGAGGTTGTCGTGGGTCCGGATCATCGCGGCGACCTCCGGGCGGCACAGGAAGCCCGTGATGCCGACGGCCTCGTACCAGCGGCCGGCGCGCGCCTCTGCCGTCGCCTTCGGGTTCGACAGCACCGTCTCGGCGAAGCACGCGGTGGCGGCCTGCCGCAGCGGCGCCAACAACTTCTCGGCCTCCGCCGCGTTCACCTTCGGGGCGGCCGGGTTCCGGTGAGGCCGCGCCTCGGCGGCCGAGACGAGCGCGAGGACGGCGAAGGTGGCGAGGATCGAAGTCTTCATACGGGCGGCCTCGTCGGGTGTCCGAACCGTGTTCAGCTCTCGCTCATGATTGCGTCGGGATCGGGGCTGGCGGTTCGGTCCGGGTGCCCGATTCCGGGCAAGATCCGGGCTGTTTCGCGACGGCCACAGCCGCGCTCAGCCGCGCCGCTCCGCGTTCCAGTGTCCCCGGCAGGCGAGGGCCCCGGTCGAGACCCAGGTTCCGGCACCGAAGCCGTCCGAGCCCAGGCGTCCCCGCACGTCGGCGGTGGCGGCGCCGTTGGAGATCGAGCCGCGGATCGCCCCGTTCCGCGCGACGCCACCCTCGACCACGAAGGCGGTCCCGATGAAGCGCGCTCGCCCGCGCTCGATCCGCACCGGGTAGCGGTAGGCGCGGTCGCAGTTCCCCGTCTCGGTGATGATCTCGACGCTCCAGGTGCCGTCGAACCGATCGGGCAGGGCGGCGCGGGGGGCGGACGCGGCGGGCAGCGTACCGGCGAGGAGCAGGGCGACGGCGATGCGGGGCGTCATGCGGATCCGGAGTGCCGTGGGCTTCGGGGAGACCGGCGCCCCGTCAGCGCGGCGCCTGCGGCGCGGGCGTCCGCATGGCCGCACGGAGTGCCGCGTTGAGGAGAGCGAGGAGGTCGCAACCGACATGCAGGAAGGCGGCCACGCCCGCCTGCTTCAGCGGCTCGGCCAGGTCCGTCGGCTTCCCGGCGAGGTAGACTGGTCCGGCGCCGGCCCCGGTGAGCGCCTCGGCGGTCGCGACCGCGCGCTCGGCGTAGATCCCGTCGGTCGAGCAGATGCAGGCGAGGCTGGCGCCGGATTCCCGGAACGCCTGCGCGGCCGCCTCGGCGTCGGGGAAGCCCTCGTTCGACAGCGCCTCGAGGCCGCCGGCCGCGAAGGCGTTGGCCGCGAAGGTCGCCCGGGCATTGAAGGCCGCCACCGGGCCGAGATTGGCCAGGAACACGACCGGCCTGCGCCCTGTCTTGGCGAGGAAGGCGTCCGAGGCGTCGCGCAGGGCCTCGTAGGGCTCGGCGAGGCGCTGGGACGGCAGCGCGTCGCAGGCGACCGCCGAGCCCGCGCCGAAATTGGATCCGAGCACCGCCGCCACGGGCTGCACGTCGAGCACCGTGACCGGCTTCTCGGGGAGGTTCGGGAACTCGCTCGCCCCGGTGAGCGGCTCGCGGCGGGTGGCCACCGCCTTGGCGCGGGCCTCGCGGGTCAGCTCGATCCGCCGCTGGAGCTTGCCGACGCTGAGCGAGGCGACGATCCCGCCCTCGGCCTCGATCGCCTGGAACGCCGCCCAGCCCGCCTCGGCGAGCTCGGCCGTCAGGGCCTCGAATCCGCCGGCCCCGGCCGCGGGGTCGCTGACCCGCGCGAGGTGCGATTCCTCGATGAGCACGATCTGGCTGTTGCGCGCCACGCGCCGGGCGAAGGCGTCGGGCAGGCCGAGGGCCTGCGTGTACGGCAGGACCGCGACGCTGTCGGCGCCGCCCATGCCGGCCGAGGCCGCCGCCATGCCGGTCCGGAGGATGTTCACGAACGGGTCGCGCTTGGTCATCATCCGCCACGCGGTCTCGGCGTGGAGGCGCAGCGGCTTCGGCTCGAGGCCGCAGGCCTGCTCGACGCGCGCCCAGAGGCGCCGCATCGCGCGGAACTTCGCGACAGTGACGAACTCGTCGGCATCGGCCGCGAGCAGCACGGCGACGCGGTCGCGCGCGCTCGCGAGATCGTGACCGGCCGCTTCCAGGGCGCGCAGGTAGGCGACGGCGGTGGCGAGCACCGCGCCGAGTTCCGCCGCCTCGCCGGCGCCGGCCTCGTGGTAGGGCCGGCCGTCGGCCAGGAAGGCCCGGCCGCGGAAACCCGCCGCCTCCAGCTCGGCCACGGCCTCGGCGAGGCGGGGCGCGATGTCGGTCCAGACGGCTCCGAGGCTGCCGGTGGCCGCCAGGACGCCGACGGGATCGAGCCCCAGATCGACGTCGTAGGTCGAGAGATCCTCGCCGCGGCGCTCCGCCAGCGCCTTGATTAGCCGGGCCACCTCCAGGCCGCGGCCGCCGGCATCGATCCGCAGGGCGATCAGCGGCAGCATCACGCCCTTCAGGGCGGCGTCGAGCTCCTCGACGCTCGCCGCGGTGAGACCGTAGCCGCGGGCGCCCGGCGCACCCGCGACGGCGAGCACGAGGGCATCGGCCCCGCCCTCGAGGTCGGTGAGCGCCTGCGTGTTCGCGGTTCCGATGTCGGGATGGTCGACCCGCTGGGCGATCCGCCAGGGTCCGGGCTCGCGCACCGGCTGCGCCGCCGGCTCGGCCGGTCCGTAGAGGGGCTCGATCCGCAGTCCGTCAGCCGTCCGCGACACCAGCCGCTTCTCGAAATCGGCGCCCTTCAGGACGCCTTCGACGAGGCCGAGCCAGCGCGCCCGGTCTGCGGGCTCGAAGAGGTCGGCGAGCGGTCTGTCTTCCATCGGTACGTCCCAGGGCGCGGCGTCTTCTGCACCGCTTTCATGCGTTTGCCTCGCACGCCGCTCCGCCGCTGGCAATCGCCCGATGGTTGAGGAAAGCTCAAGCCGCGGATCACCGATTTTTGAGTGATGCGGCGCAGGTGCGGTGAGGGGCACCTGCCGATCCGGATCGCGAGTCCGAGCCGCTGCCGGCGAGCCCGGGCCGACCGAACGGGGCGCGATCCCGCCCGCGTCAGCCGAGGATGATCAGGCCGGCGAAGCCGAGGGCGCCGACGATGATCCGCCACCACGCGAACAGCCAGAAACCGTGGCGGGAGACGTAGTCGAGGAGAAACCGCACCACGAACAGCGCCGAGACGAACGACACGATGAAGCCGATCGCGATCAGCCCGACATCGTTGCTCGAGAGGTATTTGTAGTTGTCGAGCAGGTCCTTGGCGAAAGCGCCCGCCATGGTCGGCATCGCGAGGTAGAACGAGAACTCGGTGGCCGAGCGCTTGTCGGCGCCCATCAGCATCGCGCCCACGATCGTGGCGCCCGAGCGCGAGACGCCGGGGATCATCGCCAGGCACTGGAAGATGCCGATCTTCAGGTCCATCGGCAGCGAGAAGTCGTAGACGTCGGTCTTCTTCACCTCGAGGTCGGTGTCGTCGATGACGAGGAGCACGAGCCCGCCGGCCACCAGGGTCGCGCAGACGATCCACGGGTTGAACAGGTAGGCCTTGATCAGCTTCGAGAAGAGGCCGCCGATGATCGCCGCCGGCAGGAACGCCACCAGGATGCCGAGGACGAAGCGGCGCGCCTTCGGATCGGACGGCAACGCGGTGGCGATCCCCAAGAGGCGGCGGAAATACACCAGCAGGATCGCCAGGATCGCGCCGAGCTGGATCAGCACCTCGAAGGTGTTGTTGGGCGAGTGGAAGCCGATGAAGTGCCCCACCAGCAGCTGGTGGCCGGTGGAGGAGACCGGGATGAATTCGGTCGCCCCCTCCACCAGGGCGAGCAGCACTGCCTTGCCGATGCTTGCCGGATCCATCGCGACGCCCTGTGCCGCGCGCGCGGAGGCCCCCGTCGGGCCACCGCCTGCCACGCGAAATGGTTGTACCCGAGGCTTCGCCGATCAGGGTTGACGGGCAGTTACCGGGCCGGGCCGCGCGTGTTAAGGGCTCGGCAACGGTCGGGCAATAACGCTCGGTCCGAAGTCCTCTGCGCCGAAGACCCGCGCTTCAGGACCCACGACGAGCGCGGGACCGGCCGCGCTGGCAGACCGAACGTCCCGCACGGCCTCGATGGCAACCCTCTACCATTTCCCCTTCTGCGCGAATTCCCGTTTCATCCGTCTCGTGCTCGCCGAGATGGGCATGGAGCCGACGCTGTTCGAAGAACGGCCCTGGGAACGGCGCGACGACTTCCTGCTGATCAACCCGGCGGGCGTCACGCCCGTGCTGCTGGAGCAGAACGGCCTCGTGGTTCCCGGCGCCGGCGTCATCGCCGAGTACCTCGACGAGACCCGCGGCCTGGGGCTCTCGGGGCGGCGCATGCTACCGGAGGACACCGTCGAGCGCGTGGAGGTACGGCGCCTGCTCGACTGGTTCCTGGTCAAGTTCGAGTCCGAGGTGACCGCCTACCTCGTCAACGAGAAGATCTCGAAGCGCTTCATGTCGGCCAACGAGGGCGGCGGCCCGCCCGACATGAACGCGATCCGCGCGGCGCGCTCCAACGTGCGCTACCACCTCAAATACATCGGCTACCTCATCGCGCGGCGGCGCTGGATCGCCGGCGACAACCTGACCTATGCCGATCTCGCGGCGGCCGCCCATCTCTCCTGCGTCGACTACCTGGGCGACGTGCCCTGGGACGAGGACGAGATGGCGCGGAACTGGTACGCCCGCGTCAAGTCGCGGCCCTCGTTCCGCGCCCTGCTCGCCGACCGGGTGGCCGGGATGGCACCGGCCGCCCACTATGCGGATCTGGATTTCTGAACGCCCGACGGACCTACCACGGCGCCCACCTGCGCCGCCTCGTCGAGACCCGGGCGCGGACGCTCGGGTTCTGCGGCCTGCGCGTGACCCGACCCGACCGGCTGCCCGACCTGCCCGGCCGCCTGTCCGCCTGGCTCGCCGAGGGCGCGCAGGGCACCATGGACTGGATGGCGGAGCGGGCCGACCAGCGCGCCAGCCCGATCGCGCTGTGGCCCGGTCTGCGCAGCATCCTGGTCCTGGCGATGAGCTACCGGCCGGAGCACGATCCCCTCGACCTCGTGGCGCGTCGCGACCGCGGTGCCGTCGCCGCCTACGCGCAGCGGCGGGACTATCACGAGGTTTTGAAGGGCCGCCTGAAAGAATTGGGTGGGTATCTGTCGGCCAAGGGCGACGTGCGGGTGAAGGTCTTCTGCGACACCGCCCCCGTCATGGAGAAGACCCTGGCGGAGGCGGCCGGCCTCGGCTGGCAGGGCAAGCACACGGTGCTGATCTCTCGCGGGCACGGCAACTGGCTGCTCCTCGGCGCGATCTACACGAGCGCGGAATTCGAGCCCGACCCGCCGGAGCCCGACCGTTGCGGCTCGTGCCGCGCCTGCCTGGACGTCTGCCCCACCGACGCGTTTCCGGCGCCTTACCGGCTCGATGCCCGCCGCTGCATCTCGTACCTGACGATCGAGCATGCCGGGCCGATCCCCCCGGCGTTCCGGGAAGCGATCGGCAACCGGGTGTTCGGCTGCGACGATTGCTTGGCCGTCTGCCCCTGGAACAAGTTCGCCCGCACCGCGGCGGAGAGCCGCCTCGCCGCGCGGGCGGACCTAGCGGCCCCGGCGCTCGCGGATCTCGCGGGCCTCGACGACGCGGCGTTCCGCACCTTCTTCGCCGGCACGCCGGTGAAGCGCACTGGGCGCGACCGCTTCCTCCGCAACGTCATGATCGCGATCGGGAATTCCGAAGACCCGTCGCTCGCGGAGGCGGCCCTCGCGCGCCTGCGCGACCCGTCTCCACTGGTGCGCGGCATGGCGGTCTGGGCCTGCGGCCGGCTGCTGGCGCCCGAGGCCGTGCGCGCGCTCGGGCGCCAGCACGGCGATTCCGAGACCGACGCCCACGTGCGGGACGAGTGGCGGGCCGCCACCGGCTTGACGGAACCGCGGACGGACGAGACATCCGCGGCATGAACCTCTTCGTCTTCGGGCTCGGCTTCACCGGCCGCCACTTCGCCGAGCGGGCACGGGCGCGCTTCGGGACCGTCCGCGCCACCGTCACCGACCCCGCGGCCGCCGACCGCATCGCGGCGGAGACCGGTTTCGCGATGCGCGCCTTCGGGCCGGAGGCCGACGATCCCCGGATCGCGGCGGATCTCGCCGACACGGACGTGCTCCTGGTCTCGGCGCCCCCCGGCGAGGCCGGCGACCCGGTGCTGGCCCGCTACGCCGACGCCGTCGCGGCGAGCCGGATCCGGTGGATCGGCTACCTGTCGACCATCGGCGTCTACGGCGACCAGGGCGGCGCCTGGATCGACGAGACTGCGCCGGCGACCCCGCGCAGCGCCCGGTCCAAGGTGCGCGTCGACGCCGAGGCGGCGTGGCTGGCGCTCGGCGCCGCGACCGGCAAGGCCGTGCAGGTGTTCCGGCTCTCGGGCATCTACGGACCCGGGCGCAACCCGATCGTGAAGCTGCGGGAGGGGCGCTCGCAGCGCATCGTGAAGGCCGGGCAGGTCTTCAACCGCATCCACGTCGACGACATTGCCACGACGCTGCTCGCCTCGATCGACCGGCCGCGGCCGGGGGCGATCTACAACGTCACCGACGACGAGCCGACCGCGCCCCAGACCGTGACCGAGCACGCGGCCGCCCTCACAGGCCTGCCGCTGCCGCCCGAGATCGATTTCGAGACCGCCGACCTGTCGCCGATGGCGCGCAGCTTCTACGGCGAGAACAAGCGCGTCCGGAACCGCCTGATCCGCGACGAACTCGGCGTCGCGCTCGCCTATCCGACCTACCGCGAGGGGCTCGCGGCGCTCAAGGATCAGCCCTGATCAGGCCTCGAGGTGGCGCGGCCGGACGAGGCGGCGGAGCAGGCCGTCGCGCGGGCCGACCATCATCGAGGCGACGTAGAGGGCACCGGCCGCCAGCACGATGGCCGGCCCGCTCGGCACGTCGTACCGGTACGACAGGCTGAGCCCCGACACGCTCGCCAGGGCCGCGATCAGCATCGAGACCGGGATCAGGCCGGCGAGGTCGCGGGCCCAGAACCGGGCCGCCACCGCCGGCAGCAGCATCAGCCCCACCGCCAGCAGCGTGCCGAGGGCCTGGAACCCGCCGACGAGGTTCACCACCACCAGCGCCAGGAAGGCGAGGTGAACCGGGCCGCCGCTGCGGCTGACGCTCCGCAGGAACAGGGGATCGACGCATTCCATCACGAGCGGCCGGTAGATCAGGGCCAGGGCCAGCAGGGTCAGCGTGCTGATGCCACCGAGCAGCCACAGCGCGGCGTCGTCGAGCGCCAGGACCGAGCCGAACAGGAAATGCATGAGGTCGATCTGCGAGCCGCGCAGGGAGACCAGCAGCACGCCGGCCGCGAGCGAGATGAGGTAGAAGGCCGCGAGATTCGCGTCCTCCCGGACGACCGTCGCGCGGGTGACGGCGCCGGCCAGGAGGGCGACCGCGAGCCCGGCGACGAGGCCGCCCAGCGTCATCGCCGGCAGCGACAGGCCGGCGACGAGGAAGCCGACCGCGGCGCCGGGCAGGATCGCGTGGCTCATCGCGTCGCTCATCAGGCTCATGCGGCGCAGCGTCAGGAACACGCCGATGGGTGGCGCCGAGACCGACAGGGCGAGGCAGCCCGCCAGGGCCCGGCGCATGAAGCCGAACTCCACGAACGGCGCGAACAGGGATCCGAGCGGATCGGTCACGCGGCGTCCTCGTGGTGGTGATGGTCCGCGCCGCCGTGGTCGTGCGCCGCCGCGACGGCTCGCGGCCCGGCGCAGATCGCCGCGCCCTCGTCCCAGGCCTCGGACAGGTTGCGGGCGCGCGCGAGGTTCTCGGCCGCCAGGACCCGCGCGGTCGGACCCCAGGCCACGGGCTCTCGGGCGAGCAGCAGCGTCGTCGGGAAATGCGCGCGGACCTGCTGGAGGTCGTGGAGGGCCGCGACCACGGTCCGCCCCTCGGCGTGCCACGTGCGGATGAGTGCCAGGAGATCGTCGACCGTCCGCGAGTCGATGCCGGTGAACGGCTCGTCGAGGAGCACGACCGGGCAGTCCTGCAGGATCAGACGGGCGAACAGGGCGCGCCGGAACTGTCCGCCCGACAGAGTGCCGATCGGGCGCGCCGCGAAGCCGTCGAGGCCGACCGTGGCCAGCGCCGCCTCGATCGCCGGACGCCGCCGGGTGAGGCTGCGCCACGCCCCCGCGCGCCGCCAGAGGCCCATGCCGGCGAGATCCATGACGGTGAGCGGGAAGCTCCGGTCGATCTCGTCGACCTGCGGCATGTAGGCGAGGGCGCCGGCGCGCTCGATGCGCCCGTCCAGGCAGCGGATCTCTCCGGCCATGCCCTTGAGGAGCGTCGACTTGCCGGCTCCGTTCGGGCCGACGAGGGCGAGCAGGTCGCCGGCCCGCACGGACCCGTCGAGGTGGTGGACCGCCGGATGCCGGTCGTAACCGAGGGTGAGACCGACGAGGCGGATCGGATCCGGGCGCGCGCCGCTCATGTCGCCAGCGCCCAGGCGATGGTCAGCCAGACCAGCGCCGAGAGCAGCGCGGCGAGCGCCAGCCGCAGGCCGATCCCGCTCTGGAACAGCGATCGCCGCGCCGCGTGTCTCGGGCTGGGAATGGTCGGCACGGGGTCCTCGTCGCGCGCTCACGCCGGCGCGGGTACCGCGCGGGGCTACTGGTGCGCTGCTGGGCGGCGGTGATACACTGTAACAAACCCGTGGGACAACCTGCGGATCACGTCTGGAGCGATCATGCACCGTCACGAGGGTCACGACGCGTGCCACGCCGGCACCGGTGACATGCTCGCGCGGGCCGAGGCCCTGTGTCGCGAGCGTGGTCTTCAGTTCACGCCCCTGCGCCGGGAGGTGCTCGAGGCCGTGGCCGAGTCCGCCAAGGCTCAGGGCGCCTACGATATCGCGGAGCGGCTGAGCGCGCCGGGCAAGCGCGTGGCCCCGGTCTCGGTCTACCGCGCCCTCGACTTCCTCATGGAGCAGGGGCTGGTCCACCGGATCGCGAGCCGCAACGCCTTCATCCCCTGCGCGCACGGCCACGCCCCCGGGGAGGGGGTCATCTTCCTGATCTGCCGCACCTGCGGCGGCGTCGACGAGGCCTCGTCGGAGGAAGTCGAGGGCAGCCTGGGGCGGACGCTGGAGCGGGCTGGCTTCACCCCGACCCACAGTATCCTGGAGGTCGAGGGCGATTGCGGCGCCTGCCGGGAGCGGAAGCAGGCCCCCTGAGGCGCCACTTCCAGGGCGGACGGCCGCCGGGTGCCGGTCAGAAGGCGTTCTGGTAGGCGCGGCGCGAGACGACCGTCTGGATCATGATCTGGATGTCGAACCAGATCGACCAGTTGTCGATGTAGTGCAGGTCGCAGGCGACGCGCCGCTCCATGGCGAGGTCGGTCTGCGTCTCGCCGCGGTAGCCGTTGACCTGGGCCCAGCCGGTGATCCCGGGCTTCACGTTGTGCCGGCGGGCGTAGAGGGCGATCCGGCGCTCGAAGCTCCGATCGTGCGCCAAAGCGTGCGGACGGGGGCCGACCAGCGACATCTCTCCGCGCAGGACGTTGATCAGCTGGGGCAGCTCGTCGAGGTTCGTCCGGCGCAGGATCGCGCCGATCCGGGTGATGCGGCTGTCGTTGCGGGTCGCCTGCCGGAAGGCGGCGTTCGGATCCGCCCGCATCGACCGGAACTTGAAGACGCCGAACGGCTGCTGGTTAAAGCCGTAGCGCTTCTGCCGGAAGAAGACCGGGCCGGGGCTGTCGAGCTTGATCGCCACCGCGATCGCGGCGAGCAGCGGCGACAGCGACACGAGGGCGATGGTCGCCACCGTCAGGTCGAGGGCGCGCTTCAGCATGACCTCGCCGACGTTGAGCGGACGGCGGCCGATGTTGATCCCCGAGACGCCGCCGACCCGGGCGACCTGCAGGTCCGGGAACCGGTCGAGGACCGCGCCGGGACGCAGGTGGAGGGCCGAGGGCACCCGCAGGAAGGCGTCGATGCAGCGCTCGACCTCCGCGGTGTCGGCCCAGGGCACCAGCACGAAGACGTCGTCCGGCCGCAGGAAGCGGACGACGGAGACGGCGAGGTCGAGATCCTCCTGCAACTGGTCGTGGCGCGTGGCCGCGTCGGCGCCGGGATCGACCCGCCGCAGGTAGCTCGTCCCGATGATCCGCGAGCCGAGCTGGTCGACCTCCTTGCCGGCGTAGAAGCGCGCGATGTCCTCCTCGTAGCCCACGAGGTGGATCCGGCTGGCGGTGGCCGATCCGGCGCTCAGCCGCTCGCGCACGAGCCGGCGCACCGCGGCCCGCGCCGCGATGAGCACCGGCAGGCCGGCGGCGAAGATCCCGAGCGAGACGAGCCGCGAGTAATCGTTGGTCGTCTTCGTCATGAAGCTGACGACGAGCACGGCGGCCCAGGCGATCAGCCAGAGCGAGGCCACCCGCTGGACGCCCGGCTTCTGCGCCATCACGTTCTCGAGGCTGTACTCCTCGCGCAGGACGTTCGTGGCGACGATCACCAGCGCCAGCAGCGCCGACAGCCGCGAGCCGCGGACGAGACCCGCCCACACCGTGCCGTCCTGCGCGAGGACTTGGTAGGCGCATTCGAGGCCCAGCGTGACCGCCACGATCGCCGCGATGTCGGTGGCGGCGAGAGTCATGGACAGGGCGATGCGTGCCAGCGCACGGCCGCGGCGCGGCAGCAGGGCCGACCACACATTGCGGCGGCGCTCCGCCGAGGTCGGCAGCGCCTGAAACGTCTCCGGAAGCCGATCGTGAAACATCTGACCCGCAACGTCCCGTCTTAGTCGGACTCTGTACCAGTCTGAGACACGAAAGGTTTCAGCGCCGCCTGGTGACGGTCACGGAGCAAGCCGCGGGCCCGGCGGGTTCACGATCGCAGTCGCGGATGAGCGCTGCGACTTAGGGCCTGCTTCCGGAGGAGGCAATACATAGTTAATGCTGAGTGACTGTTCGGCGCAGCCGGCCGTCGCGAGGTTTGACGGGGGACCGTTTTCGCCGGAGCTATTTCAATTCACGCGAGTTTCTTTCATCGCGGTTTCAACCGGATCGGCGCCTCGAATGACCCCGGCCGAAGGGCGGCCGGGGTCCGCCGCGTTCAGACGGCGTCCGCGTCCTGGCGCGCATCGGCCGTCCCGCCGACCGTCTGGATCGTCTCGAAACCCTCGAATTGGGGGTGGCCGAGATACAGGGGCTTGGTCGAGGGCACGCGGCCATGCGCCTTGCGGAACTGCTCGGACCGGGTCCAGGCCTCGAAATCGGCACGCGATCGCCAGATCGTGTGCGAGGCGTAGAGCACGTGGTCCTCGTGCTCGGGGCCGCGCAGCAGGTAAAACTCGACGAAGCCCGGCATCTCGCCGAGGTGGCTGTCGCGCCCGAGCCAGACGGCCTCGAAATCCGCCGTCGCGTCCTTAACGACCTTGAAGCGATTCATCGCGATGAACATGCGTGCCTCCTGCGCGGTACCGAACCTACATGCCCCTGTGGTCCTAAGGGGTACCGCCGCGCGGCGACAAGGCGCACCTCGAAAGCAGCCCTGACCTCCACGTCGACATTTGAGCAACAATGTTGCAAAGATGTGTGGGCTTAAACTAGAAGATGTAACCTTCGACTTGCGAAGCTTGACAACTTGGTGTCCTACTGCGCCCCGGTTCACCTGTGTCGGGATCAGGGCTATAGCCGGACATCGGCACGGAGTACCGGCAACCTGGCGTGCAGGACATGCGACTAAGGGGCGGACGGTGAAGCGGCGCGACAGCGAGGCGAAGACACCCCGTCCGCAGGAGGATGCAGCCCACGCCATGGACAAGGATTCCTCCGGCCAGACGATGCCGAAGCAGACGACGGACGTCGATCGCCTCGTCGGCATCCGGATCACAGCGCTGCGCAAGGCTCGCGGCATGAGCCAGACCGCGCTGGGCAACGCGGTCGGCGTGACCTTCCAGCAGGTTCAGAAATACGAGAAGGGCCAGAACCGGGTCGGGGCCGGCCGGCTGCGCGAGATCGCGCGCCTCCTCGAGGTTCCGGTCTCCGCGTTCTTCGAGGAGAACGAGCCGCGCGAGAACGCGCAGGAGGACGTGTTCGGCTTCCTCAGCGCCCACGGCGCCATCGAGCTGCTGCGCGCCTACGCCCAGATCGAGGACGAGCAGATGCGCCGCGACGTGCTCGCGCTGGTCCGCAGCGCCGCGCGACTCGCGCAGAACCGCGGCGCAACCGCGCCGACGACGGATCCGGCCTGACCGGCGCGCGAAACAGGCTTCACCTCGGGGACCTTCGAAGCGGCTGCGCCGAGCCCGGCGTCACGGCGGATCGGTCGCGATCAGGTGGAAGAAGCTGCCGGTGACGGGTCCGACCCGGTGGCCGGCCAGTCCCAGATCGACACCTTCGGCATCCGTCACGCGGGCGAGCGCCGTTTCCTCCGGCGCGATCGGCGAGAGCTCGCTGGCGTAGTGGAATTCGTGGCCGACAAGGCGCGTGCCCGCGGCGCCGAGCAGGCCGGATTCGCAGAGCCGCGCGACGCGATAGCCGAGATGCAGCTTGCGCCGGTGATACGAGGTCGCGACCGGCAGCAGTCCGGCCATGGCATGGGTCGCTCCGTCGGCATCCTGCAACGTCTCGCCCAGGACCATGTAGCCGCCGCACTCCCCGTGGACCGGCCGGGTCCGCGCGAAGCGGCGCAGCCTGTCCAGGAAGCGGGTCGCGCCGGCGATCGGGCCCGCGTGCAGTTCCGGATAGCCGCCCGGCAGCCAGCAGACGTCGCAATCCTCGGGCGGTCCCTCGTCGGCCAAGGGCGAGAACGGCACGAGCTCGGCGCCGGCCATCCGCCACCCGGTCTCAAGATGCGGGTAGAGGAAGCTGAACGCCGCGTCCCGGGCGACCGCCACGCGCTGTCCGGGCGGCCGGGGCAGGCGGCCACCGGAGGGCGGTACGGTGCCGCTCGCGCAGGCCGTCACGGCGTCGAGGTCGATGCCCGCCTCCGCGAGGTCGGCGAGCCTGTCGAGGCGCGCGGCGAGATCCGCGGTCTCGCCGGCCTGCACGAGCCCCAGGTGGCGCTCGGGCAGGACGAGCTGCGCGTCGCGCATCAGCGCGCCGAGCACCGGCAGCCCCGCGCGCTCCATGCCGGCTTCGACGAGGCGCCGGTGACGGGCGCTCGCCACCTTGTTGAGGATCACGCCGGCGATCCGGATGCGGGGATCGTAGAGCTTGCAGCCGAGCGCCACGGCGGCCGCCGATTGCGCCGCGCCCGACACGTCCACCACGAGCACCACCGGCCAGCCGTAGCGCGCGGCGATGTCGGCATTCGCCCCGGTGCGGTTCTCGGCCGCCCGGACGCCGTCGAACAGGCCCATGGACCCCTCGGCGATCAGCAGATCGGCCGCCGCCGCCGTCGCGCCCGCCAGCGCGTCGAGGAGCGGCGGCGCCATGGCGAAGCTGTCGAGGTTGAAGCTCGGATGGCCGGTCGCGGCCTGGTGGAAGGCCGGATCGATGTAGTCCGGGCCGCACTTCGCGCCGCGCACCCGCAGGCCGCGCCGGGTGAGGGCGCGCATGAGCGCGAGGGCGACGGTCGTCTTGCCGGAGCTGGAGCGCGGCGCCGCGACGAGGAGGCCGGGGGCACTCACGACCGCGACCCCACCGTGCCGCCCGGCCGGTAGCGCCGGTCGTAGTCGGGCGCGTAGAGGGCGCTCTCGCGGAACTCCGCGGCGCCCAGCGCCGGTCCGACCAGGATCAGGGCGGTGCGCTCCAGACCGGCCTCCGCGACGAGCCCGGGCAGCGCGGCGAGATCGCCCACGAGCGCCCGCTCGTCCGGCCAGGAGGCTCGGAACACCGCCGCCGCCGGGCAAGACGGGCCGTAGAAGGGGATCAGCTCGGCGGCGACGGCCTCGACGACGTGGATCGACAGGTGAATCGCCAGGGTCGCGCCGGTGGCCGCGTAGGCCGCCAGCGTCTCCCGCTCGGGCATGGCGCTCGCCCGCCCGGAGGTGCGGGTCAGGACCACGGTCTGGGCCACGCCCGGGACCGTCAGCTCCCGGCGCAGCAGCGCGGCCGCGGCCGCGAAGGCGGGGACACCCGGCGTCACCGTGTAGGGAATGGCCAGCGCGTCGAGCCGGCGCATCTGCTCGGCCAGGGCGCTCCAGATCGACAGGTCGCCGGAATGCAGGCGCGCCACGTCCTGGCCGGCCGCGTGCGCCGAACGGATCTCCGCCAGGATGGCGTCGAGGTCGAGGGGCGCCGTGTCGACGATCCGGGCACCGGGCGGGCACCAGCCCAGGATCTCGGGTGCGACGAGCGACCCGGCGTAGAGGCAGACGGGACAGGCGGCGATGCGGTCGCGCCCGCGCACCGTGATCAGGTCGGCCGCGCCGGGGCCGGCGCCGATGAAGTGGACGGTCATGGTTCCCGTGTCGTGTCGTATCGGACAGCCAGGGCGCAAGTGGCGCCGCCGCTCGCGATCCGGGGTAGGGCGAGGCGGCTCCGGGGCCCGGCGCCGGCGAGGGCCGCCGCCTCGGCCAGCGAGCCGACGCCGCGCAGGCGCTCGATCCGCGCCGAGCGGGTGACGACCTCGGCGTCGCGGGCCTCCAGCGCGGCGGCGGCGATGGAATGCGGTGCCAGGCCGAACCGGGCCGTCGCCGCGCGGATCGCCGGGTCCGACGCCCGGTCGTCAGCCGTGGCCACGGCCGCGAGGCTCGACCGCGCGGCGCCGACCAGGACGAGAGCGCGCTCGATCAACTCCGCGATCTCCTCGGCCTCGGTGCCCCGGCGGAACCCGATGCCGGCGACCAGCGCTCCGGTCACGGCTTGGTCCAGGCCCACTGGATCACCGTCATGGCCGGGCGCCAGCCGTGCATTCCCCCGACCGGGCTCGCCCGCTCCACGCCGTAGCGGCGCAGGCTCCCGCCATGCGCCGCGAAGGCCGCGAGCAGCGCGGCCTCGCCCTCGAGGGTCACGGCGTTGGCGACGCAGCGACCGCCGCCCGGCAGCGCTGCCAGCACGGTCGCGAGGACCCCCGGCTCCGAGACGCCGCCGCCGATGAAAACCGCGTTCGGCGCGGGCAGGCCGGCGAGCGCGCCCGGCGCCGTGCCGGCGACGACGGCGAGGTCCGGGGCGCCGAGCGCGACGGCGTTGCGGCGGATCCGCTCGACGCGGTCCGGCCTTCCCTCGATCGCGGTGGCGCGCAGGCTCGGGTGGCGCAGCATCCACTCGATCGCGATCGAGCCGGCGCCCGCACCGACATCCCAGAGATGCTGTCCCGGATGCGGGCGCAGCGCCGACAGGGTCAGGGCCCGGATCTCGGACTTGGTCAGCTGCCCGTCATTCTCGAACAGGTCGTCGTCGAGGCCTGGCGCGAGGGGCAGGGCGCGGCCGGCACCCGCCACCGCGAGCGCCACCGTGTTCAGCGGATCGAAGTCGGCGCCGTCGAACGCGTCGGCGCGGAGCGGGCGGACGCGCTCGCGCGGCCCGCCCATCGCCTCCAGCACCGTCAGCGTCGACGCGCCGAAGCCCCGGTCGCGCAGCAGGGCGGCAAGGGCGCCGGGCGTCGTGCCGTCCCACGACAGGACGAGGAGCCGCGCACCCGGCTGGAGATGCGGAACGATCCGGGTCAGTGCGCGACCGTGGAGCGTGACCAGGGCGCACTCGGCGAGCGGCCAGCCGAGCCGGGCGCAGGCGAGGCTGAAGGCCGAAGGCTGCGGGAAGGCGCGGATCTCGTCCGCCGGCACCAGCCGGGCGATCTCGGCGCCGATGCCGTAGTGGAACGGGTCGCCCGTGGCGAGGATGCAGGTCGGCCGGCCACGCCGCGCCAGGATCTCTGGATAGGCCTCGTGGATCGGGCTCGGCCAGGGCTGCGTCTCCGCGTCGAGCGGCCCGGCGAGGGCGAGGTGGCGCCGGCCTCCGTAGACCACGCGGGCGGCGTCGAGCGCGGCGGCGGCGGACGGCGTCAGTCCGGCCCGGCCGTCCTCGCCGATCCCGACGATCGACAGCCACGGGACGCTCGACAGCGGGTCAGCGCTCATGGACAAGGCGCTTATGAACACGCCGCTCCCGATCACCGGCACGATGCGGATCCTGATCCTCGGCGGGACCGGCGAGGCGAGCGCCCTGGTGCGGTCGCTCGCGGGGCAGGCGGATCGCGCCGTGACCCTCTCGCTGGCGGGACGGACGGCGGCGCCGAAGCCCGAGCCGGTCCCGACCCGGATCGGCGGGTTCGGCGGCGCCGAGGGCCTCGCCCGCTACCTGGAGGCCGAGGCGATCACCCGCCTGATCGACGCGACCCACCCGTTCGCCGCGCGGATCTCGGCCAACGCCGCGCGCGCGGCGGCCCTGACGGGCGTGCCGCTCCTCGCGATCCGCAGGCCGGCCTGGAGCCGGGAGCCCGGCGACGACTGGGTCGAGGTCGACGGGATGGAGGAGGCGGTCGCCGCCCTTGGCCCCGAGCCCCGGCGCGTGTTCCTGACGATCGGTCGACAGGAGGCCGGGGCCTTCGCGGCGGCGCCCCAGCACAGCTACTTGGCGCGGACGGTCGAGCCGCTGGGCGGCATCCTGCCGGTGCCGCATCTGACCGCCCTGGAGGCGCGCGGACCGTTCGACGCCGCGTCCGAGACGGCCCTGATGCGGGCGAGCCGGATCGAGATCGTGGTCAGCAAGAACGCGGGCGGCGCGGCGACCTACGGCAAGATCGCGGCGGCGCGCGGCCTCGGAATCCCGGTCGTGATGGTGCGTCGGCCGGGCAAGCCCGACGTGCCGAGCGTCGCGGACGCCGCCGGCGCGCGCGACTGGCTGGACGCGGGCGATCACGCCGATCCCTCGACCTTGCGGGCCGTGTAGACGAAGGGCGCCCGGCCCGCGCGCGGGATCAGCCGCGTCGTCGAGGCGCCCAGGATCACCATCGTGGCCATGTCGGCCGGCACCGCGGGCGCCTCGGCGAGGGTCGCGACGCGGATCGCCTCGTCCGGCCGGCTGACGGCGCGGGCGAACATCACCGGCGTCTCGGGCGCGCGGATCCCGGCCGCGATCTCCAGCGCCGCCCCGAGCTGCCAGGGCCGGGCGGTGGAGATCGGGTTGTAGAGCGCCACCACGAAATCCGCGCGCAGCACCGCCTCCAGCCGCGCGGTCACGACCGGCCAGGGTTTCAGGTTGTCCGAGAGCGAGAGCGCGCAGAAGTCGCCGCCGAGCGGTGCCCCGAGCCGGGCCGCGGCGGCGAGCATCGCGGTGATGCCCGGCTCCACCGTGATGGCGAGGTCGCGCCAGCCGGGCTCGCCGTACTCGACCGCCTCGAACACCGCCGCCGCCATGGCGAAGACGCCGGGATCGCCGCCGGAGACGACCGCGACCCGGCGGCCGGAGGCGGCGAGCTGCAGCGCGTGGCGCGCCCGGTCGACCTCCACCCGGTTGTCACTGGCGTGCCGGACGAGGCCGGGCCGCTCGGGCACGCGGGCCACGTAGGGGAAGTAGCCGACGACGTCCTCCGCCGCGTCCAGCGCCCGGCGGGCCGACTCGGTCAGCAGGGCCGCGTCGCCCGGCCCGAGGCCGACGACGGTGAGGCTTCCGCTCACGGTCGCCGGCCCTCTCCGGGCAGGAGCACCATCGAGAAGTAGGGCGCGTCGTCGTCGGCCTTGTCGGCCAGCATCACGACCCGCTCGCCCGCCATCGTGCCGCGCTCCACGTAGACCGCGCGCGCGAGCAGCCCGGCGGCCGACAGGGCGGCCCGGACCTTCGGCAGGTGCCGCCCGAGCTTCATCACCACGGCCGCGTCCGTGCCGCGCAGGCGCTCGGTCAGCGCGTCGAGCGACAGGGTCGCCGGCAGGACGGTGAGGACGTCGTCGCCCCACGTGATCGGCGTGCCGGCCCGGGTCCAGCAGCCCGACATGCCGGTGACGCCCGGAACCACCTCCACGGGGAACCGGTCCTTCAGGCGCCGCCAGAGGTGCATGAACGAGCCGTAGAAGAACGGATCGCCCTCCGACAGGATCGCGACGTCGCGCCCGGCGCCCAGGTGATCGGCGAGCTGCCCGGCCGCCTCGTCGTAGAATCCGGCCAGCGCCGCGACGTAGTCCGGGTGCTCGGGATGGATCTCGGTCGTGTAGGGATAGGCGAGGGCCATCTCGCGGGCCGGGTCGCGCAGGATCGCGTCCGCGATGGTGCGGGCGTTGCCCCGCCGGCCGCGCTTGCAGAAATGCACCAGCACGGGCGCGCGCATCAGGATGCGCTGCGCCTTCACGGTCAGCAGCTCCGGATCGCCCGGGCCCATCCCGACGCCGTAGAGCGTGCCCGTCACCGCGGCCGCGGGGATCTCCTCGGTCGGGCCGTCGAGGCGCTCGAAACCGTCCATCACTCGACCTCGCTGGCGAGCGCGTTGACCGCCGCGGCCGTCATGGCGCTGCCGCCGCGCCGTCCGTGCACGACTACGAACGGCACGCGGCCGTCCCGCGCCAGGGCCTCCTTCGACTCCGCCGCGCCGACGAAGCCGACCGGAATGCCGATCACCGCGGCGGGCGGTGCCACGCCGGCATCGAGCAGCTCCAAGAGGCGGAACAGGGCGGTCGGGGCGTTGCCCACCGCCACGACGCTGCCCGGGAGATGCTCCCGCCACAGCTCCATGGCGGCCGCGGAGCGGGTCGTGCCGAGGCTCTTGGCGAGGTCCGGCACGCGCGGGTCGCCCAGGGTGCAGATCACCTCGTTGCCGGCCGGCAGCCGCGCCCGGGTGACGCCGTCGGCGACCATGCGGACGTCGCACAGGATCGGTGCGCCGGCCTTCAAGGCCGCGACGCCGGCCTCGGCGAAACCGGGCGCCATCTCCACGTCGGCCGGCAGGTCGGTCATGCCGCAGGCATGGATCATGCGGACGACGACGCGCTCGGCGGCGCCCGACCAGCGCCCGAGAGCGGACTCGGCGCGGATCATTGCGAAGGAGCGCGCGTAGATCGCGCCGCCGTCGCGGATGTAGTCGTAGCGGGACGGGGACTCGTGGGCCGCGGCTGGCTCCGATCCTGTCTGGCGCAGGGCGTTCTGGCTCGCGCTCATGCCGGTCTCCTGGTCCTCCCGCATTCCGAAGGGGTGATCTCCGGCGCGAAGGCGGCGGAGAGCCCGTCGATCTCGGCCCTTCCTAGCCGCTCCAGCACGGCCTCGATAGGGAGATCCATCGCCGGCTCATCGCCGGGCGCACCCCCGATCACAACGCCGTAGAGGCCGTCGCGGCCGACGAGGGTCAGGTCCGCCGCACCCGGCCGCGCGCAGCCCTTGGCGCAGCCCGAGACGTGCGCGGCATGGCCCGCGGCCGCCAGGGTGCCGAACGCCGCCGCGAGGCGGGCCGCGTCCGCGAGCGTGGGGGTCGATCCGGAGGCGCAGCCCGGCGCCCCCGTGCAGGCCGCGATCGCGCGCCGCGGATCGTCGGGGACGACGATGAACTCGGCCGCGAGCGCCGCAATCGCGGCCGCCGCTTCGGCAGCGGCCGGCGCCAGCATCACGAAGCCGCGCGTGGGGGAGAGGCGGATCTCGTCGGAGCCGATCGCCGCTGCCGTAGCCGCGATCCGGTCGAGGGCGTCGGCAGTGCAGCGCCCGAAGGGCGCGTCGGCGGCGACGCTCCGAAGGTCGCGTCCGCCCGCCGGACGCGCCGGCTCCCGTTGCGGTGCGAAGCCCCGATGCGCCTGTGCCGGTCCGGCGGGGGACTCTCCTGACGGAAGCGCCTCGGTCAGCGCGGTCCGCTCGTCGTCCGACAGGTCGCGCATCCGGCGCCGGCCAGTCCGCGCGAAGGCTCCGAGCAGGGCCGCCACGTGGCCCGGCGCCGCGTCCTCCGCGCAGGTCAGGAGCGTCCGCTGGGTCTCACCGTGCGCGACCGTGATCGCGACGCGGCCCGGCCCCTCGGCGACGACGCAGAGATCCGCCTCCGGCAGCGCCCGGCCGGGGCGGCCCTCGACAGCGACCAGGGTCTTGGCCGGCAACCCCGGGATCGCGAGCCCCGCGGTCTCGATCGCCCGGGCGAGGGCCGGCACGTCGATCGTCTCGTCCGGGTCGTGGCCGGCCAGGGGGCTCGTGAGCGTCAGGCGCTGGGGGCCGCCGTCGGCGCGCACGTCGCCGAGGCCCCGGGCCGCGAGCCAAGTGGCCAGCGGCGCGCGCGTCGCCTCGGAGACGCCGCGTATCTGGAGATTGGCCCGGGCGGTGAGATCCAGGTGCCCGTTCCCGAAGCGCCGCGCACCCTCCGCCACGGCGCGGGCCTGATCGAGGGTCAGGATCCCGAGCGGCGGATGCACGCGCGCGAGCAACCCGTCGCCCGTCGGCATGGGCCGCGCCAGACCGGGACACCAGCCCCGGCGGGCCGGTGCCTCGGGCAGGACGCGCCGATGCGGGGCGGCACTCACTCGGCGGCCTCGCGCATCAGGGCGTCGGCCGGGAGGGCGTTGCGCCGGCTGTGCCAGAGGCCGCGGTCCCGCGCCTCGTCGAACCGCTCCAGGATCGCCCGGGCCGCGGCGGGATTGGCGGCGCGCAGGCGCTCGAACACCTCGGCGTCGGCGATCCAGGCCGCGTAGAGCGCCTCGAAGCCCGCATTTGTCACCGCGTCGCTCGCGGCGGCCAGGACGAAGACCGCGTCGAGCCCCTGGGCGAGCTCCTGCGCGCCCCGGTAGCCGTGGCGCAGCTGGGCCGCGATCCAGCGGGGGTCGGCGAGGCGCCCGCGGATCAGGCGGGCCGCGTCCTCGCGGGCCGTCCGCGCCTTCGGCCGTTCCGGGACCGACACGTCGAGGCTGTAGAGGGCGGGGCTCGCCCCCTCCAGGGCCGCGGCCGCCGCGAAACCGCCCATCGCGTCGACGGCGGCGTCGCCGTCGAACAGGTCGCGCTCGGCCACGTCGAAGGCGTGGAGATAGGCGTCGGCCGCCGCGACGCGGGCGGCGAAATCGGCGTCGGGCCCCTCGCGGTCGCCGTAGGCGTGGCCGCTCGCGGCCAAGTAGGCGCGGCCGAGGTCGGCGCGGCCGTCCCAGGCGCCGTCGAGGGCTGTGGCGGCGGTGCCGGCGCCGTAGCGGCCGGGCGCGGCCCCGTAGACGCGCACCGACGCGTCGCCCCGCCGGCGCGCCGCCGCGAGGGGATTCTCGTCGTCGGCCTCGTCCCGGTCCGCCACGGCGCGGGCGGCGCGGTCGAGCAGCGCCAGCGTGTCGGGGAAGGTGTCGCGGAACGCGCCGGAGACGCGGACGGTGACGTCGATCCGCGGCCGGTCCAGCATGGCGAGGGGCAGGATCTCGAAGCCGGTGACGCGGGTGCTGGCATGGTCCCAGACTGGCCGGACGCCCATCAGGGCCAGGGCGTGGGCCACGTCCTCGCCACCGGTGCGCAGGGTCGGCGAGGCCCAGAGATCCATGACGATCCGGGCCGGATAGGCGCCCTCGTCCTGGAGGTAGCGGGTCACCACGGCGGCGGCGGCCTTCTCGCCGAGGAGTGCGGCGGCGCGGCTCGGGATGGCCCGCGGGTCGAGGGTCGCGAGGTTGCGCCCGGTCGGGAGCACGTCGGCCCGCCCGCGCGACGGCGAGCCCGAGGGGCCCGGCCGGACGAACCGCCCGTCGAGGGCCGCGAGCAGGCCGGTCCGCTCGGAGTCCGCGCTCGCCGCGACGGCGTCCGCGGCCCCGTCCGGGGCGCGGGCGAAGACGTGCAGGCCGTCCCGGAAGACGGTCTCGCCGAGATCGCAGAGATGGGCGTCGAGCCGCGTCAGCGCCTCGTCCATCGGCGTGTCCGGGCCGATCCCGGCACCGTCCAGCAGTCCGGACGCCGCAGCCTCCTCCAGGATGGCGCGGGCGATGAGGTCGGCGCGGCGGGGGTCGAGCACGCTGGCGGCGGAATACTCCTCCACCAGCTCGCGGAGGCGGGCCGCCTCGGGCGTCAGCGCGTGAACGGCGGTGTCGGGCGTGAGGTGCCCGAGCGCGACCCCGCCCAGGCGGCGCTTGAGCGGCGCGGCCTCACCCGGGTCGTCGACGATGAACGGGTAGATCACCGGCAGCCCGCCGACGCAGAGCGCCGGGAAGCAGTCGGGTGACAGGGCGACGGCCTTGCCCGGCAGCCACTCCGCGGTGCCGTGCGTGCCGAGCTGCACCAGGGCGTCGAATTGCTGCCGCAGGCCGAGATGGAAGGCTAGGTAGGCGTGGGTCGGGGCGCGGTCGAGGTCGTGGTAGCCGGTCTTGCGATCGGGGTCGCGGCCGCGGTCGGGCTGGAGGAAGACCGCGAGGCCGCCGTCCCGGACCATTCGGAACCGGAAGGCGCCGTCGACGCAGGCCGGGTCCGCCTCGGCCTCGCCCCAGCTGTCGGTCACGGCGGCGCGGACGTCCTCGGAGAGCGTGCGCCACCACGCCGCGTAGGCCGCGAGCGGCACCCGGAACGCGGGCGGCCCCTCCGTGAGCGCCGCCATCAGCGCTCCGGGCTCCGGAAGCGCGCCGGCCGCGTAGCCCGCGGCCGCGAGGTCGGCGGCGATCGCGCGGGCGCTCGCGGGCGTGTCGAGGCCGACCGCGAAGCCGGCCCGGCCGCCGCGGGCAGGGTAGTCGGACAGGACCAGGGCGACGCGCCGGGCCGCCCGGGGCAGGGCGGCCAGCCGCAGCCATCCCGCGGCCCGGTCGGCGAGCGCGGCGATGCCGGCCTCGTAGGGCACGGCGCGCCGCTCGGCGAAGCCGGCGATCTCGGCGCTCTCCTCCTTGAACGAGATCGGGAAGCCCGAGAGCCGGCCGTCGAATTCCGGCAGCGCGACCTGCATGGCGAGATCGGCCGCGCCGAGACCGCGGGCGGAGGCCTCCCAGGCCGCGCGGGGCGACCCCACCGTGAAGGCCTGGAGAACCGGGCAATCGGCGCCGTCGAGCACGAAGCCGGTCTCGTCCTCGCGGGCCGAGAAGGCGGTGGCGGCGATCACGAGATCGGGCCTGCGCGCGCGCACGGCAGCGGCGACCGCGGCGGCGGCCTGCGGCTCCTTCAGGCTCGACACGGCCATCGGCAGCACGCCGATCCCGCGCGCCCGCAGGGCGGCGGCGAGGGCGACGAACGGGCCGGTGTCGCCGCCGAGCACGGCGGAGCGGTAGATCAGCAGGAGCGCGACGGGCTCCGCCGCGCTGCGCGCTCCGGCGAGCGGGATCGCGGTTGCGGCCGCGGAGAGGGCTGCCTCGAGGGGAAGAACTCCGCAGCCGGGGCACCAGGGAAAGCCGCGCGGGAGCGGCACGGGCGGCTCGACCGGTCCGTCGGCGCCCAGGCGAATCGCCAGGCGCCGCAGCATCCGCCGCAAATTGTCGGGGCCGCCAGCCCGGAAATAGGCGTCGAGCTGCCCGGCGAGGTCGGGATCGGTGGAGAAGGCGGCGAGGCGCGGGTCCGGCCGGTCGTCGCCCGGCAGGACCGCGAGGACGACGCCGTGCGCCCGCGCGGCCTCGGCGCAGCGCTCGATCCCGTAGCGCCAGTAATCGAGGCCGCCCAGGCAGCGAATCACCACGACCTTGGCGCGCGCCACGACGCGCTCGACGTAGAGGTCAACCGAGAGCGGGTGCCGCAGCCTGGCGAGCTTCGCGAGCCGCAGGCTCGGCAGGCCGGGCTCCGCGGCGTGGGCCTGCCCGACCGACGCGAGGTCGCTGTCGGTGAAGGACAGCACCACGAGGTCGCCGGGCTCCTGCCCGAGATCCACGGCCGCCTCGCCCTCGTCGAGGGAGACGGAATCGATGCGCACGAGGTGCACCGCGGCGACCCCTAGAGCGAGTCCGGGCGGGCGTGCGCGACCGGCCTCATCCCGCGAGGGCCGCCGCGACGGCGTCCTTGTCGAAGCCCTTGAGGCCGATCACCACCAGCGTCCCGTCGCGGGCTTCCCCGGCCCGCCAGGGGCGGTCGAAATGATGGGTCACGCGTCGGCCGACACCCTGCACCACGAGGCGCATCGGCTTGCCCGCGACCTCGGCGAAGCCCTTGATGCGCAGGACGCCGGCGGCCTCGGCCGCCGCCTCGACCCGGGCCGCGAGATCCCCCGCGGTCACCGCCGGGCGCACCGGAAGCGCGACGGTCTCGAAATCGTCGTGGTCGTGGTCCTCGCCCTCGCCGTGATGCGAGGGGCGGGCGTCGAGGTCGTCCTCGGCGGCCGCGCCGAGACCGAGCAGCACCCGCGGGTCGATGGCGCCGTTCTCGGTCTCGACCACCTTCACGGCGCGGGGCAGGTGCCCCTCGACCTCGGCGCGGACCCGCGCCCGCGTCGCGGCGTCGATCAGGTCGGCCTTGTTGACGACCACGAGGTCGGCGCAGAGGAGCTGGTCCTCGAACACCTCCTCCAGGGGGTTGTCGTGGTCGACCGACTGGTCGGCGGCGCGCTGGGCCGCGAGGGCCTCCGGATCCTCCGCGAAGGCGCCCGAGGCCACCGCCGGGCCGTCGACCACCGCGACCACTCCGTCGACGGTCACCCGCGAGCGGATCGCCGGCCACTGGAACGCCTGGACCAGCGGCTTCGGCAGGGCGAGGCCGGAGGTCTCGATCAGGATGTGCTCCGGCGGCTCGGCGCGGCCGAGAAGGGTCTCCAGCGCCGGCACGAAATCGTCCGCGACCGTGCAGCAGATGCAGCCGTTCGGCAGCTCGACGATGGCGTCCTCGGTGCAGCCCTCGACGCCGCAGGCGGCCAGGAAGGACTTGTCGAAGCCGATATCACCGAACTCGTTCACCAGGATCGCGAGGCGGCGCCCCTTGGCGTTCTCGACCACGTGGCGGACGAGGGTCGTCTTGCCGGCCCCGAGGAATCCGGTGACGATGGTGCAGGGGATCTTGTTCACGAGGGTCATTCCGCGGGCTCCAGGGTGCCGGCGGGGACCGGGCGGGGTTCTGGGAAAGGGGGAATGCGGGCGATCACGCCCTTGCGGAACGCCTCCGGACGCTCGCGCCAGGGCACGATGCCGTCCGGGGTCGCCGCGTAGGCCGCGAGCCCGCCGAGGATGATCTCGGCCGAGGCGGCCGGATCCATGTCGCCGTAGACGTAGGTCCAGCGGTCGGCCGCGGCGACCGCCACGGTGCAGGGCCGCTTGCAGACCGAAAGGCACTCCACCGCCTCGACCCGCAGGTCCGGCGTGGCGCCGCTCCGCGCTCGAAGCGCCTCCAGCAGGCGGGCCCCGGCGCGGGGCCCGTCGGGGTCGTCGTCCGGCCGGCGGCAGGTGGTGCAGACGTAGAGAACGGTCTCAGGCACGGGCCGCTCCCCGATCCGCGCCGCGGGCGAAGGCCTGCCACGCCCAGCCGAGCCCCAGCCCGATCAGGATCCAGAACACGAAGCTGATGGCGAGCGACCGCGCGGCGAATTGCGCGGCGAGCGCGGCCGGAAGTTCGGACGCGGCCTCGGGCGCCTGCGGGGCACCGACGACGTGCGGCGCGATGATCAGGACGAGCCCCCCGAGGATCGTGATCAGCGCGCGGCGTATCGTGATCAGGTAGAGCCCCATCCCGGTCGCCGCGGCGGTCATCACCCACCACGCCTGCCGCGTCGCGAGCGGGGCCGCCGCGCTGCCGGGCAGTTCCGGCGGCAGGCCGAGACCCGGCGCGAGCGCGACGCTGGCGAAGGCGGCCACCGCGAAGGCGAGGCCGACCTGCGGCGTGGGTTCGCGGCTGCAGGCGAGCATCACCGCGCCGAGCAGCAGCGCGTAGCCGACGCCGCCCACGAGGGTCGCGAGCCCGGTGAAGGCCATCCGCGGCAGGCCGGGCGCGGGCTGCCATTCCGGCGCGGCGTCGGGCGCGGCGTGGTCGTGCCCGGCATGGGCGAGCACGATCGGGAACGCCTTGATCGGGAGCGCCTTGGCAGCCCGGTTCGGCGCCTCCTGCTGCTCGTAGCGCTCGGCCGCGACGATCAGCGGCGAGGTCAGCGTGAGTTCGAGGCCCGTCACGATGGCAGCCGCGAAGAAGCCGGCGGCGAGGGCCGCCGACAGGAGCCGGATGATCATCCCTGGTCCGGGGACGTCAGTGGCAGGGGAAGTTCTGGGTGTGCCGGAAATCGTGCGCCGCGTTGTGGAGCGCGATCGCCGGCGAGAAGCCCGCCATGAACAGCAGGCCGAGGCCCAGCACGGCCGCGAGTGCGACGGCGATCGGGCGCTCCGACGCGCGGGTGCCGGCGGCGATGGGGGCGAGGGTTTGCGTCGTCATCAGAAGCGTCTCCAGCCGCCCCACCGGCGGCATTGCGGGATCCTGTCGCGACGGCAGGTCTCCTGGCTCGCGGCTCGGCGCGCCCACCGCCTTCCCGGATCGCTCCGGTGGCGCTTGGCGGGCGCTCGCCGCTCACAGTTGCGGGGGCAGCCGCGGAATCGGGGCTTCAAACCCCTCACCGCATTCCCTTTTCACCCCGTCTCCGGGGCACCGTCGCCCGGCCGTTGTAGACGCATGACCGCCGGGACACAACGGAGCGGCGCCGGATCGCGGCCGTTTCCCGCGCCCGCCCCGCGATCGGGGCGGGCTTGACGGCCGCGCCCCGGAGCGGGCACCGCCGCACCCGATACCCGCCCGGCCCCGGCGCGGGCGCTGAACTCCCGGAGACCCGATGGCCCCGACAGACGATCCGACCCCGGTTCTCGTCGATCTCGCGGCAGGCCGTGAGCCGCGGATCGTCTCCGATGTGGGCACGGGAACGACGTGGCTCGAGGTCGACCTCGGCGGCCGCTTCCCGATCCATTCCGTCGCCCTGCGGCCGGGGGAGGGGGCGGTTCCCGCGGAGCCCGGCGACGTCGCGGTGGCGGTCTCGCAGGACGGCGTGACGTGGGCCGAGCCGGACCTCGCCGTCTGGACCGCGACCCCGGACGCCCTCGTCGCCGCGATCGTCCCCGACGAGCGGGCCTGGGCGCGCGCGGTCCGGATCGCCGCGCCCGAACCGGCCCGGATCGCCGGCATCGGCATCCGCGCCGACGAGGCCGCGGTCGACCTGATCGCGCTGCGGGCGATGCTCGGCCTCGACGTGACGCTCCTGAACGAGAAGCCCGGCGCCAACGTCTACGTCACCTACGCGCTCCAGTCGGCGCCCGACCGCGCCAGCCATGCCCTGGTCGGCCTGTCGCTGTTCGAGAACGGCGCCTTCGGCAACTGCCTCGTCCAGTACATCATCGCGGTGACCATCGCGAAGTCGCTCAACCTGAAATACATCAAGGTGCCCAAGGTCGACCGCAGCAAGGTGATCTTCCTGACCGAGCGGCTGACCTGCGACGGCATCACCTTCATCCCGCCGGACGAGCCGCTGCCGGCGGACGGCTACTTTTTGTCGGGCCTGTATTTCGACCCGACGCAGTTCGAGCGCGTGACCGCGCTGCGGGGACCGGCGGATTCGCGCGCGATCGTGCAGAGCGTGATCCGGCCGCTGTTCAACGGTCTGCCGAAGAACTTCCCGGTGAAGCCCGACGACCAGCTCCTGATCCACATCCGGTCGGGCGACATCTTCAGCACCTGGGTCGATCCGCACTACCCGCAGCCGCCCTTCGCGTTCTACCGGATGGTCATCGACCGGCTCCTGGCCGAGGGCCGGATCCGCTCGGTCAAGCTCGTCTTCGAGAACAGGCTGAACCCGGTCATCGCCGAGGTGGAGGCGTACGCGGAGCGGCGCGGATTGCCGGTGGAGATCCAGAGCGAGTCGCTGATCTCCGACGTCGCGGCGCTGGTGAACGGCCGCTACCTCGTCTTCGGGCTGGGGACGTTCGGGCCGGGGATCTGCCACCTCTCGGACCACGTCGAGCAGGTCTTCTACTTCGCGTCGAACTGGCCGCAGGGCTTCCAGTCGATCCCCACAATCGGGAAGGTGGTCGAGGTCCGCGATCTCGAGGGCCGCTACATGAAGGTCGGCGAGTGGCAGAACACCGACGCGCAGCGCCGGACGATGGTGGATTACCCGGCCGAGGCCCTCGCCTTCGACGACGCGTGACCGGCTTGGCGGGCCGGAGGCGCTACGGCGCCGTCCGGAGATGCTCGGCGGGGGCTCCGGCCGGACGGGTCGAGCCGGCGTCGCGCACCTTCAGGGCGTCCGTGTACATCCGCTCCACGTCCGTCCGGAAGGCGGCGCGCGAGTCCGGTCGCGTGTAGAACATGTGCCCGCCCGGATAGACCGCGAGGCTCAGGCGGCCGGCGGCGTAGGCGGGGACCTGCGCCAGCAGGAGCTTCGAGGCGAAGTAGGGCGTCACCAGGTCGGTGAAGCCGTGCGCCACGAGGACGCGCAGGTGCCCGTCGAGCGCCAGATCGCCCTTCAGGTTCGACAGGACCTCGGGTGCCTGCCGGCCCGAGCCCCAGTTCCAGCCGCGATTGACGGCGTTGTTCAGGAGCTCGTAGCGCATGTTGGTCACCGGCCATTTCAGCGTCCGCGCGTAGAGGTCGAGCATCGCGCTCGTCAGCGGTGCCTGGAGGGCGGTGAGCTGGGGATCCTCGAAGCTCGACTGGGCGGCGTCCGGGTTCGGGTCCCAGCCGGTGATGCCGGTGTCGTAGGCGCTGGTCACGCGGCCCTCGGCGCGGTCGATCTCGCGCTGGACGCTCCGGGTCGAGAGGCGCGCCGCCTGGGCACGCACCAGGGCGGGGTCGAGACCGACGAGGGGCGCGACCTTCTCGGTCATCCGGGCGACGGCGGCCGTGTCGCTCGGCCCCGTGAGCAGGTCGCTCAGGTACGGGCCCGAGGCGTAGGCCTCCGCGTCGCCGAGCAGGGTTGGCGTCGGCACCGTGCCGGCCCGCTCGAGCGCGCCCGCCGCCAGCGAGGGCAGCTTCAGCACGTAGCCCCACGGGTTGGCCCGCGGCGTCTCCAGCCACGCGAAATCGAGCACCGGCGAGAGCAGCACCATGCCGGACAGGCCGACGCCGATCTCCTCCTGGAGCTTCTCGGCGATCAGCGGGCCGCGGAAGCCGCCGTAGCTCTCGCCGACGAAGAATTTCGGGCTCGCCATGCGGTCGTTGACGCGCAGGTAGCGCGCGATGGTCGCCGCCAGAGTCGAGGCGTCGGAATCGATCGACCAGTAGGCCTTGCCGTTCCCGTCCGCGGCCCGGCTGTACCCGGTCCCCACGGGATCGAGGAAGATGAGGTCGGTGAAGCCGAGCCACGTCCCGTCGTTGGGCGTCAGCGTCACCGGCTGCGACGGGCTGATGCTGTCGCCGCCGACCGGCAGCCGCCAGGGCCCGATCGCCCCGATATTGAGATAGGCCGAGGCGGCGCCCGGGCCGCCATTGACCGCGAAAGTGACGGGACGCTCCCGGCCGGCCTGCGGCGCCATCGTGTAGGCGACGTAGGCGATCTCGGCCTGCAGCTTGCCCGCCTCGTCGACGAGGGGCAGGCTGCCGGCGGTGGCGGTGAAGTCGAGGGTCCGGCCGTCCGGCAGCGTCACGCTCTGCTTGGTCGTCGAATCGGGCGGCAGGCGGCGCCCCTCCGGGCCGCGCTGCGCCGGTTTGCTCTCCGCGGGATGGCCGTGCGGCGCGTCCTGGGCGAGGGCCACTGTGGGCGCTGCGAGGGCCAGGGCGAGGGCGAGCGCGGCGCGCCCGAGACGTGCGTGGGGGGCCATTATCAAGCCTTCTTGTTCCAGCGTCCGGACTCGTCCTGCTGCCAGTAGGCCACCGCGTGGCCGGCGTCCTTGGCCTGCTTCCACTGCTCGCGGGCGCGCAGCAGCGCGTCCTGGTCAGTCCCGTCGAACAGGATGCAGATCCGCTCGTACTGCCCGGCGTCGGGCGGCAGGTCGGCGCCCTCCACCAGGAAGCGGATCGAGGCGGTGTTGGGATTCACGTCCCGGAGCGTGAGCACCACCGGCTGGCTCGCGGCGTCGGGCTCGCGGTCGGTGCCGTGCGGCAGGAAGCTCTCGTCGGAATAGGTCCAGAGGTGGTCGTCGAGCGCCTGCAGGCGCTCCTCGCTCGCCGCCTGGATCGCGGCCTGCCAGCCGCGGTCCAGCGAGCGCTCGACGAGGTTCGGCAGCACCTTCTCCAGGGGCTGCCGCTGCATGTGGTAGAAGAGGATCTCGGTCACGGCACCGAGGATATAGGGCCGCGGGCCGCCGCGCGAGCAGCGGCGCGCCGCCGCGGCCTCAGACCAGGCGGCTCTGCTCGATCGCGGCGCCGACGAAGCCCTTGAACAGCGGGTGCGGCTCGAACGGGCGCGACTTCAGCTCCGGATGGAACTGCACGCCGATGAACCACGGGTGCCCGACATGCTCCACCGTCTCGGGCAACAGGCCGTCGGGGGACACGCCCGAGAAGCGCAGGCCCTTGGCCTCCAGCCGCTCGCGATAGGCCATGTTGACCTCGTAGCGGTGGCGGTGGCGCTCCGAGATCTGATCGGACCCGTAAATCTGGGCGATCTTGGACTCGGGGTCGAGCTTCGCCTCGTAGGCGCCGAGCCGCATCGTGCCGCCGAGATCGCCGGCCGCCGCGCGCCGCTCCAGCTCGTTGCCGCGCAGCCACTCGGTGAGCAGGCCGACCACCGGCTCGGCGGTGTCGCCGAACTCCGTGGAGTTGGCCTCCGGCATCCCGGCCAGCGAGCGGGCCGCCTCGATCACCGCCATCTGCATGCCGAAGCAGATGCCGAGATAGGGGATGCGCTTCTCGCGGGCGTAGCGGGCCGCGCGGATCTTGCCCTCGGCCCCGCGCTGGCCGAAGCCGCCCGGCACGAGGATCCCGTTGAGGCCTTCGAGGAAAGGCGCCGGATCCTCGCGCTCGAACACCTCGGCCTCGATCCACTCGAGATTGACCTTCACCCGGTGGCTGATGCCCCCGTGGGTCAGCGCCTCGGTCAGCGACTTGTAGGCGTCCTTCAGCCCCGTGTACTTACCCACGATGGCGATCGAGACCTCGCCCTCGGGATTGCGCACGCGCTCGGCGATGGTCTGCCAGCGGCCGAGATCCGGCTCCTCGCCGTGCTCCAGGCCGAAATGGCCGAGCACCTCCCGGTCGAGGCCCGCGGTCCGATAGGAGAGCGGCACCTCGTAGATCGAGGCCACGTCGAGGGCCTCGATGACCGCGGTCTGGCGGACGTTGCAGAACAGCGCGAGCTTGCGCCGCTCGTCCATCGGGATCGGCCGGTCGCAGCGGCAGAGCAGGATGTCGGGCTGGATGCCGATCGAGCGCAGCTCCTTCACGGAGTGCTGGGTCGGCTTGGTCTTCAGCTCGCCGGCGGACGGGATGTAGGGCAGCAGCGTCAGGTGGACGTAGCAGCAGGTGCCCCGCGGCAGCTCCTGCCCGAGCTGCCGGATCGCCTCGAAGAACGGCAGGCCCTCGATGTCGCCGACCGTGCCGCCGATCTCCACCAGCACGAAGTCGAAGCTGTCGTTGCCGTCGAGGACGAAGTCCTTGATCGCGTTGGTGACGTGCGGGATCACCTGGATCGTGGCGCCGAGGTAGTCGCCGCGGCGCTCCTTGGCGATGATGTCCTGGTAGATCCGGCCCGTCGTGATGTTGTCGGCCCGGCTCGCCGGAACGCCGGTGAAGCGCTCGTAATGCCCGAGGTCGAGGTCGGTCTCGGCACCGTCGTCGGTGACGAACACCTCGCCGTGCTGCGTCGGGCTCATCGTGCCCGGATCGACGTTCAGGTAGGGGTCGAGCTTGCGCATCCGGACCCGGTAGCCGCGGGCCTGGAGGACCGCCGCCAGGGCCGCCGAGGCGAGGCCCTTGCCGAGGGAGGAGACCACGCCGCCGGTGATGAAAACGTACCGCGTCATGGGCCTCGGTCCATAAAGAAGCTGCTGGCATTTGCCAAACGAAGCGGGCCCCGGCCCGCGCATGGGCTGGGGATCGCGGAACGCATGGCGTGGACCGGCCAAGCGCCGGTCCGTCGGGACAAGGGTCGGACGCTGCGCCGCCGGCGGCGCGCGCCGTCAGCGCGACTGCGGCGCTTCCGGAACCGCCGGCTGCGCGGGAGACGACGGAGCCGGTGCCGGCTGAGCCGGGGCGTTCGCGGGCGCCCGGTCCTGCTGCTGACGCAGCGTGTCGAGCAGGTTGTCGGCACCGGTCGGCTGCTTGGCCGGCTGGCCGGAGGTCTGCGGCGCGCCGGTGTCGAGGATCGACTTCGGCGCCGCCGAGCGGTGCGACAGGATCGCGAGGGTCAGGCTGGTGGCGAAGAACAGGGCCGCCAGGATCGCGGTGGCCCGCGTCAGGGCGTTGGCCTGGCCGCGGCCGGTCATGAACCCGCCGACGCCGCCACCGCCGCCACCGCCGCCGAGCCCGAGTCCGCCCTCGGAGCGCTGGAGCAGCACGACGCCGATCAGCGCGAGCACGATGATGAGGTGGACGACGATCAGGACGGTCTGCATCGGTGTTCCGGGATCTTCTTCAGCGCCGCGCGCCGGCAGCGGGCACCGGAAGACGAACGCACGAGGGCCGGGGCCCGCGATCGTCCACGAACCACCCCGACGCACGGGCGTGCGGCGGGGGCTTCGGGGGACGCTTCGGGCGGACCGGCCGGAATTCGGCGACGGCATACACCACCGGTCGCCCGCCGCCAACCTGACGCGCGCGGCCGACTGTCCGCTCCGACCCTCGCCTTCGTCGGCGCACCGTGCTCTCTGCCGGGGCAGGGCGGCCGACCGAACGCGCCGCCCGGTCCGGGAGGCAAGCCATGTCCGTGTCACGCCGTGCGGCGCTCGCCGCCGCCATCGCCGCACCCGTCCTGATCCGCCCGGGCTCCGGCTCCGCGGCCGGAACCGATCCCTCCGCCCGGGGCGCCGCGGTCGAGCAGGCGGTCGACGCCCTCACCAAGGCTCTCCTCGCCGCCGACGGTCCGGCCCTCGACGCCCTGACCCTCGACAGGCTGAGCTACGGCCATTCCAGCGGTCAGGTGCAGGACAAGGCGGCCTTCATCGAGACGCTGACCAGCAAGCGCTCGACCTTCCCGAGCATCACCCTGTCGGACCGCTCCGTCTCGGTGGTCGGCGACGACGCCATCGCGCGCCACGTCTTCACCGGCGAGGTGGTCTCGGGCGGCAAGACGTCGCCGGTCCATATCGGCGTGATGCAGGTCTGGCACAGCGACGGCGGCCGCTGGCGGCTGCTCGCCCGGCAGGCCTTCAAGATCTGACGGTCGCGCGGCGCGTCTGTCGCGCCGCGCCCAGCCAGGCTTCGCGGGCCCGCGCTCAGGCGTAGGCGGCGCAGATCCCCAGGAAGTCTTCCGCCACGAGGCTCGCGCCGCCCACGAGCGCGCCGTCGACGTTGTCCACCGACAGGAGTTCCTTGGCGTTCCCGGGCTTCACCGAGCCGCCGTAGAGGATGCGGATCTTCTGCGCCTCGTCGCCGACGAGCTTGTCGAGCATCTCCCGCAGGGAGGCGTGGACCTCGGCGATGTCGCGCGGCGTCGGCGTCCGCCCGGAGCCGATCGCCCAGACCGGCTCGTAGGCGATCACCGTGTCGGCCGCCGTCGCGCCCTTCGGCAGGCCGATGGCGAGCTGGGCGCGGACGATGTCGAGGGCGCGGCCCTGCTCGCGCTCCTCGATGGTCTCGCCGACGCAGACGATGCCGCACAGGCCGGCGCGGCGGGCGCCCAGCGCCTTGGCGTGGACCCCGTCGTCGGTCTCGTGATGGTAGGCCCGGCGCTCGGAATGGCCGACGATCACGTACTTGGCGCCGAGATCGGCGAGCATCTCGGCCGAGATCGAGCCCGTGAAGGCGCCGCTCGGCCGGGCGTGCAGGTTCTGGCCGCCGATCGCGATCGGCGATCCGGCCGCCGCCGCCACGCAGGATCCGATCAGCGTCGCAGGCGGGCAGATCAGCACGTCGATGCGCGACGCGAGGTCCGGCGAGAGCCCGTCGCGAATCGCCTCGACAACCTGGATGGATGCCCGGGTCCCGTTCATCTTCCAGTTGCCGGCGACAAGCGGCTTGCGCCCAGACTGCGTCATTCCTGCCCTCGCTCCGCCGCGGCTTTCTCGAAGTCGCCGGGGCCTACCAGAGCGAGCTTGAGCGTGCAAACGGCCGGGAGCGCCCGAGCCTTTGCCTGTGGACGCGAATGGTCTATCGCGGTCGGCTCTCAGGGACAGCGCCGGCCCGGTGACGGGGCGGCTGCCGAAGGTACTCGATCACAGACCATGCTTCAGGGCATCCGCAACGCCAGCCAGCACTGGCTCGGCAAGATCGTCTTGACGATCATCTTCACGCTGCTGATCGCCGGTGTCGGCATCTTCGGGGTGGAGGAGTTCTTCCGCGGCGGCGCGAGCAACAAGGTGGCCACGGTCGGCAGCACGCCGATCACGGCCGAGCAGGTGCGCCAAGCCTACCAGAACCAGCTGCAGCGCTATCAGACCCAGCTGAAGCGTCCGCTGACGCCCGACCAGGCGCGGATGCTCGGCCTGGACCGGCAGGTGATGTCCCAGCTGATCACCGAGGCCGCCCTCGATCAGAAGACCCACGATCTCGGCCTCACGGTGCCGGATTCCTCGGTGATCAAGGCGATCCACGAGGAGAAGAGCTTCCAGAACCAGCAGGGTCAGTTCGAGCCGCAGCTCTTCTACCAGACCCTGCAGCGCGCCGGCCTCAACGAGGGTCTGTTCGTGCGCGAGCAGCGCTCGGTGATCGCCCGCCTCCAGCTCGCCGAGGCGGTGTCGTCGGATTTGCACGTGCCGCTCGCCATGCGGGAGGCCGTCCATCGCTACACCACCGAGCGCCGCGCGGCCGCCTACCTGATGCTGACGCCCTCGGTGGCCGGCCAGATCCCCGAGCCGACGGACGACGAGCTGAAGACCTGGTACGAGGCCAACAAGTCCGGCTTCCGGGCGCCGGAGTTCCGGGCGGCCAACCTCCTCGTGGTCGAGCCCGAGGCGATGGCGAAGCCCGACGCGATCACCGAGGCCGACGCCCGCGCCGCCTACGCGCTGAACAAGGACCGCTACGGCACGCCCGAGAAGCGCACGATCCAGCAGATCGTGTTCTCCGACGCGGCCGCCGCCGAGGCGGCCCGCAAGGCGATCACGGACGGCTCCAAGACCTTCGACGCGGTGGCGGCCGAGCGCGGCACCGACGAGAAGGACCTGACCCTCGGCACGCTGACCAAGAGCGAGCTGTTCGACAAGGCCGTCGCCGACGCCGCCTTCGCGCTGCCCGAGGGCGGCGTGAGCCAGCCGGTCCAGGGCCGGTTCGGCACCGTGCTGCTGCGCGTGACCAAGATCGAGGCCGGGACGGTGAAGCCGTTCGAGGCGGTGGACGGCGAGATCCGCAAGGCCCTCGCCCTGGCCCGCGCCCGCGACGCCATGGAGACCACCCGCGACGCGATCGAGGACCAGCGGGCCGGCGCCAAGCCGCTGGCCGACATCGCGGCCGAGCGCGGCCTCAAGGTCGTCGCCGTGAAGGCGGTGGACGTGAACGGCAAGGGGCCTGACGGGCAGCGGATCACCGACATCCCGGACCCGGAGACCACCCTGCCGGCCCTGTTCCGCGCCGAGATCGGCGGCGACAACGAGCCCCTGCGGACCAAGACCGGCGGCTACGTCTGGTACGACGTCACCGGGATCGACGCCGCCCACGACAAGCCCCTCGACGAGGTCAAGGACGGCGTGAAGGCCGGCTGGACCGCGACCGAGATCGCCAAGCGCCTCCAGGCCAAGGGCCGCGAGCTCGTCGAGAAGATCAACAAGGGCGAGACCATGGAGGCCGCCGCCCAGGAGGTCGGCGTCAACCTGCAGGAGGCGCAGGATCTCGCCCGCAACCAGGCCAAGGACATGCTCACGGCCGACGTCGTGAACCTGATCTTCGCGACCCCGGTGGGCAAGGCCGGCACGGCGGCCGCGGGCGATTCGCGGGCGGTCTTCAAGGTCACGGCGGCGACGGTGCCGGCCTTCGTGGCCGACAGCCCGAGCGACAAGCAGATCACGCAGAGCTTCCAGGCGGCGCTCGCCGACGACGTGCTGTCCGAGTACATCAGCGAGGTCCAGAAGAACGCCGGCGTGAAGGTCGATCCGGCGGCCCTGCGGCGCGCCATCGGCGGCGAGTACTGAGGCATGGCCGACGCGCCCGATTACGCGGCCTTCGCGGCGCGCTACGAGGCCGGGCAGCCGAGCCTCGTGGCGGTGAGCCTCGTCGCCGATCTCGAGACGCCGGTGGCGGCGTTCCTCAAGCTGCGCGCCGGCCATGCCGGGCCGGCCTTCCTGCTCGAATCGGTCGAGGGCGGTGCCGTCCGCGGCCGGTACTCGATGATCGGCCTCGATCCGGACCTGATCTGGCGCTGCCGGGCGGGCGCGCCCGCGATCGCGCGCGGGGCCGATCTCACGCGGTTCGAGCCGGATTCGAGGGCACCGCTGGCGAGCCTGCGGGCCCTGATCGCCGAGAGCGCCATCGGCGAGCCGGACGGCCAGGACCTGCCGCCGATGGCCGCCGGCCTGTTCGGTTACCTCGGCTACGACATGGTCCGCGCCATGGAGCGGCTGCCGGAGCCGAACCCGGATCCGCTGGGCGTGCCGGACGCGATCCTGGTGCGCCCCCGGGTGATGGTGGTGTTCGATTCGATCCGCGACGTCATCACGGTCGTCTCGCCGATCCGGCCCGCCCCCGGCACCGCGGCCCGGGCCGCCTACGAGGACGCGCTGCAGCGCGTCGACCGGGTCGCCGCCGCCCTCGAGGGCCCGCTGCCGATCGAGGCGCGGGTGGACCTGTCGGCGGTCGCCCCGCCCGAGCCGGTCTCGAACACGCCGCCGGACGATTTCTTCGCCATGGTGGCGCGCGCCAAGGAGTACATCGTCGCGGGCGACGTCTTCCAGGTGGTGCTGTCCCAGCGGTTCTCGGCGCCGTTCACGCTCCCGGCCTTCAGCCTGTACCGCTCGCTCCGGCGGACCAACCCGGCGCCGTTCCTCTGCTACCTCGATTTCGAGGACTTCCAGATCGTCTGCTCCTCGCCGGAGATCCTGGTGCGGGTGCGCGACGGCGTGGTCACGGTCCGCCCGATCGCGGGCACGCGTCGCCGCGGCGCGACCCCGGCCGAGGATTCCGCCCTCGCCGAGGAGCTGCTCGCCGACCCGAAGGAGCGGGCCGAGCACCTGATGCTGCTCGACCTCGGCCGCAACGACGCCGGCCGGGTCTCGCGGATCGGCAGCGTCCGCGTGACCGACTCGTTCTTCATCGAGCGCTACAGCCAGGTCATGCACATCGTGTCGAACGTCGAGGGGGACCTCGACCCGCGCCACGATCCCCTGGACGCCCTGGCGGCGGGATTCCCGGCCGGCACGGTCTCGGGCGCCCCGAAGGTGCGGGCCATGGAGATCATCGACGAGCTGGAGCGCGAGAAGCGCGGGCCGTACGCGGGCTGCATCGGCTATTTCGGCGCGCGGGGCGAGATGGACACCTGCATCGTCCTGCGCACCGCGGTGGTGAAGGACGGGACCATGCACGTCCAGGCCGGGGCCGGGATCGTCTACGATTCCGATCCCGCCTCCGAGCAGCAGGAATGCGTCAACAAGGCCAAGGCGCTGTTCCGGGCCGCCGAGGAGGCGGTGCGCTTCGCCGCGCAGGCGAAGCGCGGGCAGTAGCGCGGGCCGTAGCGCGGGCAGTAGCGCGGGCCGTAGGGCGGACGCGCGGCTGCGCCGCCGTCCGACGCCGACGGTTGACCGCGCGGGTGCGAGCGGTCACATCGCCTGCATGCCCGAGCGTGCCGCCGCGATGCCCAACGTCCTCGTCATCGACAACTACGATTCCTTCACGTGGAATCTCGTGCATCTGATCGGGCCGCTCTGCGGCACGGTCGAGGTCGCGCGCAACGACGCGCTCACGATAGCCGACATCCGCGCCAAGGCGCCCGACGCGATCGTGCTGTCGCCCGGGCCGTGCACGCCCACGGAGGCGGGGATCTGCCTCGACGTGGTCCGCGACCTGTCCGAGGAGATCCCGATCTTCGGCGTGTGCCTCGGCCTCCAGGCGATCGGCCAGGCCTTCGGCGGCGACGTCGTGCGCGCGCCGCTGCCGCTCCACGGCAAGGTCTCGACCATCCGGCACGGCGCGCGCGGCCTGTTCCGCGGCCTCAACGACAGTTTCGAGGCGACGCGCTACCACTCCCTGGTGGTCGACCGCGCGACCTGCCCGACGGCCCTGCGGGTCACCGCCGAGGCCGACGGCCTGATCATGGGCCTGGAGCACGCCGACCGGCCGCTCCACGGCGTCCAGTTCCATCCCGAGAGCATCCGATCGCAGCACGGCACGGAGATCGTGAAGAACTTCCTCGATCTCGCCGCCGCCTGGAACACGGCGCGTGACAGGACGCGTGCCGACGTGCATTGACGCCGGGGGCCGGGGCGGCCCTCCGTAAGAACCCATGGACAGCTTCAGACCCCATCTCGCGAAGGTCGCCGGGGGCCTCACCCTCGACCGCGCCGAGGCCCGCGCCGCCTTCGACGACCTGCTGTCGGGCGAGGTCACGCCGGTCCAGGCCGGCGCCTTCCTGACCGCCCTCAAGGTGCGCGGCGAGACCGTCGAGGAGATCGTCGGCGCCGCCGAGGCCATGCGGGCGCGCATGACCCGCGTCGCGGCGCCCGCGAACGCCGTCGACGTCGTCGGCACCGGCGGCGACCATTCCGGCAGCGTCAACGTCTCCACTCTGGCGGCGATCGTCGTGGCCGCCTGCGGCGTGCCGGTGGCCAAGCACGGGAACCGGGCGGCGACCTCGCGCTCCGGCGCCGCCGACGTGCTCGCGGCCCTGGGCGTGCGGCTCGGGCTCGACCCCGCCGCGCAGGCCCGCTGCCTCGCCGAGGCGGGCCTCTGCTTCCTGTTCGCGCAGGCCCACCACCCGGCCATGCGCCACGTCGCGGCGGTCCGGTCCGAACTGCCCGTGCGGACGATCTTCAACCTGCTGGGGCCGCTGAGCAACCCGGCCGGCGTCGGCTATCAGCTCTTCGGCGTCGCCCAGGAGGCCCTCGCGGAGCCGCTGACGCGGGTCCTGGCCGAGCTCGGCAGCCGCCGGGTCTGGACCGTCCACGGGTCCGACGGGCTCGACGAGATCACCGTCACGGGCCCGACGCGGGTGGTCGCCCTCGACGAGGGGCGGCTGTCCCACTTCACCATCGACCCGCGCGACCTCGGTCTGGCGCTGCGCGCGCCCGAGGAGCTGCGCGGCGGCGACCCGGCCGACAACGCGCGGTCCCTGGAGGCCGTCCTGGCGGGTGCGCGGAACGCCTACCGGGACATCGCGGTCCTCAACGCGGGGGCGGCGCTCGTGGTCGCGGGGGCCGCGCAGGCCCTGGCGGACGGCGTCGCGCAGGCGCAGGATGCCGTCGATTCCGGGGCCGCCCGGGCGACGCTCGCCCGCCTCGTCCGGGCCTCGAACGACCACTCCAACGGGCAGGAGGGCCGATGAGCTCGCTGACGCACGAGGCGACCCCGGAGACCGGCGCCGGGACGCCGACCGAGCGGCCGAACGTCCTCGCCCGCATCGAGGCCTACAAGCGCCGCGAGATCGCCGAGGCGAAGCTGCGGGTGCCGCTCGCCAAGCTGGAGCGGAAGGTCGCGCAGGCGGAGCCGGTGCGCGGCTTCGCGGCGGCGATCCGGAGCCATCTCGGCGCGGACCGCCCGGCGCTCATCGCCGAGGTGAAGAAGGCCTCGCCCTCGAAGGGCCTGATCCGCGCCGATTTCGACCCGGCAAGCCTCGCCGCCGCCTACGAGGCCGGCGGCGCCACCTGCCTGTCGGTGCTGACCGACGAGCCCTCGTTCCAGGGGCGGCCGGAGTACCTGACGGCGGCGCGCGCCGCCTGCGCGTTGCCCGTCCTGCGCAAGGATTTCCTGTTCGAGCCCTATCAGGTCTACGAGGCCCGGGCCTGGGGTGCCGACTGCATCCTGGTCATCATGGCCTGCCTCGACGACGACGAGGCCGTCGCCCTGGTCGAGACGGCGCACCTCCTCGGGATGGACGTCCTGGTCGAGGTGCACGACGAGGCCGAGCTGGCGCGGGCCATCCCCCTCGGCACGGCGCTGATCGGCATCAACAACCGCAACCTCAAGACCTTCGAGGTCTCGTTCGAGACCGCGATCCGACTGGCGCCGGGGATCCCGGCGGACCGGATCGCCGTGGCCGAGAGCGGGATCGGCGACCACGCCGACGTGGTCCGGCTGCGGGACAACGGCCTCGGCGTGGTGCTGGTCGGCGAGAGCCTGATGCGGCAGCCGGACGTCGCGGAGGCGGCCCACGCCCTGCTGTTCGGCGCCGCGGAGGCCAAGGGCGGCAAGCCGCGGAAGAAGGCGTAAGGCATGCGGCCGGGCTCGACGCTGACCCATCTCGACACCAGCGGCGCGGCCAACATGGTCGACGTCACCGACAAGCCCGCCACCGACCGGACGGCCCGGGCGGAAGGCCAGATCGTGATGAAGCCGGAGACCCTGGCCCTGATCCGCGAGGGCGACGCCAAGAAGGGCGACGTGATCGGCACGGCCCGGCTCGCCGGCATCATGGCGGCCAAGCGCACCCACGAGCTGATCCCGCTCTGCCACCCGCTGCTGCTGTCGAAGGTGCGGGTCGAGTGCGAGCCCGACGACGCGCTCCCGGGCCTGCGCATCGCCGCCGAGGTCCGGGTCCAGGGCCCGACCGGCGTCGAGATGGAGGCGCTGACCGCCGTCTCGGTGGCCTGCCTGACGGTCTACGACATGGTGAAGGCGGTCGATCGCGGCATGCGGATCGAGGGGATCCGGCTGACCGCCAAGGACGGGGGCCGCTCGGGCACCTACCGGGCCCCGGCGGAATGAGCGGCCTGATCCCGGTCGCCGAGGCGCTGGCGCGGGTGCTCGCGAGCGTCACCGCGCCGGTCGAGCCGGAGACCGTCCCGCTGGCGCAGGCCTGCGGCCGGACGCTCGCCGCGGACGTCGTCGCCTCACGGACCCAGCCGCCGTTCCCGGCCTCCGCCATGGACGGCTACGCCGTGCGCGGCGCCGACGCCGGGGAGGTCGGGGCGATCCTGCGGCTGATCGGCGCCAGCGCGGCCGGTCACGGCTTCTCCGGCCGCATCGGCCCGGGCGAGGCGGTCCGGATCTTCACCGGGGCGCCGGTGCCGGAGGGCGCGGACGCGATCCTGATCCAGGAGAACGCCGCCGCCGAGGCGGGCGCGGTGCGCGTCCTGGAGCCCGTGGAGCCGGCGCGGTTCATCCGCCGGGCCGGCCTCGACTTCACCGCCGGCGAGACTCTGATCCCGGCCGGCATGAGCCTCGATGCGCGGCGGCTGGCGCTTGCCGCGGCGGCCGGTCACCCGCGCCTCCCGGTCCGCCGCCGGCCGCGCGTCGCGATCCTCGCCACCGGTGACGAGCTGGTGGAGGCGGGCGCGACGCCCGGCTGGGACCAGATCGTCGCCTCCAACAGCCTCGCGCTCGGTGCCCTCGCCGCCGAGGCGGGCGCCGACATCGTCGATCTCGGCATCGCGGGGGACGACCACGACGCCCTGGCGGACGCGTTCCGTCGCGCCCGCGCGGCGCGCGCCGACCTGCTGATCACCCTCGGAGGCGCCTCCGTCGGCGACCACGATCTGGTTCAGGCCGCGCTCGCCAAGGAGGGGTTGGAGCTCGGCTTCTGGCGGGTCGCCCTCCGGCCGGGCAAGCCGCTGATGCACGGCCGCCTCGGCGACATGCTGGTCATCGGGCTGCCGGGCAACCCGGTCTCGTCCATCGTGTGCGGGCTCCTGTTCGTGGTGCCCGCCATCCGCGCGCTCCAGGGTGATCCGCGGGCCGGTGCCGACCGGAGCGAGCCGGCGACGCTCGGCCGCGACATGCCGGAGAATGACGGCCGGGCCGACTACATGCGGGCGAGCCTCGCCCTCGAGCCCGACCGTCTACCGGTCGCGACCGCCGAGCGGCGTCAGGACTCGTCGATGCTCGCCGTCCTCGGACGGTCCGAAGCCCTGCTGATCCGCGCCCCGCACGCGCCGGCCGCGCGCGCCGGCGATCCCTGCCGGATCATCCGCCTCGATCGGCGCCTGCTCTGATCGTCAGGGCGCGACGCGCCAGACCTTGAGGGGACCGGGCACGTCCAGCGGCACGAGGCGCGCGCTCCCGGCCGTGCCCGCGGCGAGCCGCGTGGCGAACGCCGTCTCCGCCTGAAGGTCCTCGGCCGGCCGGGCCGGGCAGGCGACGAGGTAGCGGACGTCGAACGCCGTCAGCACCCGGTCGAGGTCGGCCTCGGTGCCGCCCAGCCCCTCGATCGCCGCCGTGAGGCCGGGAATGGCCCGGTGATAGGGCGCGGCGACGATGCTGTGCGGGGTGCGGAGGAGGATCGACGGCCCCATGAAGATCGGGGCGAGCACGGTGCCTTCCGGCAGGTGCGCCAGGGGGCGGACCGCGGTGTCGCCGAGGCAGGCATTGGTCTCGGCCGCGTCGGGCGCGGTGCGCAGGCCGGGCGCGAGGGTCTCCGCCAGGAGCGCCGGGATCATCCAGAGGCTGCTGACCATCGCGGCGCCGAGGAGCGCGACGGGCCAGCGCCGCGCCCCGGCCGGCAGGGCTGCCCGTGCCAGCGCGCGGTCGAGGACCACGCCCGCCACCAGCGGCACGAAGCCGGAGACGATGTAGAGTCCGCGGAACTGCGCGACGCCGAGGATCAGCCCCGGCCACAGGAACAGCGCGACCACCGACCAGGCCCGGCGTTCGGGGCCGCGCCACGCCATCCCGGCGGCCGTGAGGCTCGCGAGGATCACGACCGGGTAGAAGACCAGCGCCTCCCACTGGCCGCGGGCCACGAACTTCGCCAGCGGCGCCATCTCGTTGACCGTGAGCAGCCAGTGGATCCGCACCAGCGGCGGCATGTCGGGGAACGGGCCGCCGAGGCAGGACGGGAAGGCGGCGGCGAACCCGGCCAGCAGGACGCTGCCCGCGAGGCCCGCCAGGGCGAGGCGCGCCGGGACCGTCGCGAGGCGCTCGCCCGCGGCGGCGGCGATCGCGGCGAGGGCGAGGCCGCCCAGGGTGAGCCAGAGCCAGGGTGGCGAGAGCGCGTCGCAGTGGGAGACACCCCAGAGCGAGGGGGCCGTCTGGACGGCGAACAGCGCGGGGGCGGCGAGGCCGAGACCCAGGCCGAAGCCCGCGAGCGACGCCAGCGCGGGCCGTCCGCGCAGGCACCAGTCGCCCGTGAGGAAGAGGGCCGCCAGCGCGACGAAGGGCAGGCCCTCGAGCCCGATCGCCAGCGACACGGCCGCCAGGATCCCGCCGATCAGGCCGGGTCGCAGGCCGCCGCGGATCATGCAGAAGGCGAGACCGAGGATCGAGAGAATCTGCAGATTGTGGTGGTCCACCCGCCCCGCCTGGAACTGGATCGTCACACCGAAGGTCTGCGTGGCCGCGATCAGGGCCAGGAGCGCGGCACGGCTGCCGAAGCTGTGCCGGACGCCGCGATACAGGAGCCAGCCGTAGAGCCCGAAGAGCAGCACGGGCCAGAGTGCCGCCGTCAGGCCCTCGGCGAGCGCGGAGCCCGTCAGGGGCGTGAGCGCCAGGATCAGGCCGGCGATCGGCGCGTCGACGAGGCGCGACCAGTGGCTCGGCACGCCGCCCGGGGGCAGGAATCGGTACTGGACGTTGTCGTACCAGCCCTGGCCGGCCAGCAGGTCGCGGACTTCCACGAGGCGCATCGCGTCGTCGGTATCCGGGACGCGCAGGTGCTGGACGGTTTCCCAAACCGCGTGGGGCGCGTTCATCGTCGCGATGCACAGGGCGGCGAGGATCCACAGCAGCGTGCGGGCCTCGATCCGCCCGCGCGGTCGGGAGAGGGGTAGCGCCGGAGCCGGCATGTTTGGTGGATCACCCGGGCGGGCGGTCGATGCCCTCGCCGGCATGCTCGCGCGGTTCCGCTTAACGCGCGGTCAAAGGGCACCGGACGCGCGGCCCGGCCGTCGATCCGGCCCCGCGGCGCCAGCGATTCCTTAACCACGACCGGGCATCCTGGCGACCGGTCGGCGTCCTGCGCGTCGCGCGCCGCACCAATCGCCGGAGCATGGGATGAGCCACCACACCGAGACGCTGGTGATCGGCGCCGGGCCTGCGGGTCTGACTGCCGCCTACCTGCTGTCGAAGAAGGGCCGCTCCGTCACCGTCCTGGAGCGGGATCCGGCGCAGGTCGGCGGGATCTCGCGCACCGTCTCGCACAACGGCTACCTGTTCGACATCGGCGGCCACCGGTTCTTCTCGAAGTCCCAGGCCGTGGTCGATCTCTGGGACGAGATCCTCCCCGACGACTTCATCGAGCGCCCGCGCCTGTCGCGGATCTACTATCGCGGGCGCTACTACGCCTACCCGCTGAAGGCCTTCGAGGCTCTGCGCAACCTCGGGATCCTCACCAGCGCGGCCTGCGTCGCCTCTTACCTCTACGCCCGCCTGCGGCCGGTGGCGGAGCCCAAGACCTTCCACGCCTGGGTCCGCAACCAGTTCGGCGAGCGCCTGTTCTCGATCTTCTTCAAGACCTACACCGAGAAGGTGTGGGGCATGTCGTGCGACGCGATCTCGGCCGACTGGGCGGCGCAGCGCATCAAGGGGCTCGACCTCGGCGCGGCGATCCGCGACGGCATCAAGCGGTCGCTGGGCCTGCGCAAGGCGCCGAAGGCCGGCGGCCCCGTCATCAAGACTCTGATCGAGTCGTTCCGCTATCCCCGCCGCGGCCCCGGCATGATGTGGGAGGCGGCAGCCGCCAAGATCCGCGCCCAGGGCGGGCAGCTGAAGCTCGACCGCGGCGTCGACTCCCTCAGCTACGATGCCGGAACCGGCATCTGGACGGTGGCGGCCCGCCGCTCGGACGGCAGCCGCGAGACCTTCACGGCCCGCAACGTCGTCTCGTCCGCGCCGGTCCGCGAGCTCGTCGACGCCATCCGCCCGCGGCCGCTCAGCACCTTCAACGCCCGGGCGCTGAAGTACCGCGACTTCCTGACGGTGGCGCTCATCGCCAAGTCGGACAAGAACTTCCCGGACAACTGGATCTACATCCACGACCCGTCGGTGAAGGTCGGCCGGGTGCAGAATTTCCGCTCCTGGTCGCCCGAGATGGTGCCGGACGCGGACCACACCTGCTTGGGCCTGGAGTATTTCTGCTTCGAGGGCGACGGCCTCTGGAACGCCGACGATTCGGAGCTGGTGGAGCTCGCCAAGCGCGAGATCGGTCAGATCGGCCTGATCGACCCGGCCGACGTCGTCGATGCCTGCGTGGTCCGCCAGCCGAAGGCCTACCCGGTCTACGACGAGGAGTATGCCGGCCACGTCGTCACCGTGCGGCGGGAGCTGGAGCGGGATTTCCCGAGCCTGCACCTCGTGGGCCGCAACGGCATGCACAAGTACAACAATCAGGACCACGCGATGATGACCGCGATGCTGACCGTGGAGAACATCCTCTGCGGCCGGCGTCGGCACGACGTCTGGCGGGTGAACGAGGACGCCGAGTACACCGAGTCCGGCGTGTCCGGGGCCGACGTCGCCCTGGGCAGCGAGCGCCTCGTGCCGCGCAAGGTGGCCTGAGGCCAGTTCCGGTCGGCCTCCCGTCTTTGCGAGCGAAGCGAAGCAATCCAGGGCGGCGCTGAGCGCCTCGAAGTCGCGCTGCCCTGGGTCGCTTCGCTTCGCTCGCGATGACGGAGGGTGCGACCCCACTGAGGTGACGATCGGAAACCCCGCGGACAGCGACAGGGCTCCTGCCGCGTCACCGGCGCGGCTTGCCGGTCTCTGCGGCGCCCCTATCGTTCCTTCCCGGTAATGCCCTGGTCCAAGGGCCGCCGGGAGGATTCTATCGATGCGATCTCTGCTTCTCGCCGCGCTCTTCGCGGGCGTGGCCATGCCGGCGGCGGTGCTCCCCGCCCTGGCGCAGGGTGCGGCCCCTGCCGAGACCAAGGCCAAGACCGACGACCTCGAGAAGCTCCAGGGCTTCCACAGCACCGACACCCAGGCCGCCGCGGAGATCCCGCAGACCGGCCGCCGCCCCGACGCGATCCGCAAGAACCTGTCGAAGATCAAGCTGCCGGACGGCTTCAAGATCGACCTGTACGCGGTGGTGCCGGACGCCCGCGCCATCGCGGTCGGTCCCAATGCCGGGGTGCTTTTCGTCGGCACGCGCAAGAGCAAGATCTACACGGTCACCGACCGCGACAAGGACCGGGTCGCCGACGAGGTCCGCCCCTTCGCGCCGGGCATCACGTTCAAGATCCCGAACGGCGTCTGCTTCTCGAAGGACGGCGTGCTCACCGTGGTCGAGCAGAACCGCGTCCTGGCCTTCCCGGCCGCCGAGTTCTTCTACGAGAACCCGGACGTCGCCGCCGGCGTGCTGGTCAAGCAGGGACAGCTGATCCCGGCCTCCGAGGAGAGCTTCAACCACACGGCCCGCGTCTGCCGGGTCGGTCCGGACGGCAAGACCTACATCGCGCTCGGCCAGCCCTACAACGTGCCGCCCGCCGAGAAGGCGGACCTCTACAAGAAGACTGGCATCGGCGGCATCATCCGCATCGACGCCGACGGCAAGAACCGCGAGGTCTACGCGACCGGCATCCGCAACTCCGTCGGGATGGATTTCAATACCGACAAGTCGCTGTGGTTCACCGACAACCAGGTCGACGGCATGGGCGACGACAAGCCGCCGGGCGAACTGAACCGCTCCACCAAGGCGGGCGAGAATTTCGGCTTCCCGTGGTTCGGTGGCGGCTCGGTCCGCACGGTCGAGTACAAGGACCAGACCCCGCCGGCCGACGCCGTCGCCCCGCAGGCCGAGCTGCCGCCGCACGCGGCCGATCTCGGCATGACCTTCTACAACGGCAAGCAGTTCCCGGCCGCCTACAAGGGCGGGATCTTCATCGCCGAGCACGGCTCGTGGAACCGCACCGAGCCGGTGGGCGCCCGGGTGATGTTCGCCAAGCTCGGGGCCGACGGGAAGGTCGAGTCGGTCAAGCCGTTCGCGGAAGGGTGGCTCACCGGCGACGGCGAGTATCTCGGCCGCCCGGTGGACGTCGCGGTGATGCTCGACGGCTCGCTGCTGGTCTCGGACGATTCCGCCGGGGCGATCTACCGGATCTCCTACGAGAAGTAGTCTTTTGTGACCTGGCGCCTCTCCGCTCGTGAGGCGCCAGGTCGCGGAAAGCCGCAACGCGCCCTCTCTGACGTGCGGGAGAGGGCGCGCGTCCCGTTCCGACGCGAGCGGACAAGTCTTCACTGATCTCAGAGTTCGAGCCCGCCCGATGATCCGCCCGCTTCTCCTCCTCGCCGCCACCCTCGTCCCGCTCTCGGCGCAGGCCGGCGACGCGGCCGCAGGCAAGAAGCGCGCGACCGCTTGCCAGACCTGCCACGGCATGGACGGGCTCTCGAAGCTGCCGGAGGCGCCGAACCTCGCCGGGCAGGTCGAGCCCTACCTCGTGAAAGCGCTCACCGAGTACCGCGACGGCAAGCGGCAGAACGAGATCATGAACGTGGTCGCGAAGGAGCTGTCGGACGCCGACATCGCCAATCTGGCGGCGTACTACGCGGGCATCCAGATCGACGTGCTGCCGCCGGGGTAAGCGGCACCACCGTCATTGCGAGCGCAGCGAAACAACCCAGGGCGGCGGGCCATTGACGAGCGTCGCGCACCTGGTTTGCTTCGCTCCGCTCGCAAAGACACGGTGGATCAATCGTCCATCTTCAGGGCGGCGATGAACGCCTCCTGGGGGATCTCGACGCGCCCGAACTGGCGCATCTTCTTCTTGCCTTCCTTCTGCTTGTCGAGAAGCTTGCGCTTGCGCGAGATGTCGCCGCCGTAACACTTGGCGGTGACGTCCTTCGACAGCGCCCGGATGGTCTCGCGGGCGATGATCTTGCCGCCGATCGCCGCCTGGACGGGGATCTGGAACAGGTGGCGGGGGATCAGGTCCTTCAGCTTCTCGCACATGGCCCGGCCGCGCGACTCGGCGCGGGTGCGGTGGACCAGCATCGAGAGGGCGTCCACCGGCTCGGCATTCACCAGGATCGACATCTTCACGAGGTCGCCCTCGCGGTAATCCGACACGTGGTAGTCGAACGAGGCGTAGCCCTTCGAGATCGACTTCAGCCGGTCGTAGAAGTCGAAGACGACCTCGTTCAGCGGCAGGTCGTAGACCACCATGGCGCGCTTGCCGACGTAGTTGAGGTCGATCTGCACGCCGCGGCGGTCCTGGCAGAGCTTCAGCACGCCGCCGAGATACTCGTCGGGCGTCAGGATCGTGGCGCGGATCCACGGCTCCTCGATCGTCTCGATCTTCATGATGTCCGGCATGTCGGCCGGGTTGTGCAGCTCCTTGGTCTCGCCGTCGCGCATCTTCAGGTGGTAGACCACCGAGGGCGCCGTGGAGATCAGGTCGAGGTTGAACTCGCGCTCCAGCCGCTCCTGGATGATCTCCAGGTGCAGGAGCCCGAGGAAGCCGCAGCGGAACCCGAAGCCCAGCGCCGCCGACGTCTCCATCTCGTAGGAGAACGAGGCGTCGTTGAGCCGGAGCTTGCCCATGGCGGAGCGCAGGTTCTCGAACTCGGCCGCGTCCACCGGGAACAGGCCGCAGAACACCACCGCCTGGACCTCCTTGAAGCCCGGCAGCATCTCGGTGGTCTGGCGCTTGTCCTCGGTGATCGTGTCGCCGACGCGGGTGTCGGCCACCTCCTTGATCGAGCCGGTGAAGAAGCCGACCTCGCCCGGTCCCAGCGCGTCGATGTCGGCCATCTTCGGCCGGAACACGCCGATCCGGTCGACGCCGTAGACGGCGTCGGCGCCCATCATGCGGATGGTCATGCCCTTCTTGAGTGTGCCGTCGATGATCCGCACCAGCACGACGACGCCGAGATAGGCGTCGTACCAGCTGTCCACGAGCAGCGCCTTCAGAGGCGCGTCGCTCCTGCCCTTCGGCGGCGGCAGGCGGGTGACGATCGCCTCCAGCACCGCCTCGATGTTGAGGCCGGTCTTGGCCGAGATCGGCACGGCGTCGGAGGCGTCGAGGCCGATCACCTCCTCGATCTGCTCCTTGACCCGGTCCGGCTCGGCGGCGGGCAGGTCGACCTTGTTGAGGACCGGGACGATCTCGTGGTTGGCGTCGAGCGCCTGGTAGACGTTGGCGAGCGTCTGCGCCTCGACGCCCTGCGAGGCGTCGACCACCAGGAGCGAGCCCTCGCAGGCGGCGAGCGAGCGCGAGACCTCGTAGGCGAAGTCCACGTGGCCGGGCGTGTCCATCAGGTTCAGGACGTAGTCCTTGCCGTCCTGGGCCTTGTACTCCAGGCGCACGGTCTGCGCCTTGATGGTGATGCCGCGCTCCTTCTCGAGGTCCATCGAGTCGAGCATCTGCTCGCTCATGTCGCGGAGCGCGACCGTGCCAGTGGCCTGGATCAGCCGGTCGGCCAAGGTCGATTTGCCGTGGTCGATATGCGCGACGATCGAGAAGTTGCGGATGGTGTCGATCGGGGCTGTCATCGGCATTCCGTTCGGGCGCGCGCCGGCGCGCACCGTCTGACGTCAGGACGTGTTCGGATGGAGCGGCTCCCGCGCGAGATAGCAGCGCGGCGGGAAGGCGCCAAGCGCGGCCTGAGCGCCCGGGGGGAGAGCGGGCCCGGTCGGTGATCGCACGCAAGCGAACGGGGGCCGGAACGAGCCGGCCCCCGGGTCACGATCGTGTCTGGCGCCGAGGAGCGATCCGGCTCAGCGACCGCGGTCGCGGATCAGTCGCTCGATCTCGGCCTCGCCGTGGGAGCGCGCCTTGGCCTCGGTCGGATGCTTCCGGTCCGAGCGCTGGTGCAGCTTGCCGTGCTTGCGGATGCTCCACTGGAACAGGGAGCCGCTCTCGCCGACCGGCTCCACGTCGAGGCTGAAGGGGTAGGTATCTGTCTGGGTATCGCTCATGGGGCCGATATGGGGCGGTCAGCGACCTTTCGCCATGCCTGATCGCCAAGTCCTTGCGCGTTTACGCGTCCGCACCGGTCGCGCGCGCCCGCGCGGCCATGGCAACGAGGCTTTTGCGCAGCGCACCCATGTCGGTGACGCGCTCCGGATAGGGGACGCGCACCGTGCGGTCGGCCGCCATCAGGTCCATGCCCTCGGGGTCGAGGCCGGTGAGTCGCCAGGGCAGGTCGGCCGCGCCGCCGGCGCCGGCGGCGTAGAGCGCCAGCGCGTCGGCGTGGTCGGCGTTCATGTGCTCGACGGCGCCGCGCTCGCCCGCCACGATCGCCTGCGCATCCGAGAGGTCGAGGAGGAGCTGGTCGCGGGTCAGGGTCGCGGCCTTGGCGAAGCCGCCATTGAGGTGGCCGGCCTCCGGCGCCAGGGCGAAGAAGCCGAAATCCGGGAAATCGGCGTAGAGCTTGGCCTTCGGGTGCCGGGCCAGGAACCGCTCCCGGGCCCGCGCCTCGGCGGTCTGCAGAGCGCGTCCGACCACGGTCAGGCGGGGATGGGCGAGCGGGTCGCCCTTGCCGCCCTGCGAGAACAGGAGCGAGCAGCGCGGGTCGGCCAGCAGGTTGCGGGTGTGGGCCGACAGCCGCGACAGCAGCATCACCGGCGTGCCGTCCGCGTCGGTGGCGATGGTGACGAGGGAGGCGAAGGGTGTGCCGTCCGGCTCCAGGGTCGCGAGCGCCCCGGACCGGACGCTGCGCAGGAGCGTGCGCGCCAGGCCGATCGCGTCGAACGGCGCCGCCTCGGCCGGCAGCGGACGGGCCGGTCCGCCCGCCCCGGGACCCGTGTCGATCGTCTCGCCCATGCGCGATTCCTCCCCTCCGGACAGCCGCCCGGTTTCGCCGCCACGTTAGCGGCGCAGCGTCGGCGGCGCGAGGCACCGCGACCGCGTCAGATCGGCCGCGGAAGGACCGGTGCGCTCCCGTGTTACGGCCAAGCTATGACCGCCGCTCGCTTTTTCCGATCGGCCGTACTAAAGCACCTGTCCCTTTGCGTGTGCCGGGCTGCGCCCAAACTGCCCGGTTCGCGTTTTTGTCTGCCCCCTCGGGGCCGGGACGTGGCGCGGCCTGTGCGAAGAGCCGGGACCGCGCCTGAGCCCGTTCAGTCAGGGACCGCGCATGCCGACCATCGCCCTCGTCGACGACGACCGGAACATCCTCACCTCTGTGTCGATCGCGCTGGAGACCGAAGGCTACCGCATCCAGACCTACACGGACGGGGCCTCCGCGCTGGACGGTCTGCGCCACTCCCCGCCCGATCTCGCGATCTTCGACATCAAGATGCCGCGCATGGACGGGATGGAGCTTCTCCGACGCCTGCGGCAGAAATCTGACCTTCCCGTGATCTTTCTGACGTCGAAGGACGAGGAGATCGACGAGCTGTTCGGCCTCAAGATGGGCGCGGACGACTTCATCCATAAGCCGTTCTCGCAGCGCCTGCTGGTGGAGCGGGTGAAGGCGGTGCTCCGGCGCTTCGCCAAGGAGGCCCCCGGCAGCACGCCCCGCGGCGAGGCCGAGGTCGCGGCCCGGTCGCTCGAGCGCGGCGCGCTGATGATGGATCCCGAGCGGCACACCTGCACGTGGAAGGGCGAGCCGGTGACGCTGACGGTCACGGAGTTCCTGATCCTCCAGGCGCTCGCCCAGCGCCCCGGCGTCGTGAAGAGCCGCAACGCGCTCATGGACGCGGCCTACGACGACCAAGTCTACGTCGATGACCGGACCATCGACAGCCACATCAAGCGGTTGCGGAAGAAGTTCAAGGTCACCGACCAGAGCTTCGACATGATCGAGACGCTCTACGGCGTCGGCTACCGCTTCAAGGAGGCGTGATCTCCAGGATCAGCCCCGTGGCCGCACGTACCCAGACCCAGACCGAGGATGCCCCGCCCCGCGCCTCCCTGGCCCAGACCCTGTCCCGACCGCTCGGCTGGCCCCGCGCCGTGTGGGAGGCGGTCGGCCAGCGCGCCTCGTCGAGCCTGACGCGCCGCATCGTCGTCCTCAACCTCGTCGGGCTGATCGCGCTCCTCGTTGGGTTCCTCTACCTCAACCAGTTCCGCCAGGGCCTGATCCAGGCCCGGATCCAGAGCCTCGCCATCCAGGGCGAGATCATCGCGGGGGCGATCGCCGCCTCGGCCTCGGTGGACACCGACACGATCCGCATCGATCCCGACAAGCTGCTCCAGCAGCAGGCCGGCGAGGCGGCGGAGGAGGAATCGCAGCCGCTCGCCTTCTCGCTGAACCCCGAGAAGGTGGCGCCGCTGCTGTCGCGCCTCGTGACGCCGACGGGCAACCGCGCCCGGGTCTACGACCAAGAGGGCGGCCTCCTGTTCGACACCCGCACCCTGTTCAAGCGCGGCGATGCCAGCCGGCCCGACCCGCTCGAGCCGAAGCCCCACAAGCCCGGCATCCTCGAATCCGCCTTCGAGGCGGTACAGTCCAAGCTCGGCGGCCTGTTCCGCAGCCGGTCCGAGACCACCGAGGAGACGGGGCCGGTGAACGGGCACTCGCTCCGGGAGGTCCAGGCGGCGCTCGGCGGCAATCGCGGCAGCCTCGTGCGCCGGAACAAGCTCGGTGAGACCACCGTCTCGGTGGCGGTGCCGATCCACCGGGCGGGCTCGGTCCGCGGCGCCCTCTTGATCTCGACTCAGGGCGACGCCATCGACCGGGTCATCGCTTCGGAGCGGTTCGGTCTGCTGCAGGTCTTCCTCGTCGCCTCGGCGGTGATGGTGGTGCTCTCGTTCCTGCTGGCGGGTGCGATCGCGGGACCGGTCCGCCGCCTCGCGGAGGCCGCCGAGAAGGTCCGCATGGGTATCAAGACCCGCGAGGAGATCCCGGACTTCACCGAACGTACGGACGAGATCGGCCACCTGTCGGGCGCCCTGCGCGACATGACTCAGGCCCTCTACCGGCGAATCGACGCGATCGAGAGTTTTGCGGCGGATGTCAGCCACGAGTTGAAGAACCCGCTGACCTCGCTCCGCAGCGCGGTCGAGACACTGCCGCTCGCCAAGACCGACGAGTCCCGTGGCCGGCTGATGGCGATCATCCAGCACGACGTGAAGCGCCTCGACCGTCTGATCAGCGACATCGCCGACGCCTCGCGCCTCGACGCGGAGCTCGCCCGCGCCGAGGCCCGGCGCGTCGATCTCCGGCGGCTGCTCACCACCGTCGTGTCGGTCGCCAACGAGCGCCGGCGCCCGAAGGATTGCCTGATCCAGCTCGACGTCGAGGCGACGGGCTCGGAGCAGGACGCGCCGTTCACGATCATCGGCCACGACAGCCGGCTCGGGCAGGTGGTCAACAATCTCCTCGACAACGCCCGCTCGTTCTCGCCGACCGACGCGAAGGTCCGGGTCGTGCTGCGCCGCGTGCGCGGGGAGGTCGAGATGATCTGCGAGGACGAGGGACCTGGCATCCCGGAGCACGCCCTGGAGCGGATCTTCGAGCGCTTCTACACCGACCGGCCGGAGCAGGGTTTCGGCCAGAACTCCGGCCTCGGCCTGTCGATCTCCCGCCAGATCGTCCAGGCCCATCGCGGCACGATCCGCGCCGAGAACCGGCCCGGCGCCCCCGACGAGGACGGCGAGCCGACGGTGCGCGGCGCCCGCTTCATCGTGCGCCTGCCGGCGGCGCCGCGGCAGCTCCACGCCTGATGGTCACCCTGCACGGCGCCTGCATCGCGCTGTGCGGGGCCGGGATCCTGATTCGGGGTCCCTCGGGCGCGGGCAAGTCCAGCCTCGCGCTCCTGCTCGCCGCCGCGCCGGACGGCGCCTTCGTGGCGGACGACCGGGTGCTCTGCGCGATTCGCGACGGGCGAATCACGGCCGGTCCCCATCCCGCGCTCGCCGGACGTGTCGAGGTCCGCGGCCAGGGGATCCTGTCGGCGGCCGATCTCGGCCTGGCGGTGCGGCCGGAGGCGGTGCTGCATCTCGCCGTCGACCTGGTGGAGACGGCACCGCGCCTGCCCGAGCCGCCGGAACCCGCCGACATCCTCGGCCTCGCCGTTCCGCGCCTCGTCCTCGATCGGGGTGCGCGGGCGGCCGGCCTCGCACCGCTCCTGGTTCGTGCGGCGCTGCGAAAGCCACGGCCGTGACTTCGCAGCCGCACAGGCGCCTCGATTCGCCCAAGACTGGTATCCCCCATGGCGCACACGCGGCGGCCGTGGCATGATCGCACCAATGTCCGGGCAAAAAAGTCGCGATCGCCTTGTGGGGGGCTGTGCGATGCACAACATGGCGGCACACACAGGACGTTGGAACACGTGTCGATGATTGGCATGGTGCTCGTCACCCACGGACTCCTGGCGACCGAGTTCAAGGCCGCGCTGGAGCACGTGGTCGGTCCACAGGATCAGATCGAAACGATCACGATCGGGCCGGAGGACGATATGGAGCTGCGACGCCGGGACATCATGTCCGCGGTCTGTCGCGTGAATACCGGGGACGGTGTGGTGGTGCTGACCGACATGTTCGGGGGCACGCCGTCGAACCTCGCGCTGTCCTGCATGAACGGCGGATCGGTGGAGGTCGTGGCGGGGATCAACCTGCCGATGCTGATCAAGCTGGCCAGCGTCCGCGACGAGGAGAAGCTCGGCGACGCCGTGCTGCACGCGCAGGAAGCCGGCCGCAAATACATCAACGTCGCTTCGCGCGTCCTGGCGGGCAAGTAGTTCTCCGGGATCAGGCTTCCAGGACGGCCGCCGGCGGAGCCGCGCGCCGCGCGCTCACGGTGATTCCCACCGATGCCGCGATCACCAGCGCGATCGCCAGCCACTGGACGGCGCTGATTCGCTCTCCCAGCAGGACCAGACCCGCGCAGGCCGCCACGGCGGGCTCCAGGCTCATCAGCACGCCGAAGCTCTTCCGGTCCAGGCGGCGCAGGGCGACCATCTCCAGTGAGTAGGGCAGGGCGCTCGACAGCAGCGCCACCGCGAAGCCGGCGATGAGGAGTCCGGGCGCGAGCAGGGCCGGTCCGGCCTCCGCCACGCCGAACGGCGCCACGACGAGGGCCGCCGTCAGCATGCCCAGGGACACGGCCTGGCCGCCGTCGATCCGCCCCGCGCGCTGCCCGAACAGGATGTAGAGCGCCCAGCACAAGGCCGCGCCGAGATCGAGGGCGACGCCGACCGGGTCGAGGCCGTCCGCGCCGGCGATCGGCAGCAGCAGCGCGAGCCCGGCCACCGCCACGCCGATCCACAGGAAATCCGAGCGGCGGCGCGACGCGATCAGCGCGACCGCCAGCGGCCCGACGAATTCGATGGCCACGGCCGGCCCGAGCGGCAGCCGTGCCAGCGCGAGGTAGAACAGGAGGTTCATCAGCCCGAGGGCCGTCCCGTAGAGGGCGATCCAGCCGGCCTCGCGTGCCGGGAGGCTGCGCCGCCAGGGCCGCCAGACGGCGATCAGGATCAGCGCCGAGAAGCCGACCCGGAGGGCCGAGGTCCCCGCCGCGCCCAGCGCTGGGAACAGGCTTTTGGCGAAGGTCGCGCCGCACTGGAGCGACACCATGCCGGTGACCAGCGCCGCCACGGACAGCACCGTATCGCCGAGGCCGAACCTGTTGCGTGACACGGGGGCGACATTCCTGAGGACCGGGATCCGGCGCGGGCATAGCAGATGCCGGGGCCGCCGCGGCCCACGCTCGGCCTCATGGCACACGCCATCCTCGCGCACGGCTCGCCGTCCCGGGCCAGCGGAGCGTCCGCCGGCCCGGCGTCGTCCGTGACCGGCCCTTACAGGATGAAGCGGCTCAGATCCGCGTTCGAGGCCAGATCCTGCACCCGGTCGCGCACGTAGGCCGCGTCGATCGGCACCGTCTCGCCGGACCGATCGGTGGCGGTGAAGGAGATCTCGTCGATCACCCGCTCCAGCACCGTCTGGAGCCGGCGCGCGCCGATATTCTCCACCGAGGAGTTCACCTCCACGGCGACCCGCGCGAGGGCGTCCACGGCGTCGTCGGAGAAGGTGAGGGTGACGCCCTCCGTCTCCATCAGCGCGACCGTCTGCTTGAGAAGGCTCGCCTCGGTGGCGGTCAGGATCTGCTTGAAATCGTCCACCGTCAGCGGCTGCAATTCCACCCGGATCGGCAGGCGGCCCTGCAGTTCGGGGAGGAGGTCCGCCGGCTTCGAGACGTGGAAGGCGCCAGAGGCGATGAACAGCACGTGGTCGGTCTTCACCGGCCCGTGCTTGGTCGCGACGGTCGTCCCCTCGATCAGCGGCAGCAGGTCGCGCTGCACGCCCTCGCGCGAGACGTCGCCGGACGAGCGGCCCTCGCGGGCGCAGATCTTGTCGATCTCGTCGAGGAAGACGATGCCGTTGTTCTCGACCTCGCGGATCGCCTCGCGGACGAGCACCTCGTCGTCGACGAGCTTGTCGGATTCCTCGGCCATCAGCGGCGCGTAGGCGTCCCGCACCAGCACACGGCGCGGCTTGCCACGCTGGCCGCCGAGCGCCTTGCCGAGCATGTCGCCGATGTTGATCGCGCCCATCGAGGCGCCCGGAACGCCGGGAATCTCGAACATCGGCATGCCCGCGGGGGCGCCGGAGGTCAGTTCCAGCTCCACTTCCTTGTCGTCAAGCTCGCTGTTGCGGAGCTTGCGCCGGAAGCTGTCGCGGGTGGCCTGGCTCGCCGTCGGCCCGACGAGCGCGTCGAGGATCCGGTTCTCGGCGGCCGCCTCGGCCTTGGCCTTGACGCCCTCGCGCTTCACCTGCCGCGTCAGGCCGATCGCCACCTCGACGAGGTCGCGGACGATCTGCTCGACGTCGCGGCCGACGTAGCCGACCTCGGTGAATTTGGTGGCCTCGACCTTCAGGAACGGCGCGTTGGCGAGCCGGGCGAGGCGGCGGGCGATCTCGGTCTTGCCGCAGCCGGTCGGCCCGATCATCAGGATGTTCTTGGGCGCGACCTCCTCGCGGAGCGGACCGGTCAGCTGCTGGCGGCGCCAGCGGTTGCGCAGCGCGATCGCCACGGCGCGCTTGGCGTCGTGTTGCCCGACGATGAACCGATCGAGTTCGGACACGATCTCGCGGGGAGAGAACGTCGTCACCGCTTTGCCATCCCTGTTCCCGGCCCGAAAACGGCCCCGCGCCGGGAATGGGGTCGCGCGCGGCCCCGCGCAAGGGGCCACGCGTCGGCCGGTCGCCGCCTCAGTGCGCCGCCGGGACCGCCGCGGCGTCGCCCTTGTCGTGCCGGCCGAACCGCTCCACCAGGGTCGCGCTGGCCTCGTTGAGGCCGATGACCGTCACGTCGCGGCCCCGGGCGCGGGCCTTGAGCACCACCCGGTCGAGGGCCGCAATGGCCGAGATGTCCCAGAAATGCGCCGCGTGGACGTCGATCACGAGGCGCTCGACCGGCTCCAGCACGTCGATCGCCTCCGAGAAGGTGCTGGCCGAGGCGAAGAACACTTGCCCGGTGACGGTGTAGGTCCGGGTGCCGCCGTCGGCCGAGAGGGCGGACGTGATCCGGTTGAGCCGGGCGACCTTGCCGGCGAAGAACACGCCGGACAGCAGCACGCCGACCAGCACGCCGATCGCGAGATCCTTGGTGGCGACCACGACCAGGACGGTCGCCAGCATCACCGCTGAGGAGGGCAGCGGGTTGGTGCGCAGCCGCAGCAGCGAGCGCCACGAGAAGGTGTTGATCGAGACCATGATCATCACGGCCGTCAGCGCCGCCACCGGCACGACGGCCAGCAGGTCCTGCAGTGCCACGAGGAGCACCAGCAGGAATGCGCCGGCCACGAGCGTCGAGAGGCGCCCGCGGGCACCCGACGAGACGTTGATCACCGACTGGCCGATCATCGCGCAGCCGCCCATGCCGCCGAACAGGGCCGAGGCCATGTTGGCCACGCCCTGGCCCATGCACTCGCGATTCTTGTCGCTGGCCGTGTCGGTCATGTCGTCGACGATCTGCGCCGTGAGCAGGCTCTCCAGCAGGCCGACCGCGGCGAGCGTCGCCGCGTAGGGCAGGAGGATCCGCAGGGTCTCGAGGGTGAGGGGCACGTCCGGCAGGGCGAAGCTCGGCAGCGTCGAGGGCAGGGCGCCGAGATGGGCGACCGTGCGCACGTCGAGGTGGAAGATCGCGGTGATCGCCGTCAGGACGGCGATGGCCACGAGCGGCGACGGGATCGCGCGGGTGAGCCGCGGGAATCCGTAGATGATCGCCAGACCGAGGGCGATCAGCCCGTAGGTCGCCGGCGTGACCCCGGTGAGCTCGGGCAACTGCGCCAGGAAGATCAGGATCGCCAGCGCGTTGACGAAACCGGTCATCACCGATTGCGAGACGAACCGCATCAGCCGGCCCAGCCTGAGCAACCCGGCCAGGATCTGGATGACGCCCATCAGGATCGTGGCGGCGAAGAGGTACTGGACGCCGTGCTCGCGCACGAGGTCGACCATCACCACCGCGGTGGCGGCGGTGGCGGCCGAGACCATGGCCGGGCGACCGCCGGCGAAGGCGATGGTGCAGGCGATGACGACCGAGGCGTAGAGGCCGACCTTCGGGTCGACCCCAGCGATGACCGAGAAGCCGATGGCCTCTGGGATCAGCGCGAGGGCGACGACGATCCCCGACAGGGTGTCGCCGCGCAGGTTGGAGGTCCACGACCGGAGATATCCGGCGTTCCGGGCTGCGTGTGTTGACATCGATGAATCCGCACGAGCGGCGTGCCCGCGTCGCTGGCGGGTCAGAGCGCGTCTCGAATGCGTGGTCCGGCGGATCGGCGGCCGGAAGAGCCACCCGGGCTTTCACCGGGTCCTTGCGAATGCGCCGACCCTAGGGGCGCGCGCGCTGCAATGCAACAACGTGGCGGGAAACGCTCGGCGACGCCTCCGTCATCGCGGGTCCGGCTCCGCGGTTCTGAAATGACCGGCGCGTCGGTCCGGCCGCCTCAGGCCGCGCGGACCTGGGTCACGAAGCCCGCGACCTCGCCGCCGAGCCCGTTCGAGCGGCGCGCGATGTCGGCGGCGGCGTCGAGGACTTCCGCAGCGCTGGCGCCCGTCTCGCGGGCCGCGCCCAGGACCAGCGCCATCGTGTCCGTGACGGCGCGGGTGCCGCTGGCGGCCTCGGAGACGCTGCGGGCGATCTCCTGGGTCGCCAGCTGCTGCTCCTCGACGGCGGCGGCCACGCCGAGGGCGATCCCGTGGACCTGCTCGATCGTGCCGCCGATCTCCTCGATCGCCGCGACGGCGTCGTGGGTCGCGGTCCGCATCGCGGCGATCTGCCCGGCGATCTCCTCGGTGGCCTTGGCGGTCTGCGTCGCGAGATCCTTCACCTCGGTGGCGACGACCGCGAAGCCGCGCCCGGCCTCGCCGGCCCGCGCCGCCTCGATCGTGGCGTTGAGCGCCAGCAGGTTGGTCTGCCCGGCGATGGTGGAGATGAGGGAGACGACCTGCCCGATCCCGTCGGCGCTGCGGGCGAGGGCCTGGACGCTCGCCCGGGTCCGCCGCGTCGCCTCGACGGCGCTCTCGGCGGCCGTCGAGGTCTGGGTCACCTGGACGCCGATCTCGCTGGCGGTGGCGGCGAGCTCCTCGGTGGCGGCGGCGACGGCCTCGACGTTGTGGGCCGTCGTCTCGGCGGCGCGGGTGACCGCCTGCGACTGCGTGCCGGCGTGCTCAGCGTTGCCCGCCATGGTCGCGGCGGCACGCTCCAGCCCGGCGGCGGCCCCGGCGAGGTGCTCGACGAGTCCGCCGATGCTGCCCTGGAACCGCTCGGCGAGCCCGGCCATCTCGGCGCGCTTGCGCGTCGCCGTGTCGGCCTCCAGCCGCTGGTGCTCGTGCCGCAGGCCCTCGGCCTCCCGCATCGTGTCGCTGAAGACCTGCATGCTCGTCCAGATCGCGCCGATCTCGTCGCGTCCCGGCTTGACGGCGGGCAGGGTGTGGTCGCCGCGCGAGAGGCGTTGGATCGCGTCCGAGACCGCCCGCAGCGGCCGGGCGATCTGCCGCTGACCGATGAGCAGGCCGAGGGCGCAGCAGATCACGGTGCCGATCAGGGCGAGGCCGAGCAGGAGGAGGGTGCGCGTCTCGAACAGGGCCTGGGTGTCGGCCTTGATCGCCGCCATCTCGCCCCGGCCCTGCTTCACCAGGGCGTCGATGCTGGCCTGGAAGGCCTTGCGGTTTGCCCGGTTGGCGTCGTTGAACCCGAGCTCCGCGGCCGCCTTGGGGCCGGTCGTGTCGCCCGCGTCCGCGAGGGCGCTGCGGAGGGCGCGGAACGCGTCGGCGTTGCGCACCATCGTCTCGAAGAGCGGCCGCTCGGCCTCGGTCACCCGCGGTGCCCAGTCGGCCCGCAGCGCGTCCATCTCGGCGAGACCCTTGCGGATCCCGGCGGTGTACTTCGCGGCTTCCGCGCGGTCGGCGGAGGCGTAGACGCCGCGCGAGTCCATGGTGACTTCGGCGGCGAGGCGGTTGAAGTTCGCGGCGTCGAGCGCCCGGATCGACGCGCTCTCGACGCTCGTCAGCGAGCGCTCGAAGCTCTTCAGCGTCGCGACGCTGACCCCTGCTACGACCAGCGTCGTCAGGCTGCAGGCGCCGACGAAGCTCAGGAGTTTTCCGCCGATTTTCATTGCTATCCGACCGTCGAGACGCGATTGGCGTCAAAATGCCGGTTATTCGTCAAGACGTCGTAAACTGAGCTGATCCGGAATTATTTGTCACGCCTCTGAGCAGGGTCCTGATGAAAAAGGGGCGCGGCGGGCGCCGCGCCCGACCCGATCAGGCCGCCCGGACGGTGTCGAGGAAGCGGCTGACCTCCGCAGTCAGGTGCTCGGATTGCCGGGACAGCTCCGAGGCCGCGTCGAGGACCTGGCCGGCGGCGACGCCGGTCTCCTCGGCCGCGCCGGCCACGCCGGAGATGTTGCTCGTGACCTCGCCGGCGCCGACGGCCGCCTGCGCGACGTTGCGGACGATCTCCTGGGTCGCCGCACCCTGTTCCTCGACCGCGGCGGCGATCGAGGTGGCGACGCCGCTGATCTCGCGGATCCGGTCCGTGATGCCGGCGATCGACGTCACCGCCTGCCCGGTCGAGGCCTGGATCTGCGCGATCTGGCCGGAGATCTCGTGCGTCGCCTTGGCAGTCTGCTCGGCCAGGGCCTTCACCTCGGAGGCGACGACCGCGAAGCCCTTGCCGGCGGCCCCGGCGCGGGCCGCCTCGATGGTGGCGTTGAGGGCAAGCAGGTTGGTCTGGCCGGCGATGTTGGAGATCAACCCGACCACGTCGCCGATCCGCGACACGGAATTGCTCAGTTCCTGGACGAGCGCGCCGGTCTGATCGGCGTCGGAGACGGCCCGCTGCGCCAGATGCGCCGAGCCGTCCACCTGCCGGCCGATCTCCTGCACCGACGAGCCGAGTTCCTCGGCCGCGGCCGCGACGGTGTTGACGTTGGAGGCGGCCTCCTCGGCGGCCGCCGCGACCGTGTTCGACTGGCTCGAGGTCTGGGACGCCGTCGCCGACATGGTCCGGGCGGTCGCCTGCAGCTCGGTGGCCGAGGACGAGACCATGCCGACGATGCCGCCGACCGCGCGATCGAAGCTGTCGGCGAGTTCGATCATGGTCCGGCGCCGCTCGGCCGCGGCGGCCGCGTCGGCGATCCGCTTCATCTCGGCCTCCTCCGCGGCCTTCTTGGCGACCATCGCCTTGATCCCGTCCACGGCACGCCCGACCGCGCCGATCTCGTCGCCGCGGGCGGCCTCCTTGATCTCGGCCTCGATCTCGCCGCGGGCCATGCGCTGCAGCACGGCCACGAGGCGGCCGAGGGGGCGGGTCAGCATGGCGAAGACGAGGAAGGCCAGCAGCCCCGCGATGACGACGCTGGCGACGCTGCCGAGCAGGCTCGCGAGGTAGGCGGCGCCGAAGGAGCGCGCCTGCTCGTCGCTTCGGGCGGCGAGGAGGTCGCGCTCCGCTTTCTCGGCCTCGCCGATCTTGGCGCGCAGGGCGTCCATGGACGCCTTGCCGGCGCCGCTCGCCTCGATCTGCCGGGCCTTGTCGAGGTTCCCCGCCTCGACGAGGGCCATCTCCTTGGCGGCGATATCGTTCGACCATGTCTCCGCCGAGCCGCGCACGGCCTCCAGGCGCGCCTGCTGGGCGGCGTTGTCGGCGGTGAGCGACTTGGCGCTCTCCAGCGACACCTTGAAGGACTTCTGGCCGGCGCGGAGCGGCTCCAGAAATTTCGGATCGCCCGCGATCAGGTAGCCGCGCAGGCCCGTCTCCTGATTGACCATCGCCTGCGTGAGGCCGTCGAGGGCGGAGATGACCTGATAGGAGTGCTCCGTGAGATGATTGACGCGCTCGATCGAAGACAGGTGACTGTATCCGATGGCGCTGATCCCCACCGTGACCGCCGCCAGGCTGCCGAATGCGGCAGTCAGCTTCGTTACGATCCGGACATCGTTGATCGAGCGCATTTTCAGTCCCCAGGGCCCCATTCGGGAATTCGGATTTGGTTCCCTGGCGGTTGTGATAAATTATACGCTGTAAATTTTGTCTTACAGCGGGCTGTATCGCCCGGATGAACCCGGTTGAACGGCGGTTGAAAACCTGCTGTCAGCAATCGAGCGTCGGTGATCGTCCCGCGCACTGTTGTCGTCGGCGAGTACAACCTGAGATAAGAGGCGTCGGGCCGGATTTCGTTGCGGCGCTACGATTCGTGCGCGGCTTCGAGGAAGGTTTGCAGGATGCGAAGACCGGCGCCGTAGCGTATTCGCCCGCGGCGCGTTTCGCGCGGAAGCTGTGATGACCCGCGTTCAGCCGGGCAGACCCCGCGCCGATGCGCGTGCGCCCGCGACGGGATCCGGGCGACGCGGGCACACCGTGTGCGATCGAGCGCACGGCGACGGCGGCGGAGCCGGCGAACTCGGCTCCGCCCGGCCCGGTCTCAGGTATCCAGCGCCTCGATGACGAGGTTTCCGTTGGTGTAGACGCAGATCTCGGCGGCGATCGTCATGGCCCGCCGCACGATCGCCTCGGCGTCGAGGTCGCCGTCCTCCAGCGCGCGGGCGGCCGCCAAGGCGTAATTGCCGCCAGACCCGATGGCCATGACGCCGCTCTCGGGCTCCAGCACGTCGCCCGAGCCCGACAGGAGCAGGCTGACCTCGCGGTCGGCGACCAGCATCATCGCCTCGAGCCGGCGCAGGTAGCGGTCCGTCCGCCAATCCTTGGTGAGTTCCACGCAGGCCCGGGTCAGCTGACCGGGATACTGCTCCAGCTTGGCTTCGAGGCGCTCGAACAGCGTGAACGCGTCCGCGGTGGCGCCAGCGAAGCCGCCGATCACCGCGCCCTTGGCGAGGCGCCGGACCTTGCGGGCGTTCCCCTTCACGATGGTCTGGCCGAGGCTGACCTGACCGTCGCCGCCGATGACGACGCGGCCGCCCTTGCGGACCATCAGGATCGTGGTCGCGTGCATCTGGGGGACGGCGCCCCGGTCGTCGTACCTGAATGCGTCCTGGCTCAAGATTCGGCTCCGCTCTCGATCGCGCCGAGATGGGGAGCTTCGCCGGCCGAGTCCAGCCGGTGCCGGTATCGCGCGCCTACTCGGCGACTGCCTCGGGGCTGCGCACCGGGCCGGCATCCTGCAGGATCGACTGCGCGGCGGCCTCGGCCAGGAGCGCGTAGCCGCGGTCGGCCATGTGCAGGCCGTCGGCGGCGAAGAGCTGTTTGGTCGTCAGCTTACCCTCGCGCACCCAGCCGTGCATCAGGTCGGCCCGGCGGATCACCGGCACGTCGAGCTCGTCGCCGATGCTGCGCACCGCGTCGCGGAAGCGCGAGGCGCCCGGCGTGGATTCGAGCTTCGGGCACCATTGCGGCTCCATCAGCACCACGTCGATGCCGGCCTCCCGGATCCGGCGGATCGCCGACACGGTGGCCTCGCGGAAATGGTCGAGCGACACGCCGCGCAGCGGGTCGTTGCTGCCCGTCTGCCAGATAACGAGCTGGGGCTCGGCCGCGATTACGTCGCGGTCGAGGCGCGCCAGCATGTCGTCGACGTGCTCGCCGCCGATGCCGCGGTTGATGACCGCCACGTCCATCCCGTGCAGCTTCTTGCGCAGGTCGATCTGCAGGCGGGCCGGGTAGGCGTTGGCCGGGGTCGACGCGCCCACGCCCTCCGTCGAGGACGACCCGAAGGCGACGATCTTGAGCGGGGCGCCGATGGCGATCTGGCGAGCGACGTGGGGCAGGTCCGGGCTGTCGCCCAGGTCGAAGCCCAGCATGTCCAGGGATTCAGGCAGCAGGTCCGCGTAGGCGAGGACCGCCGTCGGAAGGACCAAGAGGGCGCCCAACAAGCCCAGGCGGCGCAGCATCCTGCGGGCGGGGAAGACAGTGTTCAGCGTCTTGGACACGGGACCGACGGCTCCGGCTCTCGTGAGCGGTAGATACAATCTGACACAGGGCCCTGAAAAGAGCGGTTCCGGGCAGAGTTTGAAAACGCACTGAATTCGTAACGCTAAATTAGGCATGAGTGGGGAGGCGCGCCCTTGCCCGAGGATTCCCGGCAACATCGGCGCGGCGGGTCGACCCCAGCGACGTTGGCGTCGCGGCACCCGCACGCCCGACGCCGAGTCGGCATGAACCATGCAGAACAAACCCCGACGCGTCTCCGAGAGGGCGGCGGAGCGCGCGGTCGGGGCCGCGGCGCGTCCCCCGACCGGCTGCGGGGCTCCGTGAGCCGTCCCATGGTCGACCGCTTGCGCATCGCGATCCTCACGCACTCGACCGACCCGCGCGGCGGCGTGGTCCATGCTCTGGCTCTCGGGGAGGCCCTGGGCAGGCTCGGCCACGAGGCGGTGGTCCACGCGCCCGACCCGACCGGCGGCGGCTTCTTCCGCGCGGCGCAGTGTCCGGTGATCTCGGTCGCGGCCAAGCCGGTCGCGGGACCGGCCGCCGCGCTGGTCGGCGCCCGGATCGCCGACTACCTGGCGCATTTCTCGACGCCCGCCGCCTGCGACTTCGACGTCTTCCACGCCCAGTGCCGGATCAGCGGCAACGCGCTCGCCACCCTGACCCGGCGCCGCCTGATCCCGGGCTTCGTGCGCACGGTCCACCGGATCGACACGTTCACGGATCCGCGGCTCGCGCAGTGGGAGGAGCGGGCGATCCTCGATGCCGGGCGCCTGCTCTGCGTCAGCCGGACCTGGGCGGCGACGCTGGCGGCCGAGTACGGCGCCCGGGCCGACGTGGTCGGCACGGGCGTCGACGGGGCGGCCTTCACGCCCGATCCCGGGCCGGAAGACGACGCGCTCCGCCGCCGCCTCGGCCTCGGCGGCGGCCCGGTCTTCCTCAGCGTCGGCGGCTTCGAGGCGCGCAGGAACACGCTGGCGATCATCGAGGCCTTCGCGGCCCTGCGCCAAACCTGCCCCGACGCGCAGCTGGTCGTGGCCGGCGCCGCGCCGCCTCTCGATCAGGCCGGCTACGAGGCCCGGTGCTGCGCCACGCTCGAGCGCGAGGGGCTCGAGGTCGGGCCCGGGCTGCCGGTGATCCGAACCGGCGCCGTGGCGCAGGCGGACATGCCGGGCCTCTACCGCCTCGCCGACACCCTGGTCTCTCCCTCACTCGCCGAGAGCTACGGTCTGTGCGTTCTCGAGGCGATGGCCTGCGGAACGCCGGTGATCGTGTCGGGCCGGCCGCCCTTCACCGAGTATATCGCCCCCGGCGAAGCCCTGTCGGTGAACCCGGACGACACCGACGCCATTGCGTCGGCCATGCGGGCGAGCCTGGAGCCGAGCCGGCGGGCGCGGCTGCGCAATGCCGGCCGAGAGGTCGCCCGGGCGCATGTCTGGGACGCCTGCGCGGCGCGCCACCTGCCGACCTACGCGGAACTCGCGCCCGGGGACGCGCCGTTGATGGCCGCGGCCACGGGGGCGGCGGCCTGGAACACGCTGCGGGTCCCGCGCGATGCCTGAGATGCGCTTCCATATCCGGTGGCCGGACGGGACCCGCGAGGCCTGCTACTCGCCGTCGCTGGTGATCAAGGACCACCTCGCGGTCGGGCAGGACTACCCGCTCGACGAGTTCGTCGCGCTGACCCGGCTGGCCCTGGGCATCGCCAGCGAGCGCGTCCGCGCCCGCTACGGGTTCCCGTGCGGCCGCGCGCAGGCGCAGCTCGCCCGGATCGAGGAGGGCGCCCGCCGCCAGGAGCCCGGGACCGTCCACGTCGAGGCCTTCGAGGACTGATGAGGGCCCGCGGCATCGCCGTGCGGCGAGGCGACGCGGCGCGGACCAGCGGCGCGCCGGGTTGTCCGCAGGACCCACGGCGCGCGGAGGCCTAGGCGATGATGACCCGGATTGCGGCAGTGCTGGTGCTGGTGCTGGCCGCGTCACCCGCGGCGGCGCAGACGCGGCCGTCTAGCACGGCGATGACCTGTCAGCAGACGATCCGCCTCATCCAGGCGCGCGGAGCGCTCGTCCTCGGGACCGGCGGCATGACCTACGACCGGTTCGTCCGCGACCGCTCGTTCTGCGAGCCCACCGAGATCGCGCGGCGCGCCTTTCGGCCGACCCGCGACAACCCGAGCTGCCTGATCGGGTACACCTGCTACGAGCCCGGACGCGGCGACTGGTTGGGTGTGGACGACTAGCACCGTTCCCGATCGCGCTGCCGCGTTTCTCGAGCGTGGAAGAGGGGGGTGAAGTGCGGGACGCCGGCGCAGCGAGCGCGCCGCGTCAGCCGGCGTCCGGGACCGCCCGACCGGGTTCGAGGGCGACGATCACCCGACGATCCCCGGCCCGGCGGGTGAAGCCCGTGGCGTCGAGGTGCTCCAGCAGCGGGATCGAGAACTTGCGTGAGATTCCCAGGGTCGCACCGGCCTCGCGGGCCAGGAATCCGGTCTCCGCCGTCCGCGCCGTCGGGAAGGCGTCGATCAGGCGGCTCTTGGCGGTGGCCACCGCTTCCCGGTGGAACAGCACGGCGCGGCGCTGCACCCGGTCGACGGCGCGGATCACCGTGCCGGCTCCCACGAGGTAGGTCAGCGCCTCGCGGCGGCGCACGTCCCGGCCGATGGCCTCGGCCTCGTCGGGCGGGCTGAGGCCGGCGCGGCGGAAGACCTGCTCCAGCCGGCGGGCGGCCTCGCTCTCGTTCCGCGCGGGGTCGAACTCGGCCCGCCGCCACAGGGCGCCCGCCTGGGCGACGCCGCCGGCGGCCGCGAGGTCGCGCAGGACCGCGCCGGTCACCGCCTCGGGCAGCGCCAGGGCGCGGGACAGGCGCTCCAGGGCGATGCCGTGCTCCATCGGGTAGTCGCGGTGATGGTGTGCCAGGGCGGCCAGCGTGCCGGTGCGCAGCGCCTCGAAGGCCGCGGCCCCGACGAAGCGGTCGCCGATCGCGCGGGCACCGTCTTCGGAGAGCGCCTGCCGAGCGCGGTCCGGCGCGATACCGGCGATCCGGGCGAGCTCGTTGAGCGGTGCCCCGGCCGCGCCGAGCTGCCCGAGGCGGACCGTGATCGCCTCGGCGGGACCGCCCGCCGCCAGGGCGGCGAGGTCGGCCATGACCCGGGGATCGTGGCGCCGGCGGCGGCGGCTCGCCGGGTCGAGGATCCGGCCGCCCGCCACCGTGACGGAGGGCGAATCGAGCCGCAGCACGAAGGGCTCCCGCGCCGGCACCGCCACCGGTTCGCCGAGGTGGAGCTGCGCCTGGGTACTGGCGCCCGGCTCCAGGGCGTCGCAGTCGAGCAGCCGCAGCCGCGCCTCGACCTCGGTGGTGCCGAAGAGCAGGCGGCAGGCCGTGCCGCCTGCCAGGGCGTCCGGCAGGCTCGCGGCCGCGGTGATCGCCACGTCGAGCCACGGGCTCTGCGCGAGCAGGCCCGGCAGCGACAGCGCCTGCCCACGGGCGATCTGGTCGAGGTCGATGCCGCGCAGGGCGACCGCCGTGCGGCGCCCCGGCTCGGCGCGCTCGACCGCGCGCCCGTGGATCTGCAGGCCGCGCACCGTGGCGGTGCGGCCGCCGGGGGCGATCTCGACGGTGTCGCCGACCGCGAGCGGCCCGCGTCGCAGCGTCCCGGTCACGACGGTGCCGAAGCCCGGCCGGGAGAAGACCCGGTCGACCGGAAGGTAGGGGAAGCCGTCGTCGCGGACCGGTTCCGTCTCCGCCACCAGCGCCGAGAGGGCGGCGGCGAGCTCCGGCAGGCCGTCGCCCGTCACGGTCGAGGTGGCGATGACCGGGCCGGCCTCGATCCCGGCCCGGGCGGCCGCTGCGGCGATCTCGGCGGCGCGCGCGGCCACGGTCTCGCGCGTCGCGAGGTCCGCCTTGGTCAGCGCCAGGACACCGCGGCGGACGCCGATGAGGGCGGCGATCTCGAGATGCTCCACCGTCTGCGGCTTGATGCCCTCGTGGGCGTCGACCGCCAGCAGAACGGCCCGCATGCCGGTGGCGCCGGAGATCATGGCGCGGACGAACCGTTCGTGGCCCGGCAGGTCGACGAGGTCGATCTCGCCCTGCGCGGCGGTCAGCAGCGCGAAGCCCGGCACGATGGACACGCCGCGGGCGCGCTCTTCCTTGAGCCGGTCGGTCTCGACGCCGGTGAGCGCGCGGACGAGCGCCGTCTTGCCGTGATCGACGTGCCCGATCACGCCGACGAGGAGTGTCTTCAAAGCAGCCACCGACCGCATCTTCTCCGCGGTGCCGCCGTCCACAAGGGGCGCACCGCTCGCTCGAAGGGGAATCCGCCGCGCCGGCGCGTCGCGGCGCCGTGTGCGCCTCCGGGCGGTCGGGGCCGGGGCTGCGAGGCAGATGGATTGTGGACAATTTGTCTTGCCACGCCGTGCCGTTTTGGGAAAGCGCGATTTTAACGCAGCGCAGCATCCATCCGCCGCGGGCGACCGGTCCCGTCCCAGCTTGACGACGGCGGCGCCGCCGCCTTTGCTGCCGCGGGTGCGTCGGACGGTCACGCCCCGATGCCGGCTCCGCGAGATGCGACGCAGGATGCGATGCAACCGGAGCCCATCCCTGGCTCGTTAGCCGGGGCAGGCGACGAAGAGGAGCGTATGAGCGACACCGATAGCCACGCCGCGGCGGAGCCCCGCGAGGTCGAGCTGAAGCTCGACTGCGCCGGGCCGGATCTGACGGCGCTCGCGTCCCATCCCCGGTTGAAGGACGCGTCGGCGACCGAGCCCGAATCCCTGGTGACGACCTACTACGACACGCCCGATCGCGCGCTCCGGAAGAACGGCCTGACCCTGCGCGTCCGCGCCAAGGGCGACCGCCATATCCAGACCGTGAAGGCCGGGAGCGGCGGCGTTGGCCTGTTCGACCGGGCCGAGTGGGAGAGCGAGATCGCCGGGCAGGCGCCGGAGCCCGCGGCCTGGGCCGACACGGCCGCCGGGCCGATCCTGCGCGAGGCCGACGCGCCGCTGGAGCGGCTGTTCGCCACCGTGGTGCAGCGCCGAGAGATCCCGGTCGCGCAGGGCGAGTCGCGCGTGCTCGTCACCCTCGACGAGGGCCATGTCGAGACCGACTCGGGCGTCGCGCCGCTCTGCGAGGTCGAGCTGGAACTCCAGTCCGGCGATCCGGCCGACCTGTTCGCGCTGGCGCGGGAGCTGGCCGAGACCGTGCCGCTGCGCCTCGGCGTGAAAGCCAAGAGCGCGGTCGGCTACGCGCTCCTCGACGGGATCGAGCCCGGCGTCGTGAAGGCCGAGGCGGTGGAACTGCCCGAGGGCGCGAGCGCCGGGGAGGTCTTCCGCCGGGTGGCGCGCGCCTGCCTGCGCCACATGCGCCTCAACGAGACCGCCTTCCTGGAAGGCGGCCGCCCGCCCGAGGCGCTCCACCAGATCCGCGTCTCCCTGCGCCGCCTGCGCTCGGCGCTGTCGCTGTTCGGGCCCATGCTGGAGAGCGATCCCCGGGCGGCCGGCTTCAACGACGAGATCAAGCGCGTCACCGAGCCCTTCGGCCACGCCCGCAACCTCGACGTATTCCTGAGCGACACGCTGCCGGATCTCGCGGAACAGCGCCCCGACGAGCCCGGCCTGGACGCCCTGCGCGCGCGCGCCGAGGCGGAGCGCGCCACCGCGTACGACGCGGTCTCGGAGACCCTCGAGAGCCCGCAATGGCGCGCGCTCGTCATCGACTTCGCCGGCTGGGTCGAGGCGGGCTCCTGGGCCGCCGGCCCCGACGCGGCCGTCGACGGGCGCCACTTCGCCGCGCAGGTGCTCGACAAGGCGCGCGCGCGCCTCAAGAAGCGCGGGCGCGGCCTCCGGCACCTCGATCCGCACACGCGGCACCGGGCGCGGATCGCCGCCAAGAAGCTCCGCTACGGCGCGGAGTTCTTCGCCGGTCTCTACCGGAAGAAGAAGGCGGTCCGCCGGCAGGAGAAGTTCGGCGCCGCGCTCTCCGACCTGCAGGACCATCTCGGCGCGCTCAACGATCTGGAGACGGCCCGGGCGATGACCGAGAGCCTGTCGGGACCGCCGATGCCGGGTTCCGACGATCCGGGGGCACAGAAATTGCTCGACGAGGCCGCGGACGCACGGTCCGAGCTCCTCGACGTCAAGCCCTTCTGGCGCTGAGGCTTCTCGCGCCGCCGGCCCGGTCGGAACCCGGCCGGTGCGGCGGCGTTCGCCGGACGCGGATCGGCCCGTCCGGGGCAGGGAGCGCGGATGGCCCACGCCTACAGGTTCGGCATCGAGGAGGAGTTCTTCCTGGCCGATGCGCGCACGCGCGGCACGCCGCGGGCCGGCCTCCGGGCCTTCCATGCCGCCGTGCGGGCCCGCCTCGACGACGCCGAGCGCGAGCAGCTCCAGTGCCAGGTTGAGGTGGCCTCGCCGCCGACCGCCGATCTCGCCGAGGCACGGGGGCATCTCGCGGATCTGCGCGGCAGCCTCGCGGAGATCGGCGCCGAGCGCGGGATCCTGACCTTCGCCGCGGGCACGCATCCGATCGCCCGGTGGCGTGACCAGCGCCCCACCGACAAGGCCCGATACCACGGGATCATGGCCGACCTCCGGATGCTCGGCCGGCGCAACCTCGTCTGCGGCCTTCACGTCCACGTGGAGGTCCCGGACCCCGAGGCGCGGGTCGGGCTGATCAACCGGCTGCTGCCCTACCTGCCGGTGCTGCTCGCGCTCTCCACCGGCTCGCCGTTCTGGCAGGGGCAACTGACCGGCCTCGCCGGCTACCGGATGCGCGCCTACGCCGAGCTGCCGCGCACGGGCGTGCCCGAGCTGTTCGCCGATGCCGACGACTACGCCCGCTACGTCGACGTGATGACCCGCTCGGGCGCCATCGCGGATGCCAGCTATCTCTGGTGGCACGTGCGCGCGTCGCTGAAATATCCGACCCTCGAACTGCGGGTCGCCGACAGCTGCACGCGCCTCGACGACGCGCTGTGCATCGCCGCGCTGTTCCGCTGCCTCGTGCGCCGGGTGGTCCGGGACAAGCGGCTCAATGCCGGCCTGACCGCCGCCTCCCGCGGCTTCGTCATGGAGAATCTCTGGCGGGCCGAGTGCGACGGCGTGCGCGCGACGCTCATCGACGAGGCGCAGGTCCGGACGGTGCCGGTCTCCGCGCTGGTCGAGACCCTTCTCGCCGACATCGCCGAGGATGCCGAGGCGCTGGGCTGCGCCGCCGCCTGCGGGCACGCGGCGCGGATCGTGGCGGAGGGGACCAGCGCCGACAGGCAGATGGGCGTGTTCGCGGCCGCGCGCCGGTCGGGCGCGCGGGAGCGCGCGGCTCTGTCGGCGGTGGTCGATCATCTCGCGGCGGAGACCGCCGCCGGCTCGAGGTCCGGGCCTGGGGGGCACCCGAACATCGCTCCGGCGGCGTGACGACGGGCGCGGAACCGGCTGAGGGGGGATCGTCGAGGCCGCGTTCCGTCGGCCGCGCTCGAGGACGCGGTCGGCCGTATGAGTCGCATGGCCATGTTGCCGAAGGATGTCTGGCCGCCGGTACCGCGCGCCTTTATGGCCGGTCGCGCGGCGACGGGTTCCCTCCGTGCCGTCCTCTGCTATCCCTCGCGTCCCAGCAGCCACCCCGACTCCGCGGCCGACCCTCCGGAATGAGCCTCCTGCGCGACCTCTTCGGCCATGTCGGCCGTACCGTGACGGCCTATGCCGGCGACAAGGCGTTGATGCTCGCGGCGGTCTCGGCCGCCGCCAACGTCATCGTGGCCGACGGCGAGGTCGCGGGCCCCGAATTCGACGCCGCCCTGCATGGCCTGAAGGCCGACCCGGTCCTGATGAAGGGCTACGACGCGCTCATGCTGGAGACGGAGCTCTACGAGGGCATCGCCCGGGCTCGCACCCGCCTCGGCCGGGCCGAGAACCTGCGCCACGTCGCGGCGGTCGCCGAGCGGCCCGCGGCCCAGCGCGAGAACGTCTTCCTGATCGCCGCGGACGTCGCCGACCAGGACGGGATCAGCAACATCGAGGCGGGCGCTCTCGGCGAGATCGCCGTCGCCCTCCGGGTCGACGCGATCGCGCTCCTGCGCGCCAACCCGGTGCGGCGCCCGCTGGCCTGACCGGCCCGGTTGGCACCGCGGTTGCTCTCGGGTGCGCGTGGTGGGAGCGCTGCGAAGTCGGCCGCGCCCGCCTATAACGTCAGCGTCGCACGGCGATCCGCCGTGAAAGGAACCGGCATGGCCGAGATGAGCCTCAGCAAGACCCACAACCTGCGCGCCGACGGAGCGCGCCTCTGGGCGACGATCCTGGAGACCGCGCAATTCGGCGGCACGCCGGCCGGCGGCATCAACCGCCTGACGCTCTCGGCCGAGGACGGCCAGGTCCGCGACTGGTTCCGGGAGGCCTGCGAGGCGGCCGGGCTCACCGTGTCGGTCGACGCGCTCGGCACGCAGTACGCCCTGCGGCCGGGCCGCGACATGGGCCGCAAGCCGATCGCCTTCGGCTCGCACCTCGACACCCAGCCGACCGGCGGCAAGTTCGACGGGGTCCTCGGCGTGCTGGCGGGGCTCGAGGTGATGCGCAGACTGAACGATGCCGGCATCGAGACCGAGGCGCCGCTCCTCGTGGTCAACTGGACCAACGAGGAGGGCTCGCGCTTCGCCCCCGCCATGATGGCCTCGGCGGCCTACGCGGGCGACTTCACCACGGACGAGATCCTGGCCAAGCGCGACGCCGCCGGCACCACGGTGGCGGAGGCCCTCGACGCCATCGGCTACCGCGGGGTGGAGGCCGTCGGCACGCGGGAGATCGGCGCCTTCGTCGAACTGCACATCGAGCAGGGGCCCATCCTGGAGGCCGAGGGCAAGACCATCGGCGTGGTCGAGGGCGGCCAGGGCATCATGTGGTTCGACGGCGTGATCACCGGCTTCGAGAGCCACGCCGGGACGACGCCGATGCCGCGCCGCCGCGACGCGCTGCTCGCGCTCTCGGAATTCGCCCTGGCCGCCGAGCGGATCGCGCTGGGCCACGCGCCCACCGCGGTGGCGACGATCGGCGAGGCCGCGATCCTGGCGCCCTCCCGCAACGTCGTGCCGGGCCGGGTCGCCTTCACGGTGGACGTGCGCGATCCGCGCTCCGAGACCCTCGACGCGATGGAGGCGGCGCTCGGCGAGGCGGCCGCCGAGATCGCGGCGCGGCGCCATCTGGAGATCGCGCTGACCCGGATCTGGCGGAAGGAGCCGGTGCCGTTCGACCCCGCGATCGTGGCGGCGATCGACGCGTCCGCCGAGAGCCTGGGGCATCCGCGCCGCCGGATCATCTCGGGCGCCGGCCACGACGCCTGCAACCTCGCCGCGAAGGTCCCGGCGGCGATGATCTTCGTGCCGTGCAAGGACGGCGTCAGCCACAACGAGTCGGAATCGGCCACGCAGGCCGACTGCGCCGCCGGCGCCGACGTCCTGCTGCAGACGGTGCTCCGCCTCGCCAACGCGCCGCGCGCCTGAGGCTTCCCGCCGGGACGGCGCCCGTCGTCCCGGCGCCGGGCGCGCCGCACCGCCCGCGCGGAGGTGTACCGCGGCGGAAAATCCCGTAAGGACCGCTCCATGAGCGCGCGATCCTACCGCGACGCCAGGGGCCGGCCGCTCGTCGCGGTCACCGGCATCGGCGTCGTCTCCTCCCTCGGTCAGGGACAGGCCGACACGTGGGCGGCCATGACCGAGGGCCGGTCGGGCATCCACGCGATCGCGCGGTTCCCGACCGACACGCTGCGCACCCGCATCGCCGGGACGGTGGACTTCCTCGACACCGATCCGCTCGTCGCGCCGCTCCTGTCCGAGCGGTTCGCCGCCGTCGCCGCCGAGGAGGCGGTGGCGCAGGCCGGGATCGGCGCCAGGGGCGATTTCCCGGGCGCCCTGTTCATCGCGGTCCCGCCGGTCGAGATGGAGTGGCCGCAGCGGCAGGCCCTGGCCGAGGCCGCGGGCGGCGACGGCCCGGTCGACTACGCCGGCCTCCTGCGGGCGGCGGCGACGCGCCGCTTCGATCCCTGGCACGACCTGTTCATCTTCGGCACGGTCGCCGATCGCATCGCTGACCGCTTCGGCACGAAGGGCTCGCCGATCTCGCTCTCGACCGCCTGCTCGTCGGGGGCCACGGCGATCCAGCTCGGCGTCGAGGCGATCCGGCGCGGCGAGACCGCGGCGGCGCTCTGCATCGGCACGGACGGCTCGGTGAACCCGGAATCGCTGATCCGCTTCTCGCTGCTCTCGGCGCTCTCGACCCGCAACGACGAGCCCGCGACCGCCTCGAAGCCGTTCTCGAAGGACCGGGACGGGTTCGTCATGGGCGAGGGCGCGGCCGCCCTGGTGCTGGAGGACGCCGAGGTCGCCGTCGCGCGCGGCGCCGCGATCCTCGGCTACGTCCTCGGCTGCGGCGAGAAGGGCGACGGCTTCCACCGCACCCGGTCCAGCCCCGACGGCGCGCCGATCATCGCGGCGATCCGGGCGAGCCTGGACGATGCCGGTGTGGCGGCCGAGGCGATCGACACGGTGAACGCGCACGGCACCTCGACGCCGGAGAACGACAAGATGGAGGCCCTGGGCCTCGCGGCCGTGTTCGGCGACCGCGCGGCCGCCCTGCCGGTCACCTCCAACAAGTCGATGATCGGCCACACCCTCACGGCGGCCGGCGCCATCGAGGCGGCGGTCTCGCTGCTGACCATCCGCCACGGCCGCATCCCGCCGACCATCAACCACCGCGTGCCGGACCCGACCATCGCCCTCGACATCGTGGAGACCGCCCGCGATCTGCCGGTGCGGACCGTGCTGTCGAACTCGTTCGGCTTCGGCGGCCAGAACACCTGCCTGGTCCTCGGCGCGGAGCCCGCGTGAGCGCCGCCGACACCCCGCGCCGGGTCCTCGTGACCGGCGGCGCGTCCGGCATCGGCGCCGCGATCGTCCGCGCGCTGGCGGGATCCGGCCTCGGCGTCGACTTCACCTACCGCGCCTCGGCCGAGGCCGCGCAGGCGCTGCTGGCCGAGCTGCGGACGACCTACCCGGACCGGTCCTTCGCGGCCCATCCCGTCGACCTCGCCGACCGGGCCGCGCTGGACACCTTCTGCGAGACCGCCGAGGCCGCGGGCTATTACGGCCTCGTCCACAATGCCGGCCAGTCCTGCGACGCCCTCGCGGCGATGCTCGATCAGGAGCGGGCCGAGGCCGCCATGCAGGTCAACTTCTTCTCGCTGACGCGCCTCGCCAAGGCGCTGGTGCGGGAGATGACCCGGGCGCGCGCGGGCCGCATCGTGGCGGTCGGCTCCGTGGCCGCCCTGCGGGCCAATGCCGGCAACGCCGCCTACGCGGCGACCAAGGGCGCGCTCATCGCCTATTGCCGCACCCTGGCGATCGAGACCGCCAAGCGCGGCGTGACCGTCAACGTCATCGCCCCGGGCTTCGTCGACACCGCCATGATGGAGCGCTACGCCGCCTACCGCGACGGGATGGAGCGCCAGATTCCCGCCGGCCGCTTCGGGCGGCCCGAGGATGTCGCGGCGCTGGCGGCCTTCCTGATGGGCGAGGGGGCATCCTACATCACCGGGACCGTGCTGCCCGTCGATGGCGGCCTGACCGCCATGATGGGTGTCCACCGGACCTGACGGTGGCGCCGCCGAACCGGACGATTCTGCCGATGCGCGCCAGCCTCGCCCTCACCGCCGCCCTCTGCGGCGCGGCTCTCCTGGCCCCGGGCGACGCCCGGGCGGAGCCGCAGGTCTACCGAATTTCCGGCCTGCCGCCGGGCGAGCCGCTCAGCATCCGCGCCGAGCCGGACCCGTCCGCCGAGCAGATCGGTGAGATCCGCAGCCGCGCCCTGGTCTTCGGCTGCACCAACGACACGCCGAGCCGCACCACGTGGTGCCGGGTGAAGGCCGGACGCGCCCTCGGATGGGCGCGGCGGCGCTACCTGGCGCCGGAGTGACGAGAGACACGATGCGAGCCCTCCAACTGTTCGGCGACCGCGACCTGCGCCTCACCGAGATCGAGCCGCCGCCCGCGCCCGGCGCCGGCGAGGTCCGGATCCGCATCCGCGCGGTCGGCCTCAACTTCATCGACGTCTGGGGCTTCCGCGGCATGGCCTTCGCCAAGCGGAAGATGCCGCTGATCGTCGGCGCGGAGGCGGCCGGGATCGTCGAGTCGGTCGGGGCGGGCGTCACCGGCCTCGTCGCGGGCGACCGGGTCGTGCCGTACGGCGCCATGACCTGCGGCAAGTGCAAGGCCTGCCGCGAGGGGCGCGACAACCTCTGCGAGGACGTGTCCGGCGTGATGGGCTTCCATCTCGACGGCTTCGCCCGGGAGTTGGTGACCATGCCGGCCCGCCTCGTCGTGAAGGTGCCGGACGGCGTCAGCGACACCGACGCCGCCTGTGCGGGCATCGCCTTCGGCACGGTCCAGCACATGCTGTTCGACAACGCGCGCCTTGAGCCCGGCGAGAGCGTGTTGGTCCATGCCGGCGGCTCCGGGATCGGGACCGCGGCGATCCGCATGGCCAAGGCGATCGGCTGCACCGTCTACACGACGGTCGGCGACGACGAGAAGGGTCGCAAGGCCGCCGAGCTCGGCGCCGACCACGTCATCAACTACCGCACCGAGCGCTTCGAGGGCGAGGTCCGCCGGCTCACGAAGCGCAAGGGCGTCGACGTGGTGTTCGAGCATGTCGGCGCCGATACCTGGAACGGCTCCCTGCTCTGCCTGAAGCGCGGCGGCCGACTCGTGACCTGCGGATCGACCTCGGGCGTCTCGGCGACCATGAACCTGATGCAGCTGTTCCAGCAGCAGTACCGCATCACCGGCTCGTTCGGCTGCTCGCTCGCGAATATCGGGCAGGCCCTCGCCAAGATGGAAGCGGGCATTCGACCGGTGGTGGATACCGTGTACCCGCTGGCGGATTTCGCGCAGGGTCTGGAGCGCCTCGAATCGCGCCGGGTGTTCGGCAAGATCCTCGTCAGCCTGTAGCGCCGGCAGCGGCGCACCCGCCCGGCGCCGCACCGTCACCGGGTGCGGCGATCCGCATTTCGCGCTGCGGGAGACTTGTCGTAAACGTCGCTGTACGGGTGCGCTGGGGGGCCGCCCGTACCGTTCTCTGGAATCGACTGTGCTGCGTCTCGCCCTCCTGCTCAAACGGTCGTACCCGCGCCTCGCGGGCTTCGCGATGATCCCGGTGATCCGCGCCCTGGTGCTGCTGGCCCGGATCCTCGGGCCGGTCCGGTCCACGGCACTCGGCGCCGCGCTCCTGCGAACCCTCGGACCGCTCCTGCCGGCGCACCGCACGGCGATGGCGAACCTCCGGGCGGCCTTCCCCGACATGTCGGAGGCGGAGCGGAAGCGGATCGCCCTGGAGGCCTGGGACAATCTCGGCCGGACGGGGGCCGAGTACGCCCATCTCGACAGCCTGTTCGATTACGATCCCGCCGCCACCGGCGACTTGCGGACGGAGGTCGCCGGGATCGAGCACTTCTACGCCCTGCGCGACGATGGCCGGCCCGGTCTGATCTTCTCGGCGCATCTGGCGAACTGGGAATTGCCGGCGATCTGCGCGGCCCGTTTCGGCCTGGACGCCACCGCGGTGTTCCGGCCGCCGAACAACCCCGCCGCCGCGCGCCTCGTCCAGGAGGTCCGCCGCCGGACGATGGGCGGGCTCGCCGCCTCCACGCCGGGCGCCGTCTTCGCCATGCGCGACGTGGTCGAGACCGGCGGCCACCTGGGTCAACTGATCGACCAGCACTTCACCCGCGGCGTCGTGGTGGAGTTCCTCGGCCGGCCATGCCTCGCCAACCCCCTCTTGGCCAAGCTCGCCCGCCACTACGACTGCCCGGTGCACGGCGTGCGCGTCGTGCGCCTGCCGGAGGGCCGCTTCCGCCTCGAGCTGACGCCGCCCCTGGACCTGCCCAGGGCGGCCGACGGGACCATCGACGTCGCCGGCGCCATGCAGGCGATGACGGCCGTGGTCGAGGGCTGGGTGCGGGAGAACCCCGGCCAGTGGCTGTGGATGCATCGCCGCTGGCGGCCCGACATGCTGCCCAAGCCGAGAGTGGCGCCGGCGCCACTTCAACCGACAGTAGAGATCTCTCAAGCCAACGTGATTTCACCTTCGGCCTCGCAGACGGTCTGATGGATCGATGACGCCCCGGCACCGCGCCCCGACCCGCGACCGCCGCGCGCTGCGCGCCGCGCTGCTTGCCTGCGCGACGCTGGCCGCGATGCCGGCGCGGGCCGAGCCCGTCCGCGCCGTGGTCGAGCTCTTCACCAGCCAGGGCTGCGGCGCCTGCCGCTCCGCCGACCCGGTCCTGCGCGACCTCGCCCACAAGCCCGGCGTCATCGCCCTGACCCTGCCGGTGACCTACTGGGACTATCTCGGCTGGAAGGACACGCTCGCGCTGCGGCCGCTGACCGAGCGCCAGCGCGCCTACGCGCGGGGCCGCGGGGCCCGACAGGTGTTCACGCCCCAGGTCGTGGTCGACGGCAACGGCTTCGCCGTCGGGTCCGACCGGCCGGCCCTGGAGCGCCTGATCCGCGATGCCTGCCAGCACGGCGGGCTGCCGGTGCCGGTGCGCGGGGAGACCAACGGCGACCGGATCCTAGTGGAGGTCGGGGCGGCCCCGGAGGCCAAGACCGAGATCCGCGGCGACGTCTGGCTGGTGCCCGTGCTCCGCAGCCGCGCCATCGCGATCCAGTCCGGGGAGAACGGCGGCCGGACGGCGACCTACGTCAACGTCGTCCGAGGCATGCAGCGGCTCGGTCCCTGGACGGGCCAGCCGACCCGCTTCGAGGTGCCCGACACCCAGGCCCGCGTCGCCGACGCGGACAGCTGGGTCGTCCTGCTCCAGGGCGCGGCCGACGGCAAGCCGGGCCGCATCTTCGGGGCCGCCAAGGGACCGGGGCTCTAGGCGCGGGGTCGCGCGCTGCTACTCCAGCGAGATCGGGTCGATCTGCCGGCGGCCCTCGCGCCGGTGGCGCGCCCGGGACGCGTCGGCGAGCGACGACAGGCGAGCGTCGAGGCGCTCGGACAGGCGGCCCACCAGCCCGATCAGCCCGTCGATCATCCGGCTGACGCCTGCGACCGTCCCGGTCACGGCTCCGACGATCCCGTTCTCGATGGCACGACCGATTCGGCGAACACGCTGCATGACGACTGTCTCTGGGTGGGCGGCGCCGGCGGCGCCCCGATCCGCGGCAGGTAGGGCGGCCGCTCCGGCCCGTGATGCGGCCGAAAGCGGCGCGGGTCCGCGCCGCGGGAGCGGAACCTTCGCGCGTCGCGGCCGGAGCGCTCGAACCGGCGGGTCGGCAGGCTCGTTGCATGGGTGAGCGGCCCGCCGTCCCGCGCGGGCGCCCGAGATCGAGGGTCGGCCATGCGGCGACGCCCGTTCCTGTCCGGGATGTTCGCCGCCCTGTCGCTGGCCGGCCGCCCCGCCCGCGCCGCGGATACGGGCGTCGACCTCCTCCTCGTCCTCGCGGTGGACGTGTCGCTCAGCATCAGCGAGGCCCGGTTCGACCTCGAGCGCCGCGGCTACGCCGAGGCCTTCGGCGACCCGCGCGTGCTGCGCGCCATCGGCGACGGCTTGACCGGGCGCATCGGCGTCGCCCTGTTCGACTGGGCCGGACCCGGCGAGCAGCAGGTCGCGGTCGACTGGATGGTGATCGCCTCGGCGCAGGACGCGGCCGCCTTCGCGGCGCGCCTCCGCGCGGTGCCGCGGCCGTTCTACGGACGCACCGCCATCGGGTCCGCGATCGGTTTCGCCGCCGACCTTCTGGCCCGCGCGCCGTTCCGCGCCGAGCGCCGGGTGATCGACATCTCCGGTGACGGCACCGGCAATGCCGGGCGGCCCATCGCCGAGGCCCGGGACGCCGCCGTGGCGGCCGGCATCACGGTGAACGGCATCGTCATCCTCACCGAACCCGAGGGGATGCCGGCCTTCCTGAAAGAGCATACCAATCCGGCGGGCGGCCTGGCCGCGTATTACCGGAGCGTCGTGATCGGCGGGGAGGGCGCCTTCGTGATGACCGCCGAGAGCTTCGCGGCCTTCGGACGCTCGCTCATCGCGAAGCTCGTGCGCGAGATCTCCTGACCGTCACCCGGATCCCAGAGGACCGACCATCGATGCGCCTTGCCGTCCTCCAGTTCACGCACGAGACCGTCACGTTCCTGCCGAACGACACGACCCGGGACGACTTCATCTATCCCGGCTCACCGGCCGCCGGGGCCGCGCTGCTCGCCACCGATCCCAAGGGCTACATGGGCGGCTTCGTGCAGGTGGCGCGGGAGTACGACGGCGTCGAGCTCGTGGGGATCACCTCGCCGCTCTGGCCGCGCACCGGCACCGCCTCGGGCTGGATCACCGCCGACGCCTACGCGCATTTCCTCGGGCAGATGGTGGCGGAGCTGCGGGCGCAGGGCCCGTTCGACGGGGTCTATCTCGCCCTGCACGGCGCGATGGCGGTGCGCGGCGTCCCCAGGCCGGAGGCCGACATCGCCCGCCAGGTGCGCGCCGCGGTGGGCGAGGGGTCGATCCTGGTCGGGACCTTCGACCTGCACGGCAACGAGGACGCCGCCTTCCTCGACCACGCCGACATGGCTTTCGCGGTGAAGTACTTCCCGCATTACGACGGCCACCTGCAGGGGCAGCGGGCCGCCCGGATGCTGGTGCGCGCCGTGCGCGGCGACTTCCGGCCGGCGCACCGGACCCTCAAGGTGCCGATCCTCTCGCCGACCGTCGTGCAGTGGACCGGCGCCGCACCGTGGTCCGACCTCGTGCAGCGGGCCCTCGTCTGGGAGGCGCGCGAGCCGGACGTGTACGTGAACGTCTTCTTCGGCTTCCCGTGGGGCGACGCCCCGGACGGCGGGATGACCGTGCAGGCGATCACCGACGACGACCCGGCCCTCGCCGAGCGGGTGGCGCGGGATGTCGCGGATTTCGCGTGGCGGCAGCGGCGCGCGCTGCTCGAGGCGACGCGGATCCACACGATCGCCGACGGCGTGCGCCTCGCCCGGGCGGCGGTGGCGGAGGGCGCCGCCCCGGTGGTCCTCGCTGACCACAGCGACCGGTCGGGCCGGGCGACCTGGCTGCTGCGCGAGATCCTCCGGCAGTGCCTCGCCCGCACCCTGGTCGCCACGGTGGCGTCCCCCGACATCGCGGCGGGGTCCCTCGCGGCCGGCGACCCGTTCGACGCGCCGGTCGGCGGTGGCGGCGACCCGTCCGCGGGCGACCCGGTGCGCATCACCGGGACCGTGCTGCGCGTCGTCGCCGCGCCGGAGCCCGGCGTCGCCGGCAGCGGCGGCGGAGGCACCTGGATCTGCGTCGCGTTCGGGGCCGGCAACGTCCTCGTGCTGAGCCCGCAGCTCGCGCAGATCGTCGAGCCCGACGAGCTGTGGCGGCTCGGCCTGGACCCGGCGGATTTCGACGTCGTGGCGATCAAGTCGCGGGTGCATTTCCGGCGCGGCTTCGACGACAGCGGCTACGCCCGCACGATCCTGCTGGTGGAGCCGCCGGAGCCGTTCCTCGGCACGGTGCGCCTCGATCACCTCGCCTACGCGCAGATGCGGGCCGCCGACTTCTTCCCCTACGGCGACCCGCCCGGGCCCGTCCCGTCCGACCCGTGACCGGTCCGGCGGGGACGACAGGTGGCGGCCGCCGTCACCCGCCGGTGCTCGCCCCGCACGTGCGAGGGCGCTAGGTTCATCCCGTACGCGCTCGGTGAGGCGCGGCGAGGGAGAGACGGGATGCGGATTCCGGCCGACAGGCTGACCGCCTACGTGCGGGACATCTTCGTGCGCGAGGGCTGCGCCGAGCCGGAGGCCGAGCGCATCGGCCGCTTCCTCGTGGCGGCGAACCTCACCGGCCACGACAGCCACGGCGTCGTCCGCGTCACCCGCTACATCGAGTGGCTGCGCGCCGGCGAGGTCGAGGCCGGCCGCACGCCCGAGATCGTGACCGACGCGCCGAACTTCGCACTCGTCGACGCCCATTACGGGTTCGGGCAGACGGCCGGCCCCGTCGCCGTCGATCTCGGGATCGCCAAGGCGCGGGCGAACGGCGTCGCGATCATCGCCCTGCGGCATGCCGGGCATATCGGCCGGATCGGCGAGTGGGCCGAGCGGGCGGCGGCGGCGGGGCTCGTCTCGGTCCATTTCGTCAACGTGGCGGGGAGCCTCCTCGTGGCGCCGTTCGGCTCCGTGGAGCGCCGCTTCTCGACGGCGCCCTTCGCGGCCGGCTTCCCGGTTCCAGGAGGCGACCCGATCATCCTCGACTTCGCCACGTCGCTGGTCGCCGAGGGCAAGGTGCTCGTCGCCTCGAGGGGCGGCAAGCCGCTGCCCGAGGGCGCGCTGATCGAGCCCGACGGCCGCCTCAGCGCCGACCCGGCGACCCTGTTCGGCCCGCTGGAGGGCGTCGAGCGCGACAACCAGCGCGGGGCGGGTGCGATCCGGGCCTTCGGCGAGCACAAGGGCTCCGGCCTCGCGCTGATGTGCGAGCTATTGGCCGGCGCGCTCACCGGCTCGGGCACGGCCGGTCCCGGGCAGCGGCGGATCTGCAACGGCATGCTGTCGATCTACGTCACGCCGTCGGCCCTCGGCACCGAGGACGCCCTCGCCGCCGAGACGCGGGCCTATCTCGAGTTCTTCAAGAGCGCCAAGCCGATGCCGGGTGCCGAGGTCCTGCTGCCCGGCGAGCCGGAGCGGCGGATGCGCGCCGAGCGCCTCGCCGAGGGCGTGCCGCTGCCCGAACCCGTCTGGGAGACCCTTCTCGCCGCCGGCCGGCCGCACGGCCTCGACGGCAACGCCTATCGCACCTGAGCCGGGAACGACCCGGCACGACACCACGCTCGGCGGCGACCCCCGGCCTCAACGGGGGCGCCGCACGGACCGGGGACGCCATACCCGGAAGACGGGAGGAGCCCACGATGCCTCGCTTGCGCTGGCTCATGATCGGCCTCTGCATGGCCGCCAACGCCATCAACTACATCGACCGCGCCAACCTCGCGGTCGCCGCGCCATCCATGACCAAGGAACTCGGGCTCGACGCCACCGACATGGGCCTGATCCTGTCGGGCTTCTTCTGGACCTACGCGATCATGCAGCTGCCCTTCGGCTACGTGGCCGACCGGGTCGGCGCGCGGCTCTCCCTCGTCGTCGCGGTGGTCTGGTGGTCGGCCTGCACGGCGCTGACCGCGGTCGGACGGGGGTTCCTGTCCCTGCTCGGCCTGCGCATGCTGCTCGGTATCGGTGAGGCCGGGGCCTACCCGTCCTTCGCCAAGGTCGCGGCCTCGTGGTTCCCGCGCAGCGAGCGCAGCTTCGCCAGCAGCATCTTCGACAGCGGCTCCCGGGTGGGCTCCGCCCTGGCGATCCCGCTGGTCTCCTGGGTCATCGCGACGCTGGGCTGGCGGGAATCCTTCGTCGTCACCGGCGTGCTGGGCTTCGTCTGGGCGGTGTTCTGGATGTGGCTCTACCGCGAGCCCGAGAACCACCCGAAGGTGTCGCCGGAGGAGCTCGCCCGGCTCCGGGCCGCGCAGGAGCGGCCGAAGACCATCGACGCGGCGGACGCCCAGAACCAGGTGCCGTGGCTGTCGCTGTTCCGCTACCGCACGGTCTGGGGGATGATGGCCGGCTTCTTCTGCCTCAACTTCGTGATCTACTTCTTCATCACGTGGTTCCCGACCTATCTGGTCAAGGCGCGGGGCTTCTCCCTGGCGGAGCTCGGCACGCTCGGCAGCCTGCCCGCCCTGGCGTCGATCCCCGCGGGCTGGCTCGGCGGCTTCGCGTCGGACGCGCTCTACCGCCGTGGCTGGAGCCTCACCGCCGCCCGCAAGACCTGCCTCGTCGGCGGCATGCTAATGTCGTCGGTGATCACCCTGTCGATCATCGCGCCCAACATCTACGTGGCGCTGCTGTGCTTCGCGGTCGCCTACGGCAGCCTCGCCTTCACGGCGGCCTCGATTTGGGCGCTACCCGGCGACGTGGCGCCGACCCCGGCCCACGTGGCCTCGATCGGCGGCATCCAGAACTTCGCGTCGAACGTCGCCGGGATCGTGACGACGACCTTCACCGGCGTCATGCTGACGGTCACCCAGGGCTCGTTCGTGATCCCCCTGATCGTGGCCGGCGGGTTCTGCCTGCTGGGCGCCTTCATCTACCTGTTCGTGGTCGGCGAGATCGCGCCGCTGCCGGTCCGCGACGCTCGCGCCCCGGCCCTGCGCCCCGAAGCGGCGCGGTGACGGCGCGGTGACGGCGACCGGCGCGACGGCATCCGAGGAGAGACCGATGTCCACGTATCCCGTGATCACCCTCCGCCCCGCCGACGGCGTGGCCGTGGCCCGCGGCGCCATCGAGCCGGGAACGCCGGTCGCCGACGGCGTCGCGGCGGCGGAGCGGATCCCGGCCGGCCACAAGGTCGCGGTCCGGGCCCACCGGAGCGGCGAGCCGGTGACCAAGTACGGGCAGATCATCGGCTTCGCCAAGGCGGACATCGCGGCCGGCCGCCACGTCCACGTCCACAATCTCGGGATGGGCGAGTTCGCCCGGGACTACGCGTTCGGGGTCGATGCGAGGCCGACCCAGCTGGTGACGCCGCCCGCGACCTTCCAGGGCATCCGCCGCCCCGACGGGCGCGTGGCGACGCGCAACTACGTCGGCATCCTCACCTCGGTGAATTGCAGCGCGCACGTCGCCGACCTGATCGCCGACGCGTTCCGGCGGCACCCGATCCTCGGCCTCGAGCCGCTCGCCCCCTATCCCAACGTCGACGGTGTCGTGGCGCTGACCCACAAGACCGGCTGCGGCATGGCGATGGGCGAGCCGCTCCGGCTCCTGCGGCGGACGCTCGCGGGCTACGCGCGGCACGTCAACTTCTCCCACATCGTCATGATCGGGCTCGGCTGCGAGGTGAACCAGATCGGCGCCTTCCTGGAGGAGCAGGGGCTCGGCGGCCGGATCCGCAGCATGAACATCCAGAGCCTCGGCGGCACCCGGAAGACCGTCGAGGCCGGGATCGAGTTCGTGACCGGCATCCTGGCCGAAGCGAACGTGGTCCACCGCGAGCCGGTGCCGGCGAGCGAGCTGATCGTCGCCCTGCAGTGCGGCGGCTCGGACGGGTATTCCGGCGTGTCGGCCAACCCGGCGCTGGGGATCGCCAGCGACCTCGTGGTGCGGAACGGCGGCACGGTGATCCTGTCGGAGACCACCGAGACCTACGGCGCCGAGCACCTGTTCACCCGCCGCGCTATCAGCCCGGAGGTCGGCCAGAAGCTCGTCGACCTGATGCACTGGTGGGAGGAGTACACCCGCAAGGAGGGCTCGGAGATCGACGCGAACCCGTCGCCGGGCAACAAGGCCGGCGGCCTGACCACGATCCTGGAGAAGTCCCTCGGCGCCATGGCGAAGGCCGGCAGCACCAACTTGGTCGACGTGCTGCGCTACGCCGATCCCGTCACCGCCAAGGGCTTCGTCTTCATGGACACGCCCGGCTACGACCCGGTCTCGGCGACCGGGCAGGTCGCGGGCGGCGCGAACCTCGTCTGCTTCACCACCGGCCGCGGTAGCGTGTTCGGCTGCAAGCCGTCGCCTTCGATCAAGATCGCCACCAACTCGGCCATGTACCGTCGACTCGAGGAGGATATGGACGTCAATTGCGGCACGATCCTCGACGGCGCGGAGAGCGTGGAGCAGGCCGGCCACCGGATTTTCGACCTCATCCTGCGGGTCGCCGGCGGCGAGCGGACGAAGAGCGAGCAGTTCGATTTCGGCGCGTCGGAATTCGCCCCCTGGCAGATCGGCGCGACCGTGTGAGGGAGCGGGGCGCGCGCTCCGCCGTCATCGCGAGCGCAGCGCGGCGATCCGGGGAGGCGAAACTTCGGTGAGTGTGGCGCAGCCCTGGATTGCTTCGCTGCGCACGCAGAGACGGCCATTCCGACCGCCGTGCAGGCCTGGTCTCAGAGGTCGGTCCGGACCACGTGCGGGAAGCTCAGGATGAAGTCGGGGCCGAAGGCCGTGACCGGCGTGTGGAAGCCGGGCGCGACGGTGCCGGCAGCGACGCGGCGGGCCGCCTCCAAGGCGGTCCAGACGGTGAGCGTGTAGCCCTCGGGCGTCTCCATCCGGCTCGCCGCGCGGCGGCCGGCGCCGTCCCAGGCCTCCGCCAGGAAGGTGCTGCGGGCCTTCTCGCGCGCGGCGGCCGAAGGGCCCTCCGGCAGCCGGTCGATGCCGCGATTGATCAGGCGCTGCGCGGTGCCGCTCGCGATGATGCGGCGGATGCCGGCGGGCAGGCCGGCCGCCGCCGCCATGGCGGGGAAGGCCTCGAAGTAAACGTCTATGTTCGGGACGCCGGTCGAGTACCACGCGCTCGACACGTCGCCCCAGCCGAGCCCGACGGTCCGGCGCGGTCCCGTTCCGAAATCCGCGGTGGCGCGCGGCGGGCTCGGCAACTCTACGATGCGCCCGTCCCGGCGCACCCGCGTGCCCCAGGCGATGCCCTCCACCATGGTGCGGGCCGTGCCGCGGCTGAAGCCGCCGAACCCGCCGATGGAGATGCGCAGATGCGTCGCGCCGGGAACGCGGCCGGCCACGTGCGCGGCGAGGCAGTCGCTCGGCACCACGTCGAAGCCCGCCGCCGGCAGGAGGACGATGCCGGCCGCCTTCGCGGCCGCATCCTTGGCCGCGAGGGCCTCCAGCACCGCGATCTCGCCGGTGATGTCGACGTAGTGCGCGCCGGCGGCGAGGCAGGCCTCGGCCATCGGCCGCGCCGTCCGCGAGAACGGGCCGGCCGCGTGGATCACCGCCGCCACGCCCGCGAGGGCGGATTGCAGGCCCGCGGCATCGTCGAGCCGCGCGGCCCGCATCTCGAGGTTCAGCCGGGCCGCCAGCGGCCGCAGCTTCTCGGGATCGCGCCCTGCCAGGATCGGGCGCAATCCCTGCCCGACGGCGTGCGCGGCCAGGAGCTGCCCGGTATAGCCGGTGGCGCCATAGATCAGGATCGCGGTCATCCCGGGGTTCTGACACCGCTTCCGCCGGTGTCAAAGCGCGCGCCGCGTCGCCGCCCCGGATGCTAGGGCTGCGCCGATCCGATCGTCCCGCGGCGGGGATCTGAAACCCTCCGTCCCCGCCCGAACAGGAGCCGAGGCACGATGTACGAGCGTAACCTCCCGCCGCGCGCGCGCCGCGCCAGCCGCAGGATCGCCTGCCTTGGCGCTGTCCTCCTGGGTCTGGCCGCGCCCGCCCGGGCCGGTGACGGGTCGGTGGTCCTGAAGGCGCCGTCCGACGCGAGCCCCGGCATCGCCGCCATGCCGCAGATCGCCGCGCCGGCCGACGAGGCCGAGCGTCGGATCAACGCGGCGCTGAAGCGCCTCGACGCGCGGGCCCTGCAGGCCGAGCAGGCGTGCAAGGATCAGGGCGGGAAGAACAGCTCCTGGGAGCGCACCGTCCAGGCCCCGATGCGCGGCCCGCGCTTCCTGAGCTTCGTCATCTTCGACAGCGGGTTCTGCGGCGGCGCGCACCCGAACAGCGGCACGATGTCGATCGTCTACGATCTCACCACCGGCGCCCCGGTCGATTGGACGACCCTGCTGCCCAACTCCCTGACCGGCAAGCTCGCCCTGGCGGAGGGCCCGGGCGGGACCAAGATGGTGACGCTCGCGTCGAAGAGGCTGCACGCCCTCTACCTCGCGGGCTATCGCCCGAAGACGGGCGATCCGAAGGCGGACGACGCCGACAAGGAGTGCCGCGAGGCCGTCGCCGAGACCTATGACGGGCAGCCGCCGGCCATGATGGCGTGGCTCGACGCCAAGGCCGGTGGCCTCGCGGTGCAATTCGACCTCGCGCACGTCGTCCAGGCCTGTGCCGACCCGGTGGTGATTCCCGTGGCGACGCTGCGCCGGGAGGGCGCGCAGCCGCTCCTGGCCGTCGCGCTGGAATCCGCGCACGCGCAGGCCTCGAAGTGACGCGATCGGCCACAGCGTGTTCGGCCTCGACGCGGGCCCCCGACGGTGTAGCGTGAGTCCGCGACGGCGCGATGCCAGCGCGCCGTGTCCGAGGGGCGGCCCATGTCTGGATCCGGCGTTGTCGACGAGGCGGCCGTCGCGGCGAGCGGGCCTTTCGGCGCGTTCGCCGGCGGCCTGCCGGACCTGTCGCCCCTGCGGCGGGCGGTGATCGCGGCCTGCCGGCGGCCCGAGCGGGACTGCGTGCTCCCGCTCCTCGAAGAAGCGCGCCTGCCGCCCGAAGCGGCTCGGCGCGTCGCCGAGGACGCGCGTCGCCTCGTCGAGACCCTGCGGCGCCAGGGCACCCGCGGCGGCGTCGAGGGGCTGATCCAAGAGTACGCGCTGTCCAGCCAGGAAGGCGTGGCGCTGATGTGCCTCGCCGAGGCGCTGCTGCGCATCCCCGACGCGGCGACGCGGGACGCGCTGATCCGCGACAAGATCGCCGGCGGCGACTGGGCCGCCCATCTCGGGCACAGCCCGTCGCCCTTCGTCAACGCGGCGACCTGGGGCCTGCTCGTGACCGGCAAGCTGGCGGCGACCCGGGACGAGGCCGGCCTGTCGGCCGCGCTCACCCGGCTGATCGCCCGCGGCGGCGAGCCCGTGATCCGGACCGGCGTCGATCTCGCCATGCGGATGATGGGCGAGCAGTTCGTGGCGGGGCGAACCATCGCCGAGGCCCTGCGGCACGCGGCGCGGCTCGAGGCGAAGGGCTTCACCTACTCGTACGACATGCTCGGCGAGGCCGCCGTGACCGCCGAGGACGCCGAGCGCTACCGGCGCGCCTACGCGGACGCGATCGCGGCGATCGGCGCGGCCTCTGCCGGGCGCGGCGTGCTCCGCGGCCCTGGAATCTCGATCAAGCTGTCGGCGCTCCATCCCCGCTACGCCCGCGCGCAGCGCGACCGGGTCCTGGCCGAACTCTATCCCCGCGTGCGGGACCTCGCCCGCCTCGCCGAGGGGCACGGCATCGGTCTCAACATCGACGCCGAGGAGGCCGACCGCCTCGACCTGTCGCTCGACATCCTGGAGCGTCTCGCCGCCGAGCCCGATCTCGCCGGCTGGGACGGGCTCGGCTTCGTGGTCCAGGCCTACGGCAAGCGCTGCCCGTTCGTTATCGACGTGCTGATCGACCTCGCGCGGCGGTGCCGCCGGCGGCTGATGGTGCGCCTCGTGAAGGGCGCCTACTGGGACAGCGAGATCAAGCGGGCGCAGGTCGACGGTCTGGCGGATTTCCCGGTCTTCACCCGGAAGGTCCACACCGACGTCTCGTACCTCGCCTGCGCGCGCCGGCTGCTCGCGGCGCCCGACGCGGTCTTCCCGCAATTCGCCACCCACAACGCCCAGACCCTCGCGAGCATCGTCGAGATGGCCGGCCCGGATTTCCGGCTCGGCCAGTACGAGTTCCAGTGCCTGCACGGCATGGGCGAGCCGCTCTACGAGGCGGTCGTCGCCGGCGAGATCCTGCAGCGGCCCTGCCGCATCTACGCGCCCGTGGGCACCCACGAGACCCTGCTCGCCTACCTGGTGCGGCGCCTCCTGGAGAACGGGGCCAACACGTCCTTCGTCAACCGGGTCGCCGACAAGGCCGTGCCGGTGGCGGATCTGATCGCCGACCCCGTCGTCGCCGTCGAGGCCGCGCCGGATCCCGGCGCGCCGCATCCGCGGATCGCGGCCCCCCGGGCGCTCTACGGCCCGGCCCGCGCCAACGCGGCCGGGCTCGACCTCGCCGACGAGGCGGCCCTCGCCCAGCTGTCGGACGGGTTGGCGGCGAGCGGCCGCACCGCGTGGCGGGCGGCACCCTCGGGCGCGGACGACGCGGCGGCCGACGAACCCGTCCACAATCCCGCCGACCGCCGGGACATCGTCGGCTTATACCGGGCGGCGACGGCCGAGACCGTGGCGGTCGCCGTGGCGCGCGCGCAGGCGGGCGCGGCCGGCTGGGCGGCGACGCCGGCGACCGCGCGCGCCGCCTGCCTGCGGCGGGCCGCCGACGCCCTCGAGGCGCAGATGCCGCCGCTGATCGGGCTCGTCGTGCGGGAGGCGGGCAAGACCTGCGCGAGCGCCGTCGCGGAGATCCGCGAGGCGGTCGACTTCCTCCGCTACGCCGCCGCCGAGGCCGAGCGGACCCTCGGGGACGCGCACGCGCCGCTCGGTCCGGTCACCTGCATCGCGCCGTGGAATTTTCCGCTGGCGATCTTCGTCGGTCAGGTCGCGGCCGCCCTGGCGGCGGGCAACACGGTCCTGGCGAAACCCGCCGAGGAGACCCCGCTGATCGCGGCCGCTGCCGTCCGCGCGCTGCACGCGGCCGGGATTCCCGTCGAGGCGCTGCACCTCCTGCCGGGCGACGGCCGTGTCGGCGCCGCCCTGGTCGAGGATCCGCGCGTGCAGGGCGTGATGTTCACCGGATCGACGGCGGTGGCCAAGGGCATCCAGCGGGCTCTGGCGGAGCGGCTGAACCGTTTCGGCGAGCCGGTGCCGTTCGTGGCCGAGACCGGCGGCCAGAACGCCCTCGTGGTCGATTCCTCCGCGCTCGCCGAGCAGGTGGTGGCGGATGTCATCGCCTCGGCCTTCGATTCCGCCGGGCAGCGCTGCTCGGCGCTCCGCATCCTGTGCCTGCAGGAGGAGATCGCCGACCGGTTGCTGCACATGCTGAAGGGCGCCCTGCGCGAGCTGCGGGTGGGCGACCCGCGGGCCCTGCCCGTCGATGTCGGGCCGGTCATCACCGCCGAGGCCGCCGACCGGGTCGTCGGACACGTGGCGCGGATGCGCGCGCGGGGCTTCCCGGTGGAGCAGTTTCCCCTGCCGCCCGAGGCCGGCGCCGGGACCTTCGTGCCGCCGACCCTGATCGAGATCGGGGCCGTCGCCGATGTCGAGCAGGAGGTGTTCGGGCCGGTGCTGCACGTGCTGCGCTACCGCCGCGACGGCCTCGACGCGCTCCTCGCGGCGATCGACGCGACCGGCTACGGGCTCACCTTCGGGCTGCACAGCCGCATCGACGAGACCATCGACCGCGTCCTCGACCGCGTGCGGGCCGGCAACCGCTACGTCAATCGCAACATCATCGGCGCGGTTGTCGGCGTGCAGCCCTTCGGCGGCTCCGGGCTGTCGGGGACGGGCCCGAAGGCCGGCGGCCCGCTGGCCCTCGGCCGCCTGCTGCGACGCGCACCCGCCGCCGCCCGCGACGGGCTGGCCGCCGACGATTCGGCACTGCGTCCCTACACGGCGTGGCTGCGCTCGCGGCACCGGCACGACCTCGCGGACAGGCTCGAATCCGTCCGCTATCCCAGCCGCGCCGCGATCGCGCTGGCCGGTCCCGTCGGAGAGCGCAACCTCTACGCGCTGCGTCCCCGCGGGCGCGTCGCGGCTGTGGCGGCGACCGAGACGGCGCTCCTGCTCCAGCTCGGCGCGATCCTCGGCACGGGCAACGCGGCCGTCGTCATCGGGCCGGACGGGCGCGATCCGGTCCTGGACGGTCTGCCGGAAGCGTGCGCGGCGCGGGTTGCCCGGGCGCCGGACCTCGACCGCGCGGGCGCGATCGCCGGGGTCCTGTTCGCGGGCGACGCCGACGACCTGCTGGCCCTGAACAGGGCCGTCGCGGCCCGCGAGGGCGCGATCCTGCCGATCCAGGCCCGCTGCCCGGAGGCGCTGGCGGCCGGCGACCTCTACGATCCGGCCGGCCTGGTGGAGGAGGTCACCACCACGATCAACACCGCGGCGGCCGGCGGCAATGCCAGCCTGATGAGCGTCGGGTGAGCCCGGAACTGCCCGGTCAGGCCGACCGGCGCAGGTTCCAGAACAGCGGCAGCCCGGTCAGCATGCCCTCCAAGTCCCGCCGGTAGGCGGTCGGCTGGAAATACTGGCCGCAGGGCAGGTAGGCGCCGACCTCCAGTGCCCGCGCCTGGATCCGCGCCGCCAGCGCCTTCTGGGCGTCGAGGTCCGGCGCGTCGAACCACGCGCCGCGCAGCTCCTCCAGGGGCGCGTCGGTCAGCCAGCTCGGCACGCCGGCCCGGCCGTTCCCGCGGGCGGCCAGATGGTAGGCCGGCGAGAGGTGGTCGAGCCCGCCGGAGAAGATGCCGAACATCGACCAGCCACCCTGGTCCAGGGGCTTGGCGTTCAGGATCCGCTGGTTGACCGTCCCCCAGTCGGTGGCGACGACGTCGAGGTTCATCCCGATCTTGCGGCAGGCATCGGCCATCACCTCGCAGATCGCGTTGATCCGCGGCACGTCGGTCCCGGAGAGCAGCACGACGCGCTCGCCCTTGTAGCCCGCCGCCGCCAGCGCCCGCTTCGCGGCGGCGAGGTCGCGGGGGGCGGTCAGCGCTTCCATGCCGGCCGAGGACGCCATCGGCCCGCCGGCCGTGAAGATGCCGACGGGCCCGCGCCGGATCGCCGGGTCGCTGCCGGCGACGGCGTCCATCATCTCGGTCTGGTCGACGGCCGCGAGCAGCGCCCGGCTGATCGCGGGATTGTCGAAGGGCGGCAGGGTGTGGTTGAGGCGGATCTGGCCGATCAGCCCGGCGGTCTCCACCAGATCCACCCGCACGGCGGGCTGGCGGTTCAGGTCCGGCACGAGATCGACGAGGGGCTGCTCCCACCAGTCGATCTCGCCCGAGCGCAGGGCGCCGGCCGCGGTCGCGCCGTCGGGGATCGTGCGCCACTCGACGCGGTCGAAATGCGCGATCCGCGGCCCCGCCGTGAAGCTCGGCGTGACGTCGGGGCGCGGTCGATAGGCCTCGAACCGGCGGTAGACGTTGAGCGAGCCCGGGACCCGCTCCTCGGGGACGAAGCGGAACGGGCCGCTGCCGACGATCTCCGGCACCGGCTGCGTCGCGGGCGTCGCGCTCAGGCGCTCCGGCATGATCACCGGGACGTAGGACGTCGGCTTGGCCAGGGCGTCCGGCAGGAGCGGGAAGGGCCGCTTCAGGCGGAACTGCACCATTGTGTCGGAGGGCGCCGAGAGTTCGTCCACCGTCGCGAACAGGGCCCCGCCGTAGGCATCGCGCTGCGCCCAGCGCTTCAGGCTCGCCACCACGTCGCGGCCGAGGACGGGCGTCCCGTCGTGGAAGCGCAGGCCGTCCCGCAGGGTCAGGCGCCACGTGAGGCCGTCGGACGCGACCTCGTGGCCCGCCACCATCTGCGGCTGAGCGCGGTAGGCGGTGTCGAGGCTGTAGAGCGTGTCGAACACCATCAGCGCGTGGGTGCGCGTGACGTAATTGGTGGTGATGATCGGGTCGAGGAGCGCGAGGTCCGCGTAGGGGACGAACCGCAGGGTCGTCGCGGAGGCCGCCCGGACCAGGGCCGGCCGGGCGAGAGCCCCGGCCATCAGGGCTCCGGCGCCGGTCAGCAGGGTGCGTCGCTTCATGAATCGATCCCGGTCACGGCGGCGTTCGATCTGGCCGCAAGCCGGGTTCGCGTGCAAGTGGTGCGCCACTGCCGCGCTTCGATCGGGATCTCAGAACCCGCCCGGGCCGGTAGCCGGACGGGTCGCCCGTGATCGCGCTGCGCGGGCCCTCAGGCGGCGCGCGACCAGCGGATGTCGCCGAGGCTCTCGCGGAAGGCGAAGCGGGCGAGATGGTCGGCCACGACGTTCTCCAGCCGGGTCAGGTTGACCGGGTCGGAGCTGTCGATGCGCATGACCAGGGCGTCGGGCTCGGCATCGAAGGTGCAGACGCGGTCCTCGCCGAAGGGCACGGTGCCGTGAACGGGGGTCGCCTCGACCTTGAACTTGTGGCTCCAGTGCCGGCAGAGCTGCTGCAGGTAGCGGCTCGCCTCGGTGGTCTGCACGCGGGCCTGGGAGGTGGGCATTCCGTCGGTCTCCAGATGGATGTGAAAACAGCCTGTCGGTGACGGTTCGTTGTTCGATCTCGCACGTGCGAGATAGGGAGGCCTCAGAGCAATTGCCATGCCTGGCGCCGACGGATCCGTCTCCGCCGTCTGTGTTGAGCGTGTGTCCGAAGCGTTAGCAGCGGCTTAACGCGACGGGCCGCACCGGCGGTTCGCGGCGCGGCGTGGCTGTCCTGCACCCGTCTCCGCGCCGAATTATGGCGCGATGCACAAATTCGCTCAGGCCGGCGGCGCACCGCGATCGGTCGGGACGAGCACCTTGCCGGGGTTGAGCAGGTCGTCCGGATCGAGCGCGGCCTTCAGGCGCCGCATGAGGTCGAGCCCGACCGGGTCGCCGTAGCGCGCGAGTTCCTCGCGCTTGATGAGGCCGACGCCGTGCTCGGCCGCGATGGAGCCGCCCAGGGCGTGCACGAGGTCGTGAACGATCCGGTTGAACCGGCCCCAGGCGGACAGGAACGCCGCGGGCTCCATGCCGGGCGGCTGTGACAGGTTGAAATGGATGTTGCCGTCGCCGAAATGGCCGAAGCCGCAGGGCCTCAGGCCCGGCATCTCGGCGAGGCAGGCCGCCCCCGCTCGCTCCAGGAACTCGGGCAGGCGGGAGAGCGGCACCGACACGTCGTGCTTGATCGAGGCGCCCTCGCGGGTCTGCGCTTCGGGAACGCCCTCGCGCAGGCGCCAGAGCGCGGCGTTCTGGGCCCCGCTGGTCGCGATGGTGGCGTCGGCGATCAGCCCGTCCTCCAGGGCCTGCCCGAGGGCCGATTCCAGTTCGGCCCCCGTGTCGGCGTCCGGGCGCGCGGACGCGACCTCGATCAGCGCGTAGGCGCCGTGCGCGCCGTCCAGCGGCCGCACCGTCCCCGGGACGTGGCGCAGCACGATCTCCAGGGCGAAGGGCGGCAGGTACTCGAACGCCGTGAGGTCGCGGTCCATCCGCGTCCGCAGGAAGACGAACAGGTCCAGAGCCGCCTTCGCCGAGTCGAGGCCGACGAAGGCGACGCTCGTCGAGCGCGGCCGCGGGAACAGCTTCAGCACCGCCGCCGTGACGATGCCCAGCGTGCCCTCCGAGCCGATGAAGAGCTGCTTCAGGTCGTAGCCGGCATTGTCCTTGCGCAGGGCCCTCAGCCCGTTCCAGACGCGCCCGTCGGCGAGCACGACCTCCAGCCCGAGGACGAGGTCGCGGGCGTTGCCGTAGGCGAGGACCGCGATCCCCCCGGCATTGGTGCTGACGCCGCCGCCGATCCGGGCGGAGCCGCGCGACGCGTAGGAGAGCGGGAACAGCATGCCGGCGGCCTCGGCCGCCTCCTGCACCTCCTGCAGGATCATCCCGGCCTCGACCGTGATGGTGGCGTCCACCGGGTTGACCGCGCGCAGGCGGTTCATGCGTTCCAGGGACAGGACGACGCCGCCCTGCGGCACGCCGGCGCCGGTGAGGCCGGTATTGCCCCCGAGCGGCACGACGGCGATCCCGGCCTGCGTGCAGGCGCGGACCGCGAAGGCGACCTCCTCGGTGCTACCCGGCCGAAGTACGGCCAGGGCCGACCCGGTGAACAGGCGGCGGCTCTCCGTCAGGTAGGGCGCGAGGGCGTCGGGATCCGTCAGCACGTGCCGCGCGCCGAGCCCGTCCCGGAGCGCGGTCAGCAGGGTGTCGAGGGCGGCTGTCGGCGTCATCGCGCGGATTCTGTAGGCCGGAGCAGGCCGGAGGCAAGCGCCGGTATGGCGCGCGCCGATGCGGACCTTACAACGGTGATGTAGGGCCCGGGCGTCGTCGCGCCGGTCCACCCGGACGATCCACCGCAGAGGCAGAGATGCTCTCCGTCATCCAGAACCCGCCCCGCATCGCGCTCCCCATCGTCGGCAGCAGCGACTTCTATCCCGTCCGCCGCGTCTACTGCGTCGGGCGCAACTACGCCGCCCACGCCCGCGAGATGGGCGCGGACCCGGACCGCGAGCCGCCGTTCTTCTTCATGAAGCCCGCCGACGCCCTGCAGATCGTCGGGCCGGAGCCGACGGCCCACGCCTACCCGCCGAAGACCGCCAACTACCATTTCGAGGTGGAGATGGTCGCGGCCCTCGCGAGCGGCGGCAGCGACATCCCGGCCGAGACCGCCCTGGAGCACGTCTACGGCTACGCCATCGGCCTCGACATGACCCGGCGCGACGTCCAGGACGAGGCCAAGAAGATGTCGCGGCCCTGGGACACCGCCAAGGCGGCCGACGGGTCGGGGCCGATCGGCGCGCTCCACCCGGTCTCCGCCATCGGCCACCCGGTCAAGGGCGCCATCACCCTGTCGGTCGACGGCGAGATCCGCCAGAAGGGCGACCTCGGCGACATGATCTGGTCCGTCGCCGAGCAGATCGCCTACCTGTCGGGCTACTTCGCCCTGCAGCCCGGCGACCTGATCTTCACCGGCACGCCCTCCGGCGTCGGCCCGGTCCAGCGCGGCCAGCGCATGGTCGCGGCGATCGACGGTCTCGGCGCCATCACCCTCGACGTCGTCTGAGTCGCGCGGTCGCATGCTCCTCGATCGACCGCTGCTGCGGCGCCTGTTCCACCTCGGGGCGCTCGCGTCCCGGGGCATGACCCTCGGCGTGCGCGGCGTCGCCCTCGACGGGGCCGGGTGCGTCGCCCTGGTGCGCCACACCTACGTGAGTGGCTGGCACCTCCCCGGCGGCGGCGTCGAGCGCGGCGAGACCGCGCGCGACGCGATCGTGCGGGAGTTCCGCGAGGAGGCGGAGATCGTCGCCGAGGGAGAGCCGCGCCTGCACGGCCTCTATCGGAACGTGGTCGCCGCGCCCCGCGACCACGTGGCCCTGTTCGTCCTGCCGGCCTTCACGGTCCTGCGCCCGAAGGCGCCGGACCGGGAGGTCGCCGAGTGCGCCTTCTTCCCGATGGACGCGCTCCCCAAGGGGACCACGCGCGGGACCCGCGCCCGGCTCCGGGAGATCCGCGACGGCCTCCCGCCGGAGCCGAACTGGTAAATCGTGACGGTTCGCGAAAAGGGCGCTTGCGTCGCCCGGCGGAATGGTGTTTAGAGAGCCGCGCCGGGGGCCGCCGGCACGAAAGTCCGGGCGGCGCGGCACAGTGAGCGGGTGTAGCTCAGGGGTAGAGCACAACCTTGCCAAGGTTGGGGTCGAGGGTTCGAATCCCTTCGCCCGCTCCAGTTTTCCCAACCATACGAACGACGTACAAGGCCGCAGCTCTGCGGCCTTTGTCGTTTCTGGACCTCGGCGAACCGCCGGTCGCGGAGAAGCGAACGGCGTCCGGGTGGACCGAGGCGCGGGATCGCGCCCGGTCAGCCCGGCTCAGGCGTCGTGTTCCCTCGCGAAGGCCCGCAGCGAGACCCGGGCGACCTCCCGCAGCGCCTCCCGGTCGGCGCCCGAGGAGGCCAGCACGCCCATGCCGGAGGCGACGGTGGACAGGAATCGCGCCAGCGCGACCGGGTCGGAATCCGCCGGCAGGTCACCGTCCTGTCGGGCCTGAATGAAGCGCTCGCGGAGCTCCATCTCGCCCTGCGCCCGCCGGGACGCCAGCTCGAACGGGATGTTCTCCGAGCCCGCGCCGCAGGCGAGACCGCCCTGAACGAGGAGGCAGCCGGGCGGGTTCGCCGGATCCGTGTGGCTCTCGGCGATGCTGCTCAGGAAGCGCTCGGCCACGTCGCGCGCGGTCTCGCCCGCCAGGACGAAGCGCATGTGCTCGGAGCGCCGCTGCGCGTACCGGTCGAGGGCGGCCTTGAGCAGCCCCTCCTTGCTGCCGAAGGCCGCGTAGAGACTCGGCGGCTTGATGCCCATCGCCTTCGTGAGCATCGCGAGGCTCGCGCCGTCGTAGCCGTGGCGCCAGAACACCTCCATCGCCTCGTCGAGGGCCTTGTCCGTGTCGAAGGACCGGGGGCGCCCCATCACCATTGCCTGCGGACTCCAACTTTTATATCGAGTGGTAGATAAGTCACTTGACGCCCCGCGTCCATGCCGACATGTGTAGCGACCTATACAGATGTTGGAGTCGCTCGTGGAACCTCAGCGTCATCCCTCGCGCAATCCTCTCCGTGCCCGGCGCCTCGCGGCCGGAAGCCTCGCGGTCGCCCTTCTCGCAGGCGTCTCCTACACCTTCATACCCGGCGCCCTGGTCCGGGGAACCGTGGCCGTCGCCGCGACGCCGCCGACCGAGGTGGCGATGCCGGCCTCGGTCGCGACCGTCGAGCCGCGCGACGTCATCCTCTGGGACGAGTTCTCGGGCCGTCTGGAGGCCGTCGAGCGCATCGACGTCCGTGCCCGGGTGGGCGGCGCGATCCTGGCCACGCACTTCGCGGAAGGCGAGGTGGTCAAGGCCGGCGACCTGCTGGTGACCATCGATCCCGCGCCCTACGCGGCCGAGGTCCAGCGTTTGGAAGCCCAGGTCGCGGGCGCCGAGGCGCGGGTCGGCATGACGGCGAGCGACCTCGAGCGCGGGCAGAAGCTGTCGGACCAGCACATCGTCACGGCGCGCGACCTCGACGTCCGCGCCAACGCGTTCAAGGAGGCCAAGGCGAGCCTCGACGCGGCGAAGGCGGCCCTGGAGGCGGCGCGCCTGAACCTCGGCTACACGCAGGTCCGGGCGGCCGTCGGCGGCCGCGTCGGCCGCCGCGAGATCACGCCGGGCAACCTCGTGGCCACGGGCGCCGGGGCCGCCGTGCTGACCACGCTCGTCTCGGTCGATCCGGTCTACGCCAGCTTCGATGCCGACGAGGGCGTGGTCCTGAAGGCGCTGGCCTCGGTCGCCGAGCCGGGCGGCCGGCGCGGCAAGCTCGACCGCATCCCCGTGGAGATGGTGACCGCCGACGGCGCCCGCGCGGCCGGGCATCTCCAGTTCATCGACAACAAGGTCGACGCGCGCAGCGGCACGGTCCGGGTGCGCGCGACCTTCTCCAACGGCGACGGCCGCCTGATCCCGGGCCAGTTCGCCCGGATGCGCCTCGGCCAGGCCGCGCCGGAACGCCTCGTCCTCGTCGACGAGCGGGCCGTCGGCACCGATCAGGACAAGAAGTTCGTGCTCCTCGTGGGGTCGGACAACCGGGCCGAGTTCCGCGCCGTCACCCTCGGCCGGGCGGTCGACGGTCTGCGCGTCGTGACTTCCGGCCTGTCGGGCGGCGAGCGCATCGTGGTCAACGGCCTGCAGCGCGTCCGTCCCGGGACCCTCCTGCGCCCCGAACCGGTCGCGATGGGCGCGCGCCCGCAGGACGCCGCCTCCGGGCCGCGCAAGCTGGCGCAGCGCTGACGGCCGGCGCGCCGCGCCCGTCCGCCCGATCCAGATCCCCGACGCCTTCGAGACGGCGGCCGCACGCGGCCGCCCGGACGCCCCTGCCTCACGCCCTCGGAGGGCGGCATGAATCTCTCCAAGTTCTTCATCGACCGCCCGATCTTCGCGGGCGTGCTCTCGATGCTCATCTTCATCGGCGGTCTGCTGTCGCTCTTCGCGATGCCGATCTCCGAGTACCCTGACGTGGTGCCCCCCTCCGTCGTCGTCCGCGCGACCTTCCCGGGCGCCAACCCCAAGGTCATCGTCGAGACCGTGGCGACGCCGATCGAGGAGCAGATCAACGGCGTCGAGGGCATGCTCTACATGTCGAGCCAAGCCACGACGGACGGCATCATGACGCTGACCGTCACCTTCCGGCTGGGCACCGACCCCGACAAGGCGCAGCAGCTCGTCCAGAATCGGGTCTCGCAGGCCGAGCCGCGGCTACCGGCGGTGGTGCGCCAGCTCGGCATCGTCACGGTGAAGAGCTCCCCCGACCTGACGATGGTCGTGCATCTCGTCTCGCCCAACGGGCGCTACGACATGACCTACCTGCGCAACTACGCGGTGCTGAACATCAAGGACCGCCTGGCGCGGCTCGACGGCGTCGGCCAGGTCCAGCTCTTCGGCTCCGGCGACTACGCGATGCGGATCTGGCTCGACCCGCAGAAGGTGGCCGAGCACGGCCTGTCCGCTGGCGACGTCGTGCGGGAGATCCAGGCTCAGAACGTCGAGGCCGCGGCCGGCGTGATCGGTGCGTCGCCGGCCGTTCCGGGCCTCGACCTGCAGCTCTCGCTCAACGCCGAGGGGCGCCTGAGCAGCGAGGAGCAGTTCGGCGACATCGTGGTCAAGACCGGCGCCGACGGCGCGATCACGCGCCTGCGCGACGTCGCGCGCATCGAGCTCGGCGCTTCCGACTACGCCCTGCGCTCGCTCCTCGACAACAAGTCGGCGGTGGCGATCCCGATCTCGCAGTCGCCGGGCTCGAACGCGATCCAGATCTCCGACGAGGTCCGCCGCACCATGGCGGAGATCAAGCGGACCATGCCGGAGGGCGTCGACTACCAGATCGTCTACGACCCGACGCAGTTCGTGCGCGCCTCCATCGAGGCCGTGATCCACACGCTGCTGGAGGCGATCGCCCTCGTCGTGCTCGTGGTGATCCTGTTCCTGCAGACGTGGCGGGCCTCGATCATCCCGCTGCTCGCCGTGCCGGTCTCCATCGTCGGCACCTTCGCGGTGATGCACGTCTTCGGATTCTCGATCAACGCGCTGAGCCTGTTCGGCCTCGTGCTGGCCATCGGCATCGTCGTCGACGACGCGATCGTCGTCGTCGAGAACGTCGAGCGCAACATCGAGAGCGGCCTGTCCCCGCGGGACGCCAGCTACCAGGCCATGCGCGAGGTCTCGGGCCCGATCATCGCCATCGCCCTGGTGCTGGTCGCGGTCTTCGTGCCCCTGGCCTTCATCAGCGGCCTGACGGGCCAGTTCTACAAGCAGTTCGCCCTCACCATCGCGATCTCGACGGTGATCTCGGCGATCAACTCGCTGACCCTCTCGCCGGCCCTCTCGGCGCTGCTGCTGAAGGATCACCACGCGCCGAAGGATCGTCTCACCCGCATCCTCGACCGGCTGCTCGGCTGGTTCTTCCGCCGCTTCAACCGCGCCTTCGGGCGGGCCTCGAACGGCTACGGCCGCGGTGTCGGCTTCGCGGTGTCGCGCAAGGCCGCGATGATGACCCTCTACGTCCTGCTCGTCGGGCTGACCGTCGGCCTGTTCCGCCAGATCCCGGGCGGCTTCGTGCCGGGCCAAGACAAGCAGTACCTCGTGGGCTTCGCGCAGCTGCCCGACGGCGCGACCCTCGACCGGACGGAGGAGGTCATCCGCCGCATGAGCGAGATCGCCCTCAAGGAGCCCGGCGTCGAGAGCGCCGTCGCCTTCCCGGGCCTCTCGATCAACGGCTTCACCAACAGCTCCAACTCGGGGATCGTGTTCTCGACGCTCAAGCCGTTCGACGAGCGCAGGGACCCGTCCCTCAACGGAGCGGCGATCGCGCAGTCGCTGAACAAGAAGTACGCCGCGATCCCCGAGGCCTTCATCGCGATGTTCCCGCCGCCGCCGGTGAACGGGCTGGGGACGATCGGCGGCTTCAAGCTGCAGATCGAGGATCGCGCCGGCCTCGGCTACGAGGCGCTGAACGACGTCACGAAGGCGTTCATGTCGAAGGCCGCCCAGGCGCCGGAACTCGTCGGGCTGTTCTCGAGCTTCCAGATGAACGTGCCGCAGCTCTTCGCGGACATCGACCGGACGAAGGCCCGTCAGCTCAACATCCCGGTGACGGACGTCTTCGACACGCTGCAGATCTATCTCGGCTCGCTCTACGTCAACGACTTCAACAAGTTCGGCCGCACCTACTCGGTGCGCGTCCAGGCCGACGCCCCGTTCCGGGCGCGATCGGACGATGTCGGTCTGCTGAAGGTCCGGGCCGGTTCCGGCGAGATGGTGCCGCTCTCCGCTCTGCTGCGCGTCCGCCAGACCGCCGGACCGGAGCGGGCCATGCGCTACAACGGCTTCCTGTCGGCCGACATCAACGCCGGTGCGGCGCCCGGCTACTCGTCGGGTCAGGCCCAGGCGGCGGCGACGCGGATCGCGGCGGAGACGCTGCCGCGGGGCTTCGCCTTCGAGTGGACGGACCTGACGTACCAGGAATTCATCGCGGGCAATTCCGGGGTCTGGGTCTTTCCCCTCGCGCTGCTCCTGGTCTTCCTCGTCCTCGCCGCGCAGTACGAGAGCCTCGCCCTGCCGCTGGCGATCCTGCTGATCGTGCCGATGGGGCTGCTCGCCGCGATGTTCGGCGTCTGGCTGTCGGCCGGCGACAACAACGTCTTCACGCAGATCGGCCTGATCGTGCTCGTCGGGCTCTCGGCCAAGAACGCCATCCTGATCGTCGAATTCGCCCGTGAGCTCGAATTCGCCGGTCGGACGCCGCTCCAGGCGGCGATCGAGGCGAGCCGCCTCCGGCTGCGGCCGATCCTGATGACGTCGATGGCCTTCATCATGGGCGTGCTGCCGCTGGTGACAGCGACTGGCGCCGGATCGGAGATGCGCCGCGCGATGGGCGTCGCGGTGTTCTCGGGCATGATCGGCGTGACCGCCTTCGGCCTGTTCCTGACCCCGGTCTTTTACGTGCTGCTGCGTCGCCTGAGCGGCAACAGGCCCCTGAAGCATCACGGCGCCGCCGCGCCGGTCCCGGCGCCAGCAGCTGTGCCGAGCTCCGCGCCGGCCGATCACGGGATCCCGTCAGCCGCGCCGCTGCCACAGGCCTGACAGGGCGCGCCACGCCGGCGCCAGCACGACGTTCGTCAGCGGGATCAGCGCCCCGCCGACGACCAGCCCGATGAGGCCCGACACGGTCGCGGTGACGAGCCACTCGACGAGGCCCGCGGCGAACGGCACGCGCGCCGCCGCGGCCTCCGCCATCGCGTGGGCGGCGTGCGCCGGTGCCGAGAACCCGTAGGTCTCCAGACCGTGCATGAGGATCCCGCCGCCGACCCAGATCATCGCCGCCGTCCCGATGACGGCCAGGATCTTGAGCAGGATCGGCATGCCCTTCACGACGCCGCGGCCGAGCCCGCGGATCAGGCTTCCGAGCGGTGGGCCCGCGGTGCTGCGGGCGAGGGCCAGACCGGCATCGTCGGCCTTCACGATCAGCGCGACCACGCCGTAGACGCCCGCGGTGATGCCGACCGCGACGATGGCCAGCACCGCCGCCCGCATCCAGAAGCTGCCCTCCGGCAGCGCCGCCAGCGTGATGGCCATGATCTCGGCCGACAGGATGAAGTCCGTCTTGATGGCGCTCGCCACGCGCCGGTCTTCCCGGGCCTGATCGCCGCCGGCTCCACCCTCTTGGTCCGCCTCGTCGCCGTGGCCGTGATGGGCGAACACGGCTTCGTAGACCTTCTCGGCGCCCTCGAAGCACAGGTACGCGCCGCCCAGCATGAGGAGCGGCGTGATCGCCCAGGGGGCGAAGGCGCTCAGCGCCAGGGCACCCGGCAGCAGGAAAAGGATCTTGTTGCGCAGCGATCCGAGGGCGATCCTGCCGACGATCGGCAATTCGCGCTCCGCGGCGAAGCCGACGACGTAGCGCGGCGTCACGGCCGCGTCGTCGATGACGACGCCGGCGGCCTTGGTGCCGGCGCGCGCCGCCTGGCCGGCCACGTCGTCGAGCGAGGCCGCCGCGGCCCTCACCATGAAGGCGACATCGTCCAACAGGGCGATCAATCCGACGCTCACCCGTCCCCCCTCGTCCCTGACCGGTCCGCCAGACAGACGATCCGCGGCAGGATTTGATCCCTGACCGGCGAAAAATCGGCGGATCCGGCCGTCGCCCGGGACTGGCTGCCCCTGCTCGCGCCTAGCGCAGCGCCAGGGCGTCGAGCCATCCGTGCGCGGCGGCGTAGCGGATGATCTCCGCGCGCGTGCGCAGGCCCAGCTTCTCGGCGGCCCGCGCCTTGTAGGTCTCGATGGACTTCACGCTGAGATCGAAGCGCCGCGCGATCTCCTTGTTGCTGAAGCCCTGCGCGATCAGCCGGAGCACGTCGGTCTCGCGCGGGCTCAGCGCTTCGGCCGACGGCTCGGACTCGCCGCCCTGCGCCGGGGCCCCGGGATGCGCCAAGGCGTGGCTCGCCACCGAGGGGTCGAGGTAGATCCCGCCAGCCGCGACGGCGCGGACCGCGCGGAGCAGGTCCTCCGCGGCCGAGCGCTTGAGGAGGTAGCCCCGGGCGCCTGCCTTGAGCAGCGGCTGAACGTAGGCCGCGTCCTCGTGAACCGTCAGCACCAGCACGCGCGTCCGCGGGCAAGACCCGGCGACGCGCTCGGTCAGCTCCAGGCCGTTGAGGCCCGGCATCGAGACGTCGACGACGGCGACGTCCGGGTCGGCGGCGTGGATCATCGGCAGCGCCTCGCTGCCGCTGGTGGCCTCGCCGACCAGCTCGATCTCCGGGTCGGCGTTCAGGAGCGTCCGGATCCCCGCGAGGACGATGGGATGGTCGTCGGCCAGGGCGACGCGGATGCGGTCCGTCATGCGCTTCTCCTCAGGTCTCGGGATGTTCCGGAATCGGGATGGTGACGAACAGCGTCGTACCGATGCCCGGGGACGATTCCAGCGTGAGAGTCCCGCTCAGGAGCGACAGCCGCTCGCGGATGCCCGACAGGCCGAGCCGCAGCTTGGCCGGCGCCTCGCCGCCGGCGCGCTCACGCTGCTCGTCGGCGTTGAAGCCGGTGCCGTCATCCTCGATCACGACCCGCATCTCGCCCGCGCGCTTCTCCACCGAGACGCTGACGCTCGCGGCCCGGGCGTGCTTGAGGACGTTGGTCAGGGCCTCCTGCACGATCCGGTAGACGGCCGTCTCGATCGCGGCCGGCAGCCGGGTCGCCTCGCTCAGGAATTCCAGGTCGGCGCGGATCCCGTGCCGCTGGCTCCAGTCGCGCAGCAGGGTGGCCAGGGCCTCGCGCAGGCCGAGATCGTCGAGGGCGGTCGGCCGGAGGTCGACGGCGGCCCGGTGGATGTCGCGGCCGATCTCGCTCGCGAGGGATTGCAGCCACTCCACCTGCCGGCCGGCCTCGGCCGTCGCGCCGCGTGCCAGGAGCCGCTCCATGCTCTTGAGGCCCAGCGACAGACCGGTCACCGTCTGGCCGACCTGGTCGTGGAGTTCGCGGGCGATCCGGCGCTGCTCGTTCTCCTGGGCCTCGCCGAGGCGGCGCAGCAGCGCGAAGCGCTCGGCCTCCGCGCGCTTGCGCGGCTCGATGTCCGACACCACGCCGTAGATCAGCCCGGCCGGGGTATGCTCGTGGAGCTGCGGCACGCGGCCGGCGACCCGGACCCATCGCGGCTCCCGACCCTCCTGGATCACGCGGAACTCGACGTCGAGCGGCGTGCCCTCGGCGAGGCTCCGGCGCAGGGCCTCGCTCAGGCGCCCGCGATCCTCGGGATCGACCGCCTGCAGGACCGTGTCGGCGTCCACGGCGCTGTCGCGCCCTTCGGCGGCGGCCGTCCAACCGAGGAGATCGGCCGCGCGGGGCGAGCCGGTGACCCGGTGCGCGACGGTGTCCCAGCGCAGCGTGCCAAGCTCCGCGGCCTCGGCGGCGACGGCGCCCTGTTCTTCGCTGGAGCGGAGCGCGAGGGAGAACCGGGCCTGCTCGCCCGCCCGGCGCTGCGCCATATCGCGGCCGACGAGACCGACCAGCGCCAGGGCGAGCCCGATGCTGACGAAGCTGCCGCCACCCAGGACGGCGTAGGACCGCGAGACCGGCGCGTTGAGCGTCGCGACCGGCATCCCGAAATGCACCGACCAGCCGCCGGTATGCTGCAGGGTCCGGTAGACCACCTCGACATCGGCGCCTTCCAGCGTCGGTCCGGTGTAGAAGCCGTTCGGGGCGTTCCGGATCGCCGCCTGGAGCGCCGGGTTCGCCGGGTGGCCGAGCTCCTCCACCTCGGCCCGGGTCCGGGCGATCGTGTTGCCCTCCGCGTCCACGATGGTGCCGACCCAGCCCTCGGGGGCGCCGGCGTCGCGCAGGATCGAGCTCACCGCGTTCGTGGCGAGCCGGATCGAGAGGACGTAGCGCAGCGTGCCGTCCCGGATGACCGGCACGCGCAGCGCGACGAGGCGCTTGCCCGAGATCGAGCCGGCCGGGCCGATGCCGCCGATCACCGGCTGCCGCGTGCGCACCACCGCGTCGAAGCTCGTCCGGTCCGAGGTCGGTCCGAGTTCCTCCTCGAGGGACCGGAGAAGATTCACGATCTGGGCGCCGTCCGGTCGCGCGAGTTCCACCGTCTCCCAGAGCGGGTGCGCCTGCCGGAGGCGCACGGCCTCGGCGTAGAAGGCCGCGAGGTCGGGCCTGTCGAGGGTCGCGGAGGCGGCCTCGGCCTCGAGGACCGCGATCTGGGCGGCGATGTCCGAGGCGACGCGCTCGGCCACCCGGGTCGCGCTGGCGACGGCGGCGCTCCGGGCGAGGTCGCGCTGCTGCTGCGCCATCAGCGTCGCGACCCAGCCGCTGAGCAGCAGGACCGGGATCGCGGCCGCGAGGGCGAGGGCGACGAAGGTGCGGCGGCTGCCGCGGCTCAGCTGGAGCTCGGGCCTCCGGATCCCGGTGTCGCGGGCGCGAACATTCATGCGGCCGTGCGCGGACACGCTGCGCGTCGGTCCGGACCCGGCGCCCATCGCTCGGACGGCCCGACGCCCCTGTCTCGCCGTCCCGCGCGCACCGTCGCCCGCCTCCCGTATCCCCGCATCGGCCCGTAAGCTCACAGCTCTCCTACGGGAAAGTCGGGCCGCCGTCAGGCCGGGGAGGCGGGGTCGGACGCGGCACCGGCGTCGGAAAGGGCCGATCCGGGCAGCATCCGGGCGGGGTGCGGCATCCGCGTCGCGACCGCCCACGAGGAGCCGTCGTAGCCCTCGTACCAGGCCCGGCGCTCGCGCGACTCGCCGGGATAGGGGCAGGCGTCGCGGGGCCGACCGACGGCGCGCGCGCGGGCGCCCTGTTTGACGATGTCCATGAGCATGGGCGCTGATCTCTCCGGCCGCTCGGGAGCCTGTCCCGCCGGGTCAGAAGCGCCGAGTTCGAACGGCCAAGCAAGCTGTTTCGAGCCGGGATACCGCTCACACCGACGCCTGTCGGGAATATCCCGACAGGCCGTGCGTGCGATGATCGATTGACCATTGCACGAAAGCGGCACCGGGTCTTTCGGGGATCGCCCCGATCCGTCCGAATGATGCGCGGAGAGACACGAGATCCTCGCGTCGTCGGACGCGAGGATCACGAGTGCCCCGCCGACGTGGGCGTGGCGTGGGACGCCGATCGGGAGACCGTGACGGCCCGGCCTCCCGGTCCGGATGCGCCGCCTAGTAGGCGCAGCCGTAGCCGACCGGTGCATAGCCGTACCCGTAGGGCCGCCCGTAGGCCGCGCCGTAGAGACCGGGCCGTGCAGCGGCCGCGAGGCCAAGGCCTGCGCCGGTCGCGAAGCCGACCCCGCGATAGCCGCCCCAGCCACCCGAGCGATACGCGTGGGGCCGGAAGCCGTAGCCGGCGGGGCGGAAGTGGACGCCGCGATATCCGCGGTAGCCCCGGTGCCGCCGGTAGTGCCGGTGCAGACGGTGATGGCGGTACCGGTGGAGGCCGTGGCGCCGCCCCCTCCAGACGCCGTGGCCCAGATGGTGGGGCCCATTATGGAAGCCGCGGCCGTGGGGTCGCGCCTCGCTCGACGGGGCGAACAGGACGAGGCTCGACAGCGCCGTGAGGGCGATCGCGAGACGTTTCATGGGCTGAGCTCCAGAGACGGTGAAGGACGTCCGCACGGATCGGACCCGATGCCGGATCCGACCGCGCGGCGCGGTCTGTCGGGACGGCGATGCCGGCCGCCATCGCGGGCCACCGCGCATTCCCCGGTACGCGCGGACGGCGGGAGACCGCCCGTCGCTGTCCCGCAGGCTCATCTGTGTTGCCCGGCGCCGATCCGCAGTCGGAGAGATCGGCAATCGTGTCAGGGTCGGCCCGACATGCCCGGGCGACCGGCCTGGATTAGCTTGGCCGTGGACATTCGCGCGCGCTGCACAGGGGGACGGCATGCGGAAGGCGTTGGGACGGCCGGTGCAGAGGGCGCGATCCTGGTACCGGCGCTACGGGCGCCTCGGCGCGCCGCGGACGCCGCGACCGGTCAAGCAGGGCCCGCAGGCCGCCCCCGGACGCTCGCTGGAGGACTGGGCGCGGTTCGGCGGCGGTCTGCTCGGCCCGGAATCCGCCGATGCCCCGCGTCCTGAGATCCGCGCCGATCGAGGGGCCGCCCTCGGCATCCCGATCAGTCCGCCGGGCTGAAGACGTCGTCGCCCACGAAGATCATCTCGCGGTCGATCTCGGGGGGATCCTTCTGCGAGCCGTAGGCGAAGAACAGGCGCCGGGTCCGGCCATCCGCCGCGGTCAGCGTGAGCGTGTGGCGATCGAGGGCGTAGCGCCCGCCCTCCGGCGCGCGCCGACGGGCGATCGCCGTGCCGACGCCGGTGCTCGCCCCCGAATTCGTCGCGCCGACCGAGCCGCCGCGGCCGTAACTCCCGTCCGCGTGGAAGTCGTAGCGGCTCTCGACGGCGATCGCGACGTCGCCGCCCAGGGCTGTGTTGCCGCCGCCCGACAGCCTTCGGTACGCCCGCGCCACCCGCTCGCCAGAGCCGGCCGGGAAGGCCCGGAAGAAGCTGCCGTCGCCGAGGGCGTAGTCGTTCGCGCGGCCGCGCGCGTCGGTCAGGACGAAGCCGGCGCCCTTGGCGCTCCACCGCCCGAATCGCTTGGGCCGTGCGGCCCGCTCGGCGGCGAGGTCCACGTCTTCGAGCGCGGTGTCGGCGACCTCGTAGTAGGTTCCGTCGCGCAGGAAGATCAGCGGCTCGAAATCGATCGTCATGAGACCGCCGACGCCGAACCCGGTGGTCGAACGGAAGTACACGCCCTCGACCTGATCCCAGTTGGCGGCGTGGCGCGGGGGACCGGCCGCGTCCGGGGCGGACGGAGCCGGGGAGGGAGCCGGCCGCGCGTCCGGCACGGACGGGCTCTCCGCGACCGGTGGCGGCTTCGGGGCCGCGCGTCCGGCCCGGTCCTTCGGCACCAGCCCGTCCTCGGTCAGCGCCAGATTCCGCAGCGTGGCGACCGGGATGAACTCGTTGGACAGGCCCGCCAGGAAACGCGGCAGCACGCCGAGCCGCTTGGCCGCCTGCCAGCCGGCATGGTGGAGAACGGCGCGCAGCTTGACCTGCTCGGCGAAGGCTGCCCGCGTGACCGGCTGGGACAGGGGCGGCCGTTCCGCCATCGGCGCCACGAACCGGGTCCGGATCGCCCGCAGGGCCGCCGCGCTCGGCTCGACCGTCGCGTCGTTGGCGACCATCCATTGCAGGGCGATGAAGGCGGTGAGCACGTCGCCCGCATCGTCCGGCCGCAGCGGCGTCCCGTCGAGGAAGCCGCGGAAGATGGTGTCGTAATCGTGCTGGGCCATCTCTCGCGCCGTCTCGGCCGCGGCGATCGGGTTCGTGGCGCGCTGGTCGCGCACCGCCCGCGCGACCGTGGCGGCCCGCAGGTCGGGCGTCGAGGCGTAGGGGAGGGCCGGTCCCTCCACCTTGGTCGCCTGCGCCCGTGCCGGGGTCGCCGACACCGGGATCGCCAGGCTCGACAGCGGGACGGCTGCCACGCCGAGGCCGAGCAGTGCGGCCGCGCGCCGGAAGGTGAACCGCATCATCGCCGCAACCACGCTCGAAGGATCATCAGCAGGCCCTGCACGACGGTGAGCAGCAGTGTCAGGGCCATGAAGGGCAGGAACGGGATCAGCAGCCAGCCCGTCATCGTCAGCGTGTAGAGCAGGCCGCCGATATCGTGTCCGGCCACCGGGCAGGGGTGCGTCCCCGCCTCGTTGACGGTGCAGCCGGTCAGGTTCGTCAGCGCGAGGCCGAGCGCGAAGGGTACGACCGGCAGCCACGTGATGAGCAGCAGGATGAGGATCACGCGCAGGCGTCGCCGGGACGGGCTCGGCCGCGCCATCGTGCGGATGGCCATCGGTCACAAGCCCCGCGCGGAGCCGGGGCGGCCGCGCCGCGCCGCGCCGCTCATGGCTGGCGGCGATAGAGGCCGCGGAAGGTGACGTTGACGCCTCCGCAGCCGAGGTTGTCGTCGACGACCAGCCAGGGGCCGACCCGCCGCAGCCAGACCTTGCAATCGGACGCGTCACCGGCCTCGACTGGCAGCGCCCCGTTCTCGCCGACGGCGAAGCTCGCCGCGGCGCCCTGCGGGGCGACCGTGCCGGCGAATTCGCCGATATGGACGCCGCCGCGGCGCGCCCGCTCCGGATCCCCGGCGCCCCAGGTGGCGTCGCCCCCGAAGGTGAGCAGCCCCGGCTTGTCGGCCTGGGTGATGCGGATGCGCGCCTCCGCACGGGTCCAGGTGCCGAGCCAGTCCGCAGGCGCGACGGCACCGGGCGGCTCGACGGCGACGGCCTCGCCCGGGAGCCAGCCTGTCCGGCCCATATCGTCGCCCGCGCCCCGATAGTGGGCGCAGACATAGGCGCCGCGTCGCTCGCCGAGGATGACGGGATCGGCGCTCACCAGGTAGGCGCGCTCGCGGCAGGCGGCGCTCGGGTCCGGGCAGCCGGCGCGGGCGAGCCCGTCCTTGACGAAGGCCGTGCGCCCCGGCGCGCTGATGCGCCCGAAGGTTGGGGGCGCGCCGGACGCGAGCGAGGGGGACCGCCGGCACTCGTTCTCCTCCGCGCGCGCCGGGCCAGCGAGCAGGGCGAGGGCGGAGACCAGGAGCAGCGGGGCGAGGAGCGGCGGGCGCATCGGGAAGGCTCTCGTTGTGGGTGCAGAGGTCGGTCAGCGCATCGCCACCGAGGCGGCGACACGGTCGGCCCTGTCCAGGGCGTCGGGGCGACCGGCATCGGCGAAGCCCAGCACCCGCAGGTAGCGCTGGCCGTCGAAGACCATCGTCTGCGTCACGCCGAGGGCACGGCCGCTCTTGGTGTCGGTCCCGGTGCCGCGCAGCCGCACGACGACCGCCTCGCCGCGACTGGACCGCGCCTCGTCCGTGACGTTCACGTCGGCGAAGTCCTTCTGCGCCGCGAACAGCCGGCGGGCGACCGCGACTTCCGCGCCCGCCGGGACCGGCGCCTGGCCGAGCGAGGGCGCGACGACGATCACCGGCTGCTCGCGCTCGGGATCGACGTCCTTGGGTCCCTCGGTGAGGAGGAGGCTGTTGCCCGCGAAGACCGCGGTCGGCCGGTAGCCCGCCATGTCGCCGACCGTGTAGGGCAGCGCCGCGACCTGATCGGTCAGGCTCGCCTTCGCGCGGAACGCGATCGTGCGGAGGGCGGCCTCGACGGAAGCGGCGGGCACCTGCCGGGCCGCCTTCTCGGGCACCTGCACGGTGACGAGCCCGGTCCCGGGGGCGCCGCGCACGATGGCGACCCATTTCGCGTAGGTCAGGCCGTTGGCCGGCTGGGTGCCGCGCAGGACGAAGCCCTCACCGCCCGCGACCGGCAGGGGCTCGGCCCCGCCCTTCACCCGGAAGCCCGTGGCGGCCAGCGCCTCGGGGGTGAACCGGCCATTGATCTGGTCCCAGGCCTCCGGCGGCATCTCCACCAGGATGATCGACGCGCCGGCCGGATGTTCGAAACCGGCGAAGCGCCGGCTCACGCTCATCCCGGCCGGCGGCGTCAGGCCGAGGGCGCCGGCGCCCGGAAAGACCGGGTCGGCCCGGGCATCGCGGGCCATACCCGCGATAGCCAGGGGCGCGAAGACCAGTCCGGCCAGGATGACGCGCCGCGCCGGGCGTGGCGGGACAAGATGGGAGAGGGCGCCGCGCAGGCGCTCGCGAACCGACATGGTCAACCTTCAGGGAACGGTGGGACGACGAGGCGGGGAAGGCGAAGGTTCGGCTACCGCGTCGCCACGCGGCTGATGACGAAGGTGTTGCCCGAGAACTGGACCTGACCCGGCGCGCTCATGTGCTCCAGCATCAGGCGGAGGTTCCGGCCGAGCCGGGCGGAATCCGAGCGGGTCTCGTACCAGTACTCGGTGCTGGCCCCGCTCGCGCGCACCGGACGGTGGTGCTCGTAGCAGCGGAAGGCCGCCATGTACTCCTCGGCCGCCTGGACCTCCTGGGCCGAGAAGCCGCTCAGACGGACGACGTAGGCGCTGGGCAAGCCCCCGCAGCCCTCGCCGCCGGGCGCCGCCGCCACGGCGCCGCCGACCGGAGCGGCGTCAGGGGGCGCAGCGCCGGCATCGGCACCGCGGCGGGGCGCTATGACGCCGTCGAGCTTCGCGGTGAGGGCGGCCGCGAGGTCGGCGGCCACCGTCTTCGCCTCGGCGCCGACCCGCTCGAGCAGGCACTCGCGGTCGCACCCCTGAGGCAGGGGCGGCAGCTGGAGCCCGGCCACCTCGAACGAGCCGAGCGACTGACCGGTGCGGACGTTGAGGAGGCGTCCGGGAATACGGATCTCAGGCCGCACGATATCCGAGTAGGCGGATTTCGACGCCGACGCGTAGATCTGGAACACCGCCACCACGTCGAGCGGCGGATTCTGGACCGCGCGGGCGACCTCGATCAGCTCGGCATCCCGCCGGCGCACCCGGTTGGCCTGGGTGAACCCCATCGCGACGGCGGTCTCGTCGTAGACGTTGTAGCCGCGCAGATTCATGGTCTCGGACAGCTCGTGGATCACGCGCTGGAAGATGCGGTTGCCGCGGGGCACCGCGTCCTCGTCGGCGTCCTCGCCCATCACGACGACGTTGGGCTTGGTCTGCGCCCGTGCCGGTGCCGCGTAGGCGGACCCGAGGGCCAGGACGGCGAGGCAGGCGGCGCGGAACGCGGTGGTGCGGAACGCGGTGGTACGGACGTGGGGCATCGGGATCCTCCAGGACATCGCGGGTCTCTCCGTCTTCGGACCGTCGGTGAGGCGAGTTGGCGTCATTCGGTGCAGGGACGCGGGGTCGGCGCCGCGCGGAAATCGTCGAGGTCGAGATCCGTCCGCAGGCGCGGGTCGGCCAAGTCGGTGCAAGTGCGATCCGCGACCGGCAGGACGAAGCGCAGGGCACCGCTGCGGGCCGGCGCGATCAGGCTGACCTCCACCCTGCGGTTCACCCGTGACAGGGGTGCGTCGGGATCCTTCGGCCGCGCGGGTCCCCAGCCGTGGACGCGCAGGCGCTCCGGCGCGATGCCGTAGGTCTCGACGAGATGCGCCTTCACGGCCCGGGCCCGGGCCAGGGAGAGGCGGCGGTTGTAGGCGCGGCCGCCGGCGGCGTCGGTGTGGCCGGCGATCAGGAATCCGTGGCCCGCGAGCGGCTCGGCGCGCAGGGCCTCGCCGAGCGGTTCGAGCTGGATGCGCGCTTCGGGGGTCAGGCGCGCGCTGTCGTAGGCGAAGAACACGGTGAGATCGATCGACCGGGCGGGAACGACGCGGACCGCCGGGCCGCCGTCGTCGGGGCTGACCGCCAGCGGCCGCGCGGGCGCTCCCGGATTGCCGTCGGCGAACGGCGCGAGCGACCGGATGATCGCGGTCGCCCCTGGGTTCGCGGCCCGCGCCTCCTCGGCCTCCGCCCGCTCCGCGGCCGGGTCCCGCGGCGGAGGCGCTTCGTCCGGCTGCGCTGCCCGGGCACCCGGCACCTCGGTGAGCGGGTTCGCCCGCGCGGGCGCGGCCAGCGCGAGGGCGAGGCCGACGGCGAGCAACAGTCCGGAGCGGCCGAGGCGCGCCCGCGCGGCGCGCGGCAGATCGTGGGTCCGCATCGCTTCCCCTTCCAGTGTCCCGGGCCTTGCTTCGGCCCCTCTCACCCCACCATGGGCGGCCCAGAGCGATTTTCGTCGCCCGGCCTCGCGATCTTCGCGACGGCGCTCAGCGTCCCCGCAGGATGGCGTTCATCCCGGCCGGGTCGAGGGGTCCGTCGGTCGCCGGCCTGGGTTGGGGTGCCGGGCCGGGCCCGACCGGCCCGGTCCCCGGATCCGCGGCGGCGACCGGGCGCCCCTGGGCCGCCGCGATCCGCGCCAGGGTCGGGCTCCGGCCCAAGATCGCCGAGAGGCGGGTCGCGCTGTTGAAGCTCGTCGGATCCTTCGGATCGAGGCCGCCCTCCTTGTGGAGCGCGATGCCGGCCACGGAGGCGTCGAACATGAGCGACCCGGACGAGCCGCCGAGCGTGTCGCAGCGGTGGCGCAGGTCAGGGCCTTCGGCCTGGTCCTTCATGGCGAAGCAGCGGAAGCGGCTCATCACCTTCGGACGTCCGAGGGGATGGTGGATGACCAGCATCGATCGGTTGGCCGTCACCGGCTCGCCCGAGAGCCGCGCGGCGCCGTAGGTCGCGGTCGGATTGCCCGCCACGCGGGCGAGGGCGAAGTCGAGGCGGGCGTCGACCTCGACGGGCTTCGGGTCGATCTCGAACCGGCGGGAGCCTTTCCCGTCGAGGGTCAGGTAATCCATCAGGATCGACGCCTTGACCGGGCGCAGGTCGCCCGATTGCGGCAGGCAATGGTGGTTGGTCAGCACGTAGTCGCCGGTCAGGAGCGTCCCCGTGCAGGAGGCACCGACCTGCTGCCCGGTGCGGCCGTTCTGGAGCACGATGTCGACGCGGCCGATCGGTCGGGCGAGGGCCGCGAGGCCGTCCTTCGGGTCGAGCTCGCTCACGGGCTCGAAGGCGCCCTTGTTCTGGTCGACATAGGCGGCCGCGTCGCCGGTCGTCTGGCGCAGGGGCAGCTGCGCCCGGCCGTAATCGGCGGGATCGAAGCCGACGCTCTGCGCCCGCGCGGCGTCGCCGCGGCCGAGCACGATCAGCGCGCAGGCCGTTCCCAGAAGGAGTGGGCCTCTCCGGCGCATCGCGATCATCCTCTCCCTCCTCTCGGTCCGCGAATCCGGCCCGCGCTCGCGGGGTCGGTCGACAGCATTCGCAACACGCCGGATTCTCATCAGCGCGCCAGGGTGTGGACCAGGCGGCCGGCAACCGCGCCGGTTCCGGCCTCCGGAACGGCCTGGACCGTGTAGACGAGGTTCTGCCGCGCGCCCTCGCGCAGGAAATAGCCGAGCGCGCCGTCCGCCAGCCGGACGGCCGGGAGGGCGGCGTCGCGCAGTTCCGGCCCGACCTGCACGCGCAGGCCCGGCTCCGCTCCGATGGCGAGCCCGCACAAGTCCGGCGTGAGGCGGCTCGCGGCCAGGTGATCGCCCGACTCCGCCGGTACCGGGCGCCGCTCGGGCGGGTCGGCTCCGAAGGCGACGCGGCGGCAGGAGGAGCCCGCCGGGGCGCGCAGCTCGGAGACGTGGATCGGCGACGCGATCCGGACTTCGACGCTGGGGGGAGGGCTGGCGGGACCGGGCGGCGCGTCGGGGCGCGGCTCACTGACGGGATCGGGCCGCGTGGCCCCGAGAGCGAGCACACCGGCGAGGCCGGCCGCCGCGACGGCGCCGGCCGGCAATGCGAGACGCCACCATCGCCGCGCCGGCGGCGTCTCGGCCCTCTCCGGAGGTCGCGGCGCGGTCAATGCGGCCAAGGCTGCGGGCACGCTGTGCGACGGCAGGATCCGTACGTTCCGGCCCATGCCGCGGAAGGCGGCCTCGGCTTGCGCGCGCTCCGGCCCGTCCGGCAGGAGGACCGCCAGCGCGGCGTCCGGAGCCTCGGCGATCGTCGCGGCCGAGCGCTCGATCTTGTCGAGCAGCGCGTAGTCGCCGGGCAGCACCGCGAGGTCGAGATCGACCGCGCCGGTCGCCCAGAGGATGAGGTCGGCCTCCTCCGGTGCCGCGGCGAGCGGGTGGCCGCCCTCGGCGAGGCCGTGCGCCAGGCAGACCGGAACCTCCCAGGAGCGTCCGGCATCGAAGGAGCCCGACAGCCGCAGCTCGTGGGGCTCCGGCGTCCGGCCCGTCCACCGGGCGAGCGGGCCGGCGGCCCCGCAGAGCCGGGCGTAATCGGCCGACCACGGCAGCGGGCGATAATCGCCGTCCGCGAAGGCGGCCGGGGCCGGAAGGCCGGGGCGCGGCCTGAGCCCGCGCAGCACCAGCGGTCCGCGGGTCGTGGGCACCACGACGAGGATGGCCGGACGCGTCATGCGCGGGCCGGTCTCCCGGACGGGCCGAGACCGGCCTGCCAGCTCGTCCGACGGCTCGTCAAAGCAGGAACACCGCGCAGGCCGGGTCGCGGAGCATCCGGCCCATGAGGGCCGCGTCCGGCACGGCCGGGTCGAGGGCGAGCACCGCCGCGCCTTCGATCGCCGGACCGAGGTCGAGCCGGACCGTCTCGTCGCCGAGCCACGCCTCGATCACCCGCGGCATCTGCCCCGACTCGCCGCGCAGGACGAGGAGCGGAGGCGCGCCGTCCGCGGCCTCGAGGATCTCCAGCGCGAAGGCGCCGACCCGGCGCCGGAGAATCGCGCCGTCCGAGGCGGCCGCGGCGAGCGGCGCGTGGGCGAGCGCCAGGGCGCCGAGCATCGTCCGGTAGCGCCGGGCCGTCGCGGGGTCGCCGCGGATCGCCCGCACCGTCGCGAGGTCGACCGGGCCGTCGGGCGCACGGGTCGCGTGGGCCCAGAGCCCCGCGTGGTCCGGCCGGGCGGTCGTCGCCGCATCGCGCACGAGGGCGCGGGCCGCGTGGATCTCGGCGAGGAGCCGTGCCGCGTCGCTCACGCCGCGGCCTCCCCGGCATAGGCCGCCGCGAACGCGACCGCGAAGACGTCCCGATCCGCCGGGAACAGCGCGTCCAGTGGCCGGTGCCGGGCGAGTCCGTCGAGCGACCGCTCCAGGTCGGCCGCCGCCTCGGCGAGGCGCAGCAGCGCCGGTTCGGCGGCCGCGAACCCGGCCGTGAGCCCCTCCCGATCGTCGAATCCGGCGCGGCGGACGCGGCGCAGGTCGGCCTCGGCGGCCTCCAGCGCGCCCCGCACCGCCTCGGGCAGCGCGTCGCGATCGGCGATCCGGAGGGCCGCCGCGATGCGCAGCATCCGGTCGAGATGGGCCGCGAGCAGTCCCGCGCGCGTCCGGAGTTCGGCGTAGCTCTCGGCCTCCAGGCAGGTCGCCCGCTCGGCGATGGCGGCGCCGCCGCCGCCGCGGCGCAGGCGGTTGGCGATGCCCGACTGGACCCGGCCGAAGCTCACGGCGCGGAGCGTCGTCAGCGGGCGGGTCCGGTGGTAGGGCTCGAGGCGCAGGAAGTCGGCCAGGTCCTCGCGCTCGGCGCCGGTGAGGATCTTCGGGCCCTCCGGCCAGTCCGCCAGGACGGTCGCCAGCGCCGCGGCGGGTTCGGCGGCCGCGAGATCGCCCAGGGCCGCGTCCAGCCGCTCCTCCCAGCCCGCGTGGGCGTCGAGGGCGGCGGGGGCCGCGAGGGCGTCGAGGCCTTCGAGGAGGCGGCCGGCCGCCTCGAAGGTCACGAAATGCTCCGCGACGATGCGGAAGCCCGGTCGCTCGCCCGTCGCCATCTCGGCGCGCCAGAAATCGAGGATGTCGTCGTCCGCGACCGACCGGCGGCCGCCCAGGAAGGTCAGGAGCGCCCGGAAGCGCCGCTCCAGCGGCGCCAGCGGCAGATGGGCGTTCCGGTAGGCGGCGAGATGCCGGGCCAGCCGCTTGGCCAGGATCGCCGCGCTTTCCGCGTCGGGCGCGGCGGCGAGTTCGTCGAGCCAGCCCGCGACGGTCGCGAACTGGGCCAGGTCCTCCGCGGTGAGCACGAACTCGGCCAGCGCGAGCAGCCGGGCGAGCCCGGCCCAGCCGGTGGACCAGGCGGTGCCGAGCACGGGGCCGCGGTCGTCGACGGCCGGGCCGCCGCCGAAGCGCGCCGAGAGGGCGGCCGGTCGCGCGAGGCCCGGGTCCAGGGCGAGGGTGATGAGATCGCGCCCGTCGCGGGCCCCGGCCGCCTCGGCCAGCGCGGCGAGGGCGTGGGCGAGGTCCCACAGGGGCTTGTCGCGGTTCGGGCGCACGGCACCCGTGACCACGCGGGCGAGCCAGGCACGGTCGGCGCGGGAGAGATCGCGGCCGTCGCCGACGTTGGCGAGGTCGGCCGCGCAGCGCTCATCGTATCCGCCCGTCATGCGCCTCCCGGTCGCGGGCTGCCACGCAACCCCTTGTGATCGTTCGATTCGCCTTATGGTTACCTCGCGACCGGCCATCCGTCGACCTCCGGCGGCCATCCGGGCGCCACCCGTCTGCTCTGGGCGGCCCAGACGCGCTTCTGATCCCGTCGCGCTCCGGCTCAGCGCACCACGACGCGCGCGGCGGCCTCCGTGACCCCGGGCGTGGCCCGGATCCGGTCGAGCAGGTCCAGCACGTCCGGGGGCTGCAGGAGACGCGCCTCGCCGTCGGCGCCCGGCGCCGCCGCCAGCCACCGCGCGGCGAGCTCCGGCGGCAGGCCGCCCGGCACGCCGAAGCAGGCGAACAGGTTCTCGAAGGGCTCCCCCGCGACGATCTCGTCGAGGCCGTAGCCCCGCGGATAGCGCCGCGAGTCTCCCGGCTTGAGGGCCAGCTGCGAGGCCGGGTTGTCGCGCACCGGCAGGGCGACGAAGGCGGTCTCGTCGGCCGCGACCACCCAGCAGTACAGGTTCTGCGCGACGCGGGACTCGATGCGCATCTCCAGGCGCTGACCGGCCGCGAACGGGGTGGCGGCGGCCGCCACCGAGAGGCGGCCGGCATCCGTGCGCGCGGTGGCGGCGAGGTGATCCAGGAACGGCCGCGGGACGGGATCGCAGCCGAGCCCCTCCGTCGCGATCCGGCGTCGCCCCGTCGGGGCCAGGACGGCGCCGTCGCGCTGGAACTCGACCTCCATCCAGGATTGCCGGTCGTGGTCCGTGCGGAAGCGGCCGCGCGCGGTGACGGTGCCGGCGCAGGCGGTGCCGGGCGGCCGGCGGCGCACGTCGAGGCGCGCGCCGCGGAGCACCCGGTTGGCCGAGCGGGCCTCCGCGTCGAGGGCGATGACGAGGCGGTCCGTGAGGGCGCCGGCACAGGTGGAATGGCCGCCCTCCGCCACGAACGGGCAGACCTCGACGGCGCCGGCATTCGGTGCGGCCTGCGCGAACGCCTTCACCGCACCGTCCATGACCGCGTCGACGTCGGCGACGCCGGCGCCGACATGGATCGGCACGACCAGAGGGTCGCTCGTCGCCTTGCAGGCGGCGCTCTGCGTCACGGCCTGGAGCCGGAGGGAGGCGGTCTCGCCGGCCCGGCTGGGCTCGACCAGGAACACGGCCGCGTCCCCCGCGAAGGCGGACCGGATCTGCGCCTCGGCCTCCGCACCCGAGAGGCCCGTCGTGCCCTCGCGCAGGGCCTTGATCCGCACGACGTCGGCCGCCGCCGCCAGCCTGACCCGGCCGGTCGCCTGGAGCCGCGCCTCGACGGCGAGGCGCACTTCCTCGGACTGCTCGCGCGACAGGGCCGTCTGGCCGGGCTCGACGCCGACGACCGCGAGCGTCAGGTCCGGCCGGCCGGCACAGGCCGCCACCGCGTCGAGGAACGGTGCCAGCGTCTGCGTCGCGGGGTCGGCGCGCGCCGCCGCCGGGGCGAGCAGCAGCGCGGCGAGGAGAAGGCGCCTCATTCGGTCTCGTTCGCCCGGGCGTACTGATCGAGGGCGCGGACGAAGACCGGATTGAACCGCCCGTCCAGGGCACCGGTGTAGTAATCCGCGTCCTTGATGGCGCGCTGCACCGAGCGGATCGTCTCGGGCTTGAGCTTCTGGGCGGCGGTGTCGGTCGCCGAGACGGAGGCGGCGCCGAGTTCCCCGTGCTTCAGCGCGCGCAGGACCAAGTCGGCCGAGCGCACGCCGGGGAAATACCGCCCGAAGCCGTTGTCGATCAGCGTCGCCATCGTGGCCATGGCCACCGGGTCGCCCCGGTCCGCCGCTTGCCGGAAGAGGTCGAAGCCCTGGCGCAGGTCCTTCGGGAAGCCGTAGGCGCCCGTCGCGTAGTGCGGCACGAGCTTGCTGATCGACGCGACGTCGCCCCCGGCCACGGCGCGGCGATACAGGGCGACCGCCTGCGCCTCGTCCTTCGGGATGCCGTTGCCGTACTCCAGCATCCGGGCGGCGTTGGCCAGCGCCACCACGTTCCCGCCTTCGCCCGCCTGCCGGTAGAGGCGGAACGCCTCGGCCTGCTGGCGCTTCACGCCCTGGCCGTTCTCGTAGAGGGCGGCGAGGTTGTTCAGCGCCGAGATGCTCCCGGCCTTGGCGGCGCGGTCGTAGGCGGCGAAGGCCTCCTTGTAGCGGTCGGCCCGGTCGTAGGCGCGGCCGAGCTGGTAGGAGAGCCGGCGCAGGTCCGGATAGGCGGCCGCGGCCCCGCGGCAGGCGTCGATCGCGGCGGCGGGCTCGATCCGGCCGAGCTTCACGCCCGCGACCCCGCTCGGACGGTCGGGATCGTCCGTGCCGGCGGCGAGCTCGTCGCAGCGCTTGACGCGCGGATCGGCGCTCGGGTCCTTGCCGCCGAGATAGCCCTCGGCGAGGCTGCGATAGGCGCAGACCTCGCCGCAGGAATCGAGATAGGCCTGATATTGCCGCTGGGTCCCGAACTTGGCCCAGTTCTCCTGGTCGATCGCCGCCGCGTCCCGGCGCCGCCCGGCCAGGAGCCTGTCCATGGCCTGAGGCCGGTACAGGCAGGTCTCGCCGCAGGCGCCGATATAGGCCTCGAAGCCCTCCCGGGTGCCGAGCGCTTCGGCCCGCCGCCAGGCCGCCTCGTCCCGGATAGCCTCGACCCCCTTCGCGACGGCCGCCACCGGCAGGGAAGCCTTGAGGACGATCGGGGCCTCGTCGATCTCGGGTACCTGCTCGCGGCCCGACGCGCGGCGGGCCGCGTCCTCCACCTCGCGGCGGAGGTAGCGCTTCAGCTCCGTCCACTGCACGAGCCCGTCGCCGTCGCCCTGATGGTCGCGCGCGTCGGCGAGGCCCGACACACCCATCAGGAACCGGCTGGTCAGCAGGCCGAGCTTGTTCGCCTCGTCCCAGTTGGCCGGTGTCGCGCCCGATGTCGCCACCAGCCGGACGATGCCGCCCTCCGTCTTCGGCCGGGCGGGCGCGAAGCCGGGCGCGGACACAGCCAGCAGGCTCTCGCCCTTGCGGCCGGTCTCGCCGGTGAAGCAGGCATCGACCATCACGACGAGCTGGTGGTCGGCGCCGATCTTGCGCTTCACGAGCTCGAGGTTGCGGTACAGGGTCTCCAGCGCGTACCCGCTCTCGCCCTGGTTCGGGTTGCCGTCCTCGGGCAGCAGGAACGGCTGCTTGGTGGCGAGATCCGGGACGCCGTGGCCGGAATAGTACACGAAGACGTTCGAGCGGCCCTCGCGCACGCTGCGCCAGAGGCGGCCGGATTGCGGATTCCGCTCGGTGCCGAAGACCTGGTTGAACTCGTTGAGGGTCGCGTCCTTCAGGAGGAAGACGTTGCTCTCGCGGTAGCCCAGGCGCTCGATCAGGTAGGCGCGGATCGCCTCGGCATCGTTGTGCGCGTAGTCGACAGGCACGGTCTGCTTGTAGCTGCGGTTCCCGATCACCACCGCCACGGCATCGGCATTGTCGGCGAAGGCTGCCGGATCCGGGGCGGCCCTGGCCGGCGCGAGCGGGGCGAGGCAGGTCATCCCGATCACGATGAGCGCGGTGCGGGCGGCCCGCCGCAGCGCGGATACCGGGTTGGCTCTCGGCAAGCGCGTCCTCCTGTCCGGGTCGCGGCCCGGTTTCATCGTCCTCGGAGCGGGGCGCACCCGGTCGGCACGCGCGACAGGGTTATCCGCTGGAGGATCGGGAAACAATCTCACGGTGTGAGCGCGGCCGGTCGAGGCGGGCTCCGCGACGATGCGGATGACATCGGGGGCACAGGTGCCGGCGCGGGGAGCGGGCATCTCAGCCCCAGCCGAGATACGCGACGATCAGGCTGAGGGCGGCGAGGTGGAGCGGCGAGAGGGCGGTCAGCATGGTCTCGCTCCTCACGGCAGGTAGAGACCGCGGCCGCAGCGGCGGGCGCGCCGCGCCTCGAAGTAGCCGGTGTAGCGATTGTAGACCTCGACCGTGCGGTAGACGCAGTAACGGCCGGAGTTGCGGCCGTTGTAGTAGACGCCGCCGTTGTCGAGATCGACGCCGAGGAACTCCTGGTTCCCGTGCTGCGGCGCGGCTTCCTGGGCGAGGGCGGGACCCGCGGCGCAGAGTAGGCTGGCGGCGAGGACGAGGATCTTGGTCTTGGTCATCTCGGGTCTCCCTGGTCGGGCGGTGGATCGTCCGCCTCGACAGGGGCATGGGTCGGCCAGACGCGGTTTCGTGCGGCCGGCGCGGTGTGACGCGAAAAATTTCTTCCGACAGGCGCGGCCGAGATGGCGTCGGTCGTCCGGTAACCGCCCGACGGCGGCGGTGCCCGTCGCCATCGACGGCAGGGTCACCCCGATCAGCCTTGACCCACAGGACCGTCGGCGCGCTCCGATCGAGAGCGACGCGGGCACTGCGTTCTGTCCAGAACACGCGACGCGACGGCGTCGAATGCTCATCATCCGCCGCAAGCCATCCCGGCTTACTGAACCGGTAACACTATTTCTCACGATTGGTTGACCCGGGATCGGAGAGGGGTCAATACAGCGTCCACTGATCGTTGAGGGTCTATGCGATGGACGGCGAATACTGTTAAACGCTTCTATTCATTTGAGAGATATTCATGAAATCTCTCGTGGTGGCATTGGCTGCGCGCGTGGCGGACCGGATCGTGCTCCCGACCGCCTGAGGGTGGACAGGCTCTCGCCGCCGACCGCCCGGATCCGGTCCGCCACGCCTGCGCAACCGTGCGCGGACTGCAGAGCTGTTCTCGACGCCGGTGCGGATCGCGCGCGGTGTCGACTCGGAAACGACATCTCCCGGGGCCGACATGTGCCAGGTGTTTCAGCATCCTCCGCGCTCAGCTTGCCTGACCGTCCGTCCTGGGGACCCTCACACCCGATCGGTCTCGGCTCTCCTCGGCGTCGGGATCGTGAGCGCGGCCTTGCTCGGCCCGGCGATTCCGGCGCGGGCCGACGATGGGCCGAGCTACGGCGATGACCGACGCGGCATCTTCCTGCCCTTCCTCAACGCGCCGCGGCCCGGCGACGCCATCACGAAGTCCCCGCGCCTCGGCCTGTCGTTCGGCGGCGAGCCTCGTCCGGTGCTCGTTGATACCGGTTCGACCGGCATCGTGGTCTCAGCCGCTCGGATTCCCGACAACGAGAGCCTGCCGAGCGAGCCCGGACGGCTGACCTACTCGAGTTCCGGCCGGATCATGGTCGGACGCTGGGTGCGCGTCCCGGTTTCCATCGTCGGCCGCGATGGAGCGAGCGTGGTCACGCAGCCCATCCGGGTCCTCGCCGTCGACCGGATCGACTGCACCGCGCGCGCCCGCAGCTGCACGCCCGAGGCGGCGCCGGCCCACGTGGCGATGATGGGGATCGGTTTCGGCCGCGAGGACGACAGCCAGACGCAGAGCACGCCGGACACCAATCCGCTCCTCAACGCGGAGCCGCCGGGACCCGGTTCGGTGCGCCGCGGCTACGTGCTGACCCGACGCGGCGTGCATGTCGGCCTGACGCGCGCCAACACGCGCGGCCGCTACCGCTTCGTGAAGCTCGACCCGCACCCGCACGTGCCGGGCGACTGGCTCGGCGTTCCCGTCTGCATCACCGTCGACGGCCGTGAGCCCGCCGCCTGCGGCCGGGGGCTCCTCGATACCGGTGTCACCGGCATGTTCCTGACGCTGCCGCCGTCCCAGGTCGCCGACAGCCTCCGGGCCGATGCGGGCGATCACGCCATGCTCCGCCCGGGAACGCGTCTAGGCTTCCAGTTCGGCGACGCGGCCGGCTACGCGATCGATGTCGGCGACCGAGCCGCGCCGCTCGCTCCCGAACGCATCGTCCTCAACACGGTGCGCCCGCAGCCTTTCGTCAACACGGGGCTGCATGTCCTGAACGGCTTCGACGTCCTCTACGACGCCGACCGCGGCTATTACGGCTTCCGGGCCCGCGACGCACAGTCGGCGTCCGACGACCCGTGATCTGCGCATCGGCCGCCGTGTCGTCCGCCCTCTCCCGCACCGAGTCCGCCATGCTGCGCAACGCAATTCTCACTGCCGTGATCCTCGTCCCGACCGCCGGATACGCGGCGGAGGTCGATTGCGGCGCCTCCGCGAACCAGATGGACGCCAACGTCTGCACGGCCCAGGAATTCGACCGGGCCGATGCGGAGCTGAACCGCCGCTACGCGACCCTGCGCAGCAAGCTCGACGAGAACGGCCGACGCAATCTGGTCGCCGCCGAGCGCGCCTGGATCGCCTTCCGCGATTCCGAGTGCAACCTGCGGACCGGCTTCAACACGCTGACGCCCGACGACAACGGAAGCATCGCCCCGATGCTCCTGGGCGCGTGCAAGATCACGCTGACGCGCCAGCGGATCCAGGACCTGGCAGCCCAGATCAAGTGTCCGGGCGGCGACCTGTCGTGCTCGCCCTGACTGCCTCCCGTCTTTCCCAACCACCCGGCCGAGTGAGCTGCCATGATCATCGTCACGACCGAAAACATTCCGAATTACCACGTGCGCGAGGTCCGCGGCCCCTGCTTCGGCGCCGTGGTGCACAGCCGCGGTGCGGTGGGCAATTTCACCGCCGGACTGCGCAGCATCATGGGCGGCGAGATCAGCGAGTACAGCCAGCTGATCGAGCAGGCGCGGTCGCAGGCGATCGACCGCATGGCGCAGAACGCGGCGCAACTCGGCGCCAACGCCGTCGTCATGATGCGTTTCGATACCGCGGACACCGACCAGTCGATGATGGGCGTCGTCGCCTACGGCACCGCCGTGGTCGTCGAGGCACGCTGAGGTCGCGGCCCGGGCCGCGTTCCGCTCCGACCCGCCGTCACCCGCCGCGCGCAGGACCCCGCAGCCGGGTCGATGCGACGCGCGAACCGGATCCCAGTGCCATGAATCACAAGCGCCCTTGCCTGCTGCCGGCCTCGGCCCCCGTCCTTGCCGGGCTGCTCGCCTGCCTCGCCGTGCCGACGACCGCCGAAGCCGACCAGCCGTCCGCGAAACTGTGTCTGACCGAGACCTCGACGCCGGGCACGACGGCGTGCATGACCCGCGCCCTGCAGGAGGCCGACGCGAAGCTCAACGCGGCCTACAAGAAGGCGATGTCGGTGATCGATCACGACGACCGCACGCCGGACCCCGACGCCAGGGCGCTCTGGAAGACGCGACTCGAGCGGGCGCAGCGGGCCTGGATCGCCTTCCGGGACGCGGATTGCGGCGACCTGACCGACAGCGAGTGGGCCAACGGGAGCGGCGCGAACGCGGCGCTGCCCGCTTGCCTCTACGACAAGACCGTCCAGAGGACGGACGACCTGCTGAGCCGCTACCCGCTGCATTGAGAAGCGGCGCGGCATCGCCAGCAGCTCGTCGCGATCCGGTGAACACTTCGGTTCCGCCGGAAGCTCCTGCGGCCCCGATGCAGTCCTCGTCCGCCTGCGGACGGGCGGCCGTCCGGCGCCCGATCTCACCCCGCTTCGATGGGACCGGGAGGACGCGGCGCCGGCGGCTCGGCCGGCGGGTCCCCGTCGGGCGGTGCGGGCTCCGGCAGCGGGTCGTCGATGGGTGGCAGCGGGTCGTCCCCGGGACGCGGCGTATCCGACGACATGGTGCGGTGTCCTGTCCGAATCTTCGGGCGGTCGGGGACGTAACGCGCGTCGGTCCGGTCGGATGCGGCCTCGTCAGCCGAAGGTCAGCGCCGACCGTTCCCGGAGCGCCTTGCGCAGGGCCCGGCTGAGGTCGGCCACCGAGTAGGGCTTGTGCAGGAGCTCGAAGCCGTCGGTGCCCTCCGACGCCAGCACGTGGCTGTAGCCGGAGGTGAGGACGACGGGCAGGTAGGGACGACGGCGCCTGATCTCCCGGGCCAGATCGACGCCGTTCATGCCCGGCATCACCACGTCGGAGAAGACGATCTCGATCTCCTGGCCGTTCGCTTCGATCGTGGCGATGGCCGCCTGCGCGTCCTTCACCCAGACAGCCCTGTAGCCGAGTTCCACGAGGGCTTGCCGGGCGAAGGCGCCGACCTCCTCGTTGTCCTCCACCACGAGGACGGGCGTGCCGTGACCCTCGGCGAGCGGCTCCGGCTCGTCCGGCACGCCCTCCTGGACCTCCGCCTGCTGGGACCGCGGCAGGAACAGCGTGAAGGTGGTCCCGACGCCGACGACGCTGTCGACCGCGACGTCACCGCCCGACTGCTTGGCGAAGCCGAACACCTGGCTGAGGCCGAGGCCGGTGCCGTGGCCGACGCCCTTCGTCGTGAAGAACGGCTCGAAGATGCGTTCGAGGAGGTCCGCTTCGATGCCCGAGCCGGTATCCGAGACCGACACGGCCACGAAATCGCCGGGCACGGCCGGATGCGCCCGCAGCGCCGGGATCCGGTCCGCGCGCCGCACCTTGATCACGAGGCGGCCCTCGCCCTGCATGGCATCGCGGGCGTTCACCACGAGGTTGACGAGGGCCGTGTCGAACTGGCTGGGGTCGGCATCGACGTGGCAGCGCAGCCTGCGGCCGTCCGCGTCCGTGCCGGCATCCGTGTCGGTCGCGACGTGGATGCGCGCGCCGGTCAGCGTGCCGACCATGTCGGCGATGGCGGCCACCGACTGCACCACGTCGAAGATCGACGGTCGGAGTGCCTGCCGGCGCGCGAAGGCCAGCAACTGGCTGGTCAATCTGGCGGCGCGGTCGACCGTGTCGGCGATGGCGTCGACGTAGCGGCCCCGCCGATCCTCGCTGAGGCCCGGTCGCTTCAACAGATCGGTCGACGACTTGATGACGGTCAGCAGGTTGTTGAAGTCGTGCGCCACGCCGCCGGTGAGCTGCCCGACGGCCTCCATCTTCTGCGACTGACGCAGCTGCTCCTCGAGGGCGCGGCGCTCCGTGACGTCGCGCCCTGTCGCGTGGAACCGGTCCCCGCGCGCGATGGCGTTCCAGGCGATCCAGCGATACGCGCCGTCGGCGGTCCGGAACCGGACGTCGAGGTCCGACAGCGTGTGGCCGGTCCGCAGCGTCTCGAACGCGCTGGCCGCGGTCTCGCCGTCGTCCGGATGGATCAGGGTATCGATGCGGATGCCGACCAAGCTGCCGGCCGGCCACCCGAGCAGCTCCGTCCAGGCCGGGTTGACCGCCTGGCAGGTTCCGTCGAGGGCGCAGACCACGAGAAGGTCGCGGCTCGTCCGCCAGACCAGGTCATGCTCGATCTTCCGGTCGCGCGTCCGGGCCTCCCGCCGCTCCTCGTCCGCCTGCCGGGCCGCCGGATCCTCGAGAAGGATCGCGACGCGGTTCTGCGTCCCGCTACCGGTCCGCATCGCGCGGACGTCGAGGATGGGCCCCGTTCGCGACAGGGCTCCCTTGAACCGGGCGCTGTGCCCGGATCGCGCTACCTCACCGAGGGTGTCGAACCAGCGTCGGGCGTGGTCCGGCTCGAGCGCGCTCATCCAGCGTCCCGCCGCGGCGCCGAGGCCGGACTGATCCTCGAAGGCGGCGTTGGTCTCCACCACGCGGTAATCCGCGGCCCTGCCATCCCCGTCGAAGCGCAGCTCGACGATGCAGAAGCCCACCGCGTCGTCCGCCCGGGCATGCCGCGGCGCGATGGTCCGCTCGACGGCCTGCGCCTCGCGCTGCCGGAAGCGGGTGAGGTCGAGCTGACTGCCGAAGAAGAACAGCAACTCGCCGAGCGGTCCGAAGACGGGGCTGATGTAGAGTTCGTTGACGAAGGTGCTGCCGTCGCGCCGATAGTTCAGCAGCTCGACCACCACGTCGCGCCGCGCGGCGATGGCATCGCGGATGCGGGCGACATCGGCCGGATCCGTCGCGGGCCCCTGGAGGAAGCGACAATTGCGCCCGATCAGCTCTCCCGCCGAGTAGCCGGAGAGTTCCAGGAAGGCGCGGTTGGCGAAGACGATCGGGTTGTCGGGCAGGTTCGGATCGGTGACGATCATCGCCATCCGGGTCTTGTCGGCGGCGGTGAACAGAAGATCGGAGCGGGCGGTGCCGACTCCGGCCAGAGTGGTTGTCGGGGCGGTGACTGGGGCCTGTGACGCGCGCAGGCGCGCGTTCTCATCAACCAGCGCGCGCTCGCGCCGACGCAGCCGCTCGACCTCCCCCCGAAGATCTTCGATGCTCATGGCCCGGTCTTATCCGGAGCCGCCGCCGCGTCCAACCGCAACCGGCACGCGGATGCGAGAAGGGGGTGTGACCTCTGGTCCCGACAGTGCCGGCGTCGGACACCGGGCGTTCGGATCCTGCGATGCCGAAAGGGGGCGGGTCCGCCGGTTCCTGACCCGCGATGACCGGCGCTGCCTCCACTGGAATCCGGGGGACAGCGGCGGGCTGCGGGCGGTCGTACCGCCGGGACCGGTCTCTCGCGTTCCGGCCGGATGCGACCTCGGGACCCCGCGAACGAGAACGGCCGGAGTTCGACTCCGGCCGTTCGGTCGACGCGGTGCGTGTCGCTTACCGCAGGAGCTGGAGGACGCCCTGCTGGGCTGAGTTGGCCAGCGACAGGGCCGAGATGCCCATCGACTGGCGGGTCGACAGCGCCTGCGAGTTCGCCGCCTCCTGGTTCAGGTCGGCGTTGGTCAGGTTGGCCGAGCCCGTCTGCAGCACGTTGATCAGCTGCTTGGAGAAGTCCTGGCGGTTCTGAACCACCGA
>NZ_KB911284.1:0-155251 GCF_000383455.1 Methylobacterium sp. 285MFTsu5.1 | reverse complement strand
AGCAGGCGATCATCAGGTTGCAGACCATCTCGGCCGAGACGCCCGCCGTGGTCGCCGACCACGCCATGATCTCGCGGTCGCAGGCGTCGATGGCAAACAGCACGCGGACGACCGCTCCGTCCCGGCAGCGCAGTTCGAGGTGATCCGAGCACCAGCGCACGTTCGAACGCAACGCCACCACGGTGCCGTCGTGGGTGCGGCCGGGCCGCCGGGCGGTGTGCGGCGCGAGGGTGAGCCCGTTCGCCCGCAGGATGCGCAGCACCCGCTTGGCATTGACGCTCGCTTCGCCGCGCGAGTGCAGTGCCCGGTTCACCAGTGCGGTGACGCGGCGATAGCCGTAGCTCGGGCGGGCATCGACGATCGCGCGGATCGTCGGCAGCAGCTGCGCATCCTCGGGCTTGTGGTAGAGGCCGCGCGGCCGAACAGGTCGATTCAGGCGCTCGGCCAGGTGGGAGCGGGCTACACCGAGCGTGTCGGCGACCGCTTTCACCGCGAACCGCCCGTCGAACCGCCCCAGGAGCTGAGCGGCGAGGTCGGTTTTTTTGTGCGGGCGAGGTCGAGCGCCTCCTTCAGGATCTCGACCTCCATGGTCTTGCGCCCGAGCAGGCGTTCGAGGTCGCGCACGCGCCGCTCCAGCTCGCGAACCCGGCTGGTTCCAACGACCTCCTCGTCGGCGTGCACGGCCTGATGGCCGCCCTCCAGCATGCGCCGCTTCCACGAGAACAGCAGGCTGGGCGAGAGGCCGTAGCGGCGGGCGACGAACGACACGGACGAGCCGGGCTGCTGGCTCTCCTCGACGAGGCGGATCTTCTCGGTGGTGGACCAGCGCCGTCGACGCTGAACGCCAGTCAGGATCTCGCCGTGCACCGGCGGGGCGGTCGGATCGGATGACATAGCCTTACCCATAGGCCAACGCCTATGCCTTCGTGAGCTATGCCGCCTGTCCGGTCAAAACGGGGTGCGGTTCACGTGGTGGCGTGAGGGCAGGGTGGTGCAAAGAACATGCGGACACCAAGTTTTGCTCTCTGACCGATCACCGACTATGATCATGATGAAAGGGTCTCTGCCCTTCCTAGGCTATGGGATCGGATGGTTAATAGATCTTAGCCGAAACAGTCGATCCTATGCGTCATGTTCCATAAGATATCTTATGCGAATTCGAAATTCGTCCTTCCATCATGCTTGGAGCCGGACCAAAGGCAGGGTCATGTGGTGGAATTGGCCGGAAATTTGTGCCCGATGTGCCTACGAAAGTGCGAAAGCTATGCTTTGCACGGAGCCCATGTTGCAGAATGATCTTGGGAGGGGCATCAGGCGCCCTTCCCTGCCTATTCCGCCATCTTAAACGCGCTTCCGTCTACACTTTCACTCTTGAACGTAACGGAAGAAAGTAATTTATATCTAGATCTATTTCAAAGTCGACTTGCTTCTCGATCCAGACGAAGAAGTAATTGTGCTGCATATCTTACTGCGCCAGCTTCGACCCAGTATCTTATGGTCTTGACAGGTGCCGCCGGACGTGACTCCAAGGTCGCGACGTGGCTTCGAGCGCGTAGTGTAAAGCTCGTTCGATCTAATTGATCTATACCTTCGTAACGGCTTGGCCATAAGTGCATCGCATCAGTCGAGCGGATCCGTTCAATGAGGTCGGACATTGTTGAACCAGCGGGTGCGATGTCGCGTACGCATCCCCGCGTACCGTGGACGTCGAAAATTACCTCGTTCCGGAGCTGTCCGCTTCTGACATCGGCGACACGTCCGGCTGGCCAAGATAGACCAGCTCTGCCCAGTGGCATGATGTGAGGCAATCGGGCCGTTCGACGGTTTATGGGGGACATACGCGCTTCGTTGACCAATCGGTACTCCCAGGGCCCCCTATGGAGTCGGTCGTGCACGATCTGCCCGTCGCCTCTCCATCCCAGAACGATTAGGTCCTCACCGGCTTGGACCTCGAGCGTTTGTTGCAATGCGCTAGCCTGGTTCCAAAGCGTCTGCGTGTTCCAAAAGCCTTGGCGACGACGAAGGGTGCCGGGCTCCGCGATCCGGTGCGTGACGACGAAACCGCAGCGTATGGCCTGACAGACGCGCACGGATGGTTCAGGGGATATATCGGTGCCGTCCTGCGACAAAATTCCTAGAGCGGCCTCGCGTATCACGTGCCTGAGCAGGGGAACTTCGATGGGCAGGTAGTCGGGTTCTTTGGTCTACATGGGGCCCTCGGAAGTTGGACCCTTCTTCACATCACCCGAGTTTTGCTTTCAGTCAAATGCGTGCTCCGCAGACGCTGTTGAGGGCGCGCTGCGATCACGCTGGGGTAGCTGAAGTCAGCAAAGCCTATACCAAGCAGACCTGCACCGCCCGTGGCAGCATCGGCGATCCGGAAGGTGGAGTGGTACTCGCGGTCAGGCGATGGTCGTACTATAAATTTGGTGAGTAGCATGAGGGCGACCAGAGGCGGGGCCGAACATCGCCCTTCACAATCCTCAACGTGATCGTGAGGGACGGAGCGCCATGGCAAATCGCTTGACCGGCAAGTCAGTCGCTCAGTCAGCTCGGCCCAAAATACCGGTCAGGTCAATCCGACTCAATTGATTTGCGATGATGTAATTCGCATAGCAAAAATTCTGGAATGCGGCGATTAATTCTGTATCATCGGCACTTATACTACGATATGCTGCCCCGAGTCATCACGAAGTCATCGCGAAGGACGGCTGCAGCCCGCGACCAGGGCGGCGAGACCGCTCCGGGCGCCGGCCAGAGGGATCCGCTGCGTGTCGCCAGAGAGCGTCACGCGAAGGGTCTTGCCGGACAGGATCCGCACCCAGTCTTGCGTCAACGTTGTCGTGGTCTGGAGCACGATCTGGTCGTCGAGTTCCAGCTGTTTCGCCCGCATCGGCAGCGAGAGCGTGCCGCCCTCTGAGGCGAACTCGACCTCGGCCCGGGTGCCGTCCCGAGCGCGGTCTCTGTCGTCGTAGTAGTCGACACTCAGCTGTCCGCCCCGCGTGTCGCAGGTGAGCGCGAGGCCCTGCGCGCCGCTGTCCGGAATCTCGTAGGCAAGATGGACGCGACCGTCCCCTTCCCGCTTCTGCCAGCGCATCTCCTGCGCCATCGCAGGGACTCCAAGACAAGACCCTAGAATTGCCACGGTAAGAAAAGTGATCTCACGGCGCATGGCCTTCGATGTCCTCACGCTTCGTCCATGGAGTTGCTGCATGATGGGTGGATTCTGTTCCGCGCGTGTATCCGGCCGGTGGCGCGTGCTCGATGATGCTGCGTGCCAGGCCGGAAGGCCGTGGAAGCCCCCGGCGCTGTCGGGCGGCCTGTCGTCGCCCGACATGTGACCGTCTTCGTCGACGCCGGGTCGAGCGCCAGCCCTTGTCCGCATGGTCGAAGGCGTGTGCCTCGGGCGATCCGGGGGCCGCCGTCGATCGCGCGGAGCGCCAGAGCCGTCACGATCGCGTCCGGGAATACGCCGAACCCGTCTTCATTCCTCTCACACGCGCCCTGCGGCCGTACGGCTGCGCGCCGGCGTTGCCTCACGGTGGCGCTCCCTCTGTCATGCGAACCGCAGCCAGCAGAACAGAGCCACGGTGCCCAAACCTGTCCGATGGCATCGTCGGAGCCGGTGGCCCTGTCCAGAGGACTAGCTCATCGCCGCGCCGTGACGTTCGCTGCAGCGCGGGGTACCATGCGAGGGCGCTAGACATGGACAAGCCCCGTGCTCTTCCGGCGCAACACCGGCCGGACCCGGAGCCGACGGCACGGATGCTGCCGGCGCGCTGCGCGAGATGGATGAAGTCTTTGGGAAAGCGTCCGGGACGCGTCGGCAGGATCTCGACAACGGTGCAGGACCGGCTCGACCGCCCGCCCCTCGATCCGTGCGAGGCACGGGGAGATACGGGTCACAGCGCCCTCCCCTCTCCGCGGCCATCGGGCGTCCCCGGAGGGCGGCGTGCCCGTCGACCGAACCTTCCGGCGCTGACGAGGATCGTGCATGCCCCGTTTGGCGATCACCGGCACTGAGCAGCGATACAACACGGTCGCGGCCGTCGAAGACGGCGGGCGGTGGCGCATGATCCTGCCTTTTCCGCAGGACTCGATCCGGGCCGCCGCCCTGGTCGGCGCTGCGGGACTGGTCTGCCTGTCCGATGACGGGGAACTCTGCCTGATCGACTGGCGGGCGGGCCGGGATCGCGTGCGGCGCCGCCTGCCGGGCGAGGGACCCTTCAATCACAAGCTGTTCGTCACCCGCGATGCCGACCGGATCGCGGTCTATCGGAGCCATGGTCCGAAGAACGACGAGCAGTACTTCGACGACATCGTCGTCCTGCGGGCGTCGGATCTCGAGATCCTGCAGCACGGGCGCGGACTCGTCTGGCATGCCGATGGCCCTGTCGGGTCCCTGTCGCCCGAGGAGGCCTATCCGCCGCGCCCGGACGGGCCGACCATCCTGACCATTCACGGCGACCTGTTCGAGGATCCCGGAGGGCGACTGGCCTTCATCGGCTTCCGGTGCGGGCCGGGCGGGTCGGCCTACGGGCTGTGTCGGCTCGAACGGGCCGGCGCGACGCTGCGCTACGACCCGCTGCCGGACGCGGTGAAGCCCTACTGGTTCAGCCCCAGCGGCCGCTACGCCGTTACGCCGCACTCCGATCCCGCGCGCGGGGGCCCACCGGAGGCAGCGGCCGATACGGGGGACGCCGGCCCTCCCCGCCTCGGACAGGCCGTCGAACTCTGGACGACCGGGCCCGTCGCCCGCGCGGCGACGCTCGTCGCGCGGCCCGGCTCCGAGCCTCCGCGCGCGATCACCGAGGTGGCCTGGGAGCCCGACGAGCGGGCGTTCTGGATCAAGTCGGGGTATTTCTGGGATCGGACCACGGACTTCCAGCGCATCGGCCTGGACGGCACGCGCTCGCCCGTCTTCTCCTTCGCGCGCTACGACGGCGCGAAGGCCGTCTCCGCCTTCGCCGACGTGGCGGATGCGGAGCGGGTCGAGATCCGCTTCTTCAGCGACTCCGTCTACATCCCGCGCGCTCGATGCGCCGACGCGGCGCCCGCCCGGACGATCACCCCGGAGGAGGACGGCTATCGGCCCCGGCCGTCGGCAGGCCCGAGCGCGTCGGCGGTCCGGTGCTTCCTGGCGCGCTCGCAACCGGTGGTCACCGTCGCGGCGTTCTCGGCCGCCGCCATCGCCGAAGCCCTGGACGCGCTCACCGGCCGGATCCGAGCGGATCTGGGGGGACTCCTGCGGGGCGACGTGCTCGCGTTGACCTTCGAGGTCGGCGGGCGGGCGATGACGGAATCGGCCTTCTTCGCGCGCATCGCCCGCGAGCGCGTTGCCGTGGTCCCGGCGCTGCGCGCACTCCTCACGACTTATCTCGCGGTCCAGCCGGGGGTGGTGGAGGCCAGGAAGCTGTATCGCCAGCTCTGGGGGCCCGAGGACGATCAGGGTGCGCTGGCACCGGCCATGCAGGCGCTGCTCCACCTCGATCCGACGGCCCACGACGTCTTCCGCGACTACCTCGCCCAGCGCGACGGGGAGCACGAGGTCTACTCCACCGACGTGATGATGAGGACCTACATCGCCGAGGCGGGCTGGCGCGACCGGGCCATGATCCGGTTCGGCGTCTATTTCGCGCTGATCCGGTACAGGGATGGCCTGATCACCCTGAGTGGCGGATTCCTGGAGGAGTACGGCGTCCTCGATGCCGCCGAGGGCCTGCTGGAGCCCGCCGACTTCGCCGCGCTCATCCTCGAGGAACTCGACGGGTTCGCGGCGCGCCCCGATCTCGACTGTCGCCTCGGGAGGGACGACCTCTACCGCGAGCTCCGCGCGAGCCTCGCGACCACCGCTTACGGGCGGACGGTCCTGACGGCGCTCGCGGCCCGATCCGCCGCGTCGTCCCGCCTCGCGTGAACGACCCGCGCGCATCGCGCGGCGGTCCAGCCTCCGCGGGGCTGCCGGCCGAACCGACCTGTCCCCACTGACGTCCGGGCCGACAACCGATACGGTGGCGGGCGATGTACAAGCTCCCGCCCGGCAGCCTCTACCGGCTCCGCACCCTCGCGCAGACCGGCGCCCGCTTCTATCAGGTCAGCGGCTACATGCGGCGCATGGAGGTCCTGGGACTGGTTCTCGCGACGGGTCGGACGGATCCGGACGCGAAGACCGTCGAGTACCGCATCACCGAAGCCGGCCGAGCCGAACTCGAGGAGCGTCACGGTCCGGCCTGGCCCGGCTCGGCCGAGGACGAGGCCTGACGCGCGGCGACGGCGCGACCCGAGCGCGATGGCCGGTGTCGCAGCCGCCGCGCGGCGCGAGCGGTTCAGGGAGAGGCCGCCGGCAACGGGGCCGTGACCGGGGCCGTGCCGGCGGATCGTCGACGGCTATCGGCTGCTGCCACCGCTGCCGCCCTGCGGCGACGGGCGCTCCGGCTGGTTGGCGTTGCCCGCGGCTGAGGAGCTGTTGGAACGCGTGTCGGCGGCTTGCCCGGTCGGCGACCCCGTCACCGCGCCCGGCGCGCCGGTCGCGCCCGATTGAGGCGTGACGACGCCCGAGGAGGTCGGCGGCGCGCCCGGCGCGGTGGCCGGCGCCTGCGCGTAGGCCGTCCCGGCGAGGACGGCCGCCAGCGGCGCAGCGGCCGAGAGAGTACGCAAGAGAGTACGGTGTTTCATCGGGACCTCAATCATGGATTAAAGTCTTCAACGCCGGATGCGGGAAGAAGGTTCAGGGCGGACGAGAGCCGCCTTCGCGGATCTCGGTCCTGAAACGGCCCCGTCCGGCGATGAGCCGGACGGGGGCTCGCGGGTCGCCCCCGGATCAGGCGGCTCGGACGGTGGCCATGAAGCGCCCCACCTCGGCAGCGAGATGCTCGGATTGGCGCGACAGCTCGGAAGCCGCTCCCAGAACCTGGCTCGCCGCCGCGCCCGTCTCCTCGGCCGCGCCGGCCACGCCGGCGATGTTGCTGGTCACTTCGCCGGTGCCCATCGCGGCCTGGCTGACGTTGCGGACGATCTCCTGCGTCGCCGCGCCCTGCTGCTCCACGGCCGCGGCGATCGAGGTGGCCACGTGGCTGATCTCCTGGATCCGCACGGTGATCGACCCGATGGCCGATACGGCCTGACCGGTGGAGGCCTGAACCCGGGCGATCTGCCCGGTGATCTCCTCGGTGGCCTTGGCGGTCTGCTCGGCCAGAGCCTTCACCTCCGTTGCCACGACCGCGAAGCCGCGGCCGGCGGCACCCGCGCGGGCCGCCTCGATGGTGGCATTCAGGGCGAGCAGGTTGGTCTGTCCCGCGATGGTCGAGATCATGCCGACGACGTCGCCGATGCGCGCGACCGACGCGCTCAGTTCCTGCACCAGCGCGCCGGTCTGGTCGGCCTCGTTGACCGCCACCCGCGCCATGTCGGCGGAGCCGTCGACCTGCCGGCCGATCTCCTGAACCGAGGAGCCGAGTTCCTCGGCGGCGGCGGCGACCGTGTTGACGTTGCTGGCGGCTTCCTCGGCCGCGGCCGCCACGGTGGTCGACCGGCTGGCCGTCTCGGTGGCCGTCGCCGTCATCGTCTGCGCCGTGGCCTGGAGTTCGGTGGCCGAGGACGAGACCATGCCGATGATCCCGCCGACCGCGCGCTCGAAACCGTCGGCGAGCTCGACCATCGTCCGCTTGCGTTCGACGGCCGCCGCCGCGTCGGCAATGCGCCGGATCTCGGCCTGCTCGGCGGCCTTCTGCGCCACCATGGCCTTGATGCCCTCGACCGCCTTGCCGACGGCACCGATCTCGTCGCCGCGGGCGGCCTCCTCGATCTCGGCGTCGACCTCGCCCCTGGCCATCCGCTGCAGCACGCCGACGAGGCTGGCCAGCGGCCGGTTGATCCCGAACAGCACGATCCCGCCGAGGATCCCGAATGCGACGAGAAGGCCCGACGCGGCGATGACCGTGAGCGTCAGCTTGATCTGCTCGGCGACGGCGACGGCGTGGTCCCTGGAGGCTCTGAGCTCCCTGGCGTTCGTCTCGGTCCGCATCTGGACGCCTTCCAGCACTTTGGCCCGCGCGGGGCGGCCCTCGTCGACCGAGATCGTCCGGGCCCCTTCGGCATCGTTCTTCATGCCCAGGGCGATGGCGCGGTCGGCCGCCGCGAAATACGCGCCCATATCGACCTTGATGGCTGCGTTCGCCGAATGCCGAGCCGGGGTGTCCGCGAGGGCGATGAGGCGGTCGATCGCCTCGTAGGCGAGCGTCCGCTCGCGCTGGAAGTGCTGACGCTCGGCAGCCATCGTGGCCGGATCGGTCTGTATGATGATGTTCTTCTCAGAGATCGTCGCGTTGCTCATGGCCAGCGCCATCTGCAGCGCTGTGACGGCGCGAACGGCGGCCACGTCGACGATCTGCTGGGTGTTCTTCTCGAGCTCGTCGATCGCCGACCGCGCGAAGAAGACGATGCCGATGGCGGTCGCGAGCAGCAGGGCGGCCGGTATCGCGATCTTGGTGCCCAATCGCAAATTGCGAAACCGACCCATGACATCCCCTCCAGTGTTCAGGATCGCAGAGAGCTCCGCAGCTTGCTCAATGCGGAAGGCGTTGAGCCAAGATGCGGGTGCGAAACTAAATGCAGGTTAATGATCGCAGTCTTCTTGCCAGGGATATCCAATAGTGATTTGAGGTTGCGCGCTCGGCGTCAGAGCGTGATCAATAAAAACCGCGCTCGTCCGGGATTAAAATTCCGCGGCGTGCTTCACAACCGCTGGATGAACTTCCGTCGAGCGCGTGACCGCAATCACGGACACCTTCCCGCGGCGGTGTTCCAACGTCGCGACCCGGGCGCAGCGACGCTGCCGGGGGGTGACCATCCGGACGAACCGGAGAAGCACTGCCGGCGGGCCGGGCGGCTGGCTCGGACCGTTGGCGGACCGTCTGCCCGGATGCGGAGGCGAGGTGGCGCCACCCCCGACCCGATCACACGGTTCCGCCGGACGCTCCGACTCGCCGCGGCGGGTGATGCCGGCCCGCAGATCCGCGCGATCGCGCGCCGTTCCCGACCTGCCGCGGAGCGCGGATATCCTGTCCGCTCGTGGACCGTTCGCGAGGCACGCAGCCCACCCTCCTCCGCGAGCGGGGAGGCCCGGGCCGCGCCGCATCGGCCAGCGTCTGATAACCCTTTCTTATCAGACGTAGCGTCACGCTCAGGCGCGACCGAGGGAGAGAGCCATGACGCTGCCCGCCACGCTTGCCGCCCGCGCCCGCGCCTTCGCCGACGAGGCGCTCTCGGAGAATTCCCGTCGGGCCTACCGCGCCGACTGGCAGCACTACGCGCGCTGGTGCAGCGGCCACGATCTCGCGCCCCTCCCCGCGGGTCCCGAGCAGGTGGCGAGCTACCTCACCTCCATGGCCGAGACCCACAAGCGCGCGACGATCGAGCGTCGGCTCGTCACGATCGGTCAGGCGCACAAGCTCCAGGGGTTGCCGTGGGTCCCAGCCCATCCGGCCGTCCGGGCGGCGCTGCGCGGGATGTTCCGGCGCTACGGCAGGCCGAAGAAGCAGGCCGCCGCGCTCGGCGTGCCCGAAACGCTCCGGATCGTCGCGGCCTGCGAAGGGACGGTCGCCGCGCTCCGGGACCGCGCCCTATTCCTGTTGAGCTTCGCCGGCGCGTTCCGGCGCTCCGAGGTCGCGCGGATCCGCCACGAAGATCTCGCGTTCCGGGACGGCGCCGTCGATGTCTTCCTGCCGCATTCGAAAGGTGATCAGGACGGCGAGGGCACGGTCGTGACCGTCCTGGCGGGCGGGAGCCCCGCGACCTGTCCGGTTGCCGCGCTCCGGCGCTGGCTGCAGGCGGCGCCGGCCGACGGCTACGTCTTCCGGGCCGTCCGGGCGGACGGCACCGTGATGGACGACGGGCTGCATCCGGACTCGGTGGGCCGCATCGTTCAGAAGCGCGCGGCGGAAGCCGGCCTCGTCGCCGGACCGCGCGAGCGCATCTCCGCCCACGGGTTCCGCGCGGGCTTCATCACCGAGGCGTACAGGCGCGGATCGCGCGACGAGGAGATCATGGCGCATTCCCGCCACCGGGATCTCAAGACGATGCGGGGCTACGTCCGCCGGGCCAAGCTCGCCGACGCGCATCCGGGCCGCAACCTCGGCCTCTAGCGCCGGGGCGGCGCTTCGGGCCTTCGGGAAGCCCGCGGTCGCCGCCGCGGCGGCCGTCGACCGTTTCACGGCAGGGAATGGTGAATTGCGACGACTCGCTGTTCCGGAGCGCGCCGCGTCCCTGCATCATGGTCGCGCCGTCGGGTTCGCGCGTCCGGGCCGCGGCCCGGTCAGGCCGATCGCCGTCCCGCACGGCGGTCGCGCCGTCCGACCCGGCGGTGACGATCCCGACGCATGCCGTCCCGCCAGGATGAGGCGCGCGATGACGCGACACACGCACGGAGACGAGATGACGGGGCGCGGACCGGCCCGCGCGACGCGGCGGCGTGTGCTCGCCGGCGGCGTGCTGGCGACGGGCGCGGCGGCGTCGGGCGCCGTGCGGGCGGAGGTCCACCCCGCGCGGGCCGGAGACGTCCGCCACGGCACGGTCCGGGCCGACGGCGTGGACGTCTTCTACCGGGAGGCCGGTCGCCCCGACGCCCCGGTCATCCTGCTGCTGCACGGCTTCGCCAACTCGTCCTTCTACTTCCGGCACCTCATGCCGAGGCTGGCCGATCGCTTCCGCCTGATCGCGCCGGACCTGCCCGCCTTCGGGTTCACGCACGTCCCGGTGGATCGCGCTTACGTCTACGACTTCGCGTCGCTGTCGCGCACGACGGAGGCGTTCGTCGGCGCGCTCGGCCTCGACCGCTACATCCTCTACACGTTCGATTACGGGGCGCCGGTCGGATGGGATCTGGCGCTCGCCCATCCCGACCGCGTCGCCGGCATCGTGTCCCAGAACGGCAACGCCTATCTCGACGGGCTCGGCGACGCGGCCTGGGCGCCGCTGCGGGCCTACTGGGCCGCGCCGAACGCGGCCGCCGTCGCGGCGATCCGCGCCCGCATGACCCTCGACGGCGTCAGGGCCGCCTACGTCCAGGGTGTGCCCGACCCGTCCCGCATCGAGCCCGAGACCTACACGCTCGACGCGGCCATCCTGGCGCGGCCGGGCAACGTTGACCGGCAGGTCACGCTCAAGCTCGACTACAAGCGCAATCTCGAGCGTTACCCGCTGATCCAGGCCTTCTTCCGCGCCCGCCGCCCGAAGCTCCTCGCCGTCTGGGGGCGCAACGACGCGTTCTTCATCCCGCCCGGCGCCGAGGCGTTCCGGCGCGACATCCCGGAGGCCCGCGTCACCTTCCTCGACACCGGGCACTTCGCCCTGGAGACGGACGGCGACGCGATCGCGGAGGAGATCCGGCGCTTCTTCTGACCCTCTCCACCGGGCATGGCGCGGACCGGATCGGACCGCCGCATCCGACACTATCCCCGGCCTGATCGTGACCCTACGGTCGCGGACCTGGATCACGGAGATCGGGCGGGTCGCGCCCGTCGAAAGGGAGATCGCGGTGCCGCAACCCCAGTCCGCCTCGTCGGCCATGCTGTTCCACATGGTCTCCGGAGGGCCGCAGCCGGTCGCCCCCTTCAGCCACGCGGTCGAGGTCGACGGCTTCGTCTTCGTCACGGGTCAGATGCCCGACACGCCGGACAGGCCCGGCGTCCTGCCCGACGGGATCGAGGCGCAGACCCGCAACGTGATGGCCAATCTCGCGACGGTCCTGGCCGGCCTCGGCCTCGGCCTCGAGAACGTCGTCGTCGCGCGCGCGTTCCTGACCGAGTTCAAGCGCGACTACGCCGCCTTCAACGCCACCTACAGATCCTTCTTCCCGCCCGACCGGCTGCCGGCCCGCACCTGCGTGGGCACGACCGGGCTCGCCTACGACGCCCTGGTCGAGATCGACCTGATCGCCCACCGCGGCGGCGCGACGTCGCCGTCGTCGGACGCGCGATCGGGCTGAGCCGCGTCCTCCGCGCCCGGGCCGATCGGACGCGTCCGCGCTCAGCCTCGCAGCTGGCCGCCGCCGCGCACGACCAGGCCCAGGCCGACACACGCCGCGGTCAGGCCGAACACGACGACGTAGAGATGGTCGACCTGCAGTCCGGCAGCCGGGTAGTAGGCCGACCTCATCCATTCCGCGACCTGCAGGGCCGGATTGAACTTGGCCCAGTAGTACAGCCGTTCCGGCAAGTAGCTCGGCAGGAAGAGGACGCCGCTGGACACGTAGAGGATGATGCTGAACAGGGCGTAGCCGATCAGCCATCCGGGGAAGAAGCCGATGATCGCGACGTTGATCGTGCCGATCCCGATCCCGAGCGCGATCGCGGCGAGGTAGCCGCCCACCGCCGTCAGCGGGTCCGCCGGGACCGGGTTCGTGCCGAGCGCGACCAGGACACCGCTCACGACCAGCAGGGCCAGGAAGCCGGTGACGATCTCGACGAGCACGCGGGAGAACACCAGGTCGAACAGCCTGACCTGCGGGTAGTAGGTCAGCGGCCGGTTGACGATCACGGACTTCATGACTTCGCGCGAGATGTACTGGAAGACGAGCACGGGCACGGCGCCCGTCGCGAAGAACAGGGCCCTGTCGTCGCCGAGCGGCGCGGGCAGCTTCTGAACCGTGTAGATCGTGATCAGCACGAAGACGTGCACGCACGGCCAGAGAACGACGACCCCGTAGCCCCACATCGACGCGCCGAAGCGGGTGCGCATGTCGCGCAGCATCAGCGCGTGCAGGACGTGGAGGTAGGCCTCGACCGCGTTCCTCCGCGGCTTCACGCTCGTTCGCGCGCCCATGGACCATGGCCTCTGCTGTCCGACGGCGGTCGGGAGGGGACGACGGTGCGGATGTCCGGGGGCCGGGGCGATGATCGAGGTCGGATCCGCCCGGCCGCATCGGCGCCTAGGCGGCGCGCGCCCGCGACGCGTCCCGCAGGCGCGTCACCGTCAGCCAGGCCGCGGAGACGAGGAAGTAGAAGGCGCCGAACGCCGCGTAGGGCGCGACATCCACGATCCCGGGGACCGCGGCGCCGGCCGCCTGCCGGATGAAGAAGCCGCCGGCGAGCGCCGATTGCGCGCCGCTCAGGACCATGGCCCACTGGGCGCCGGCCCGCCAGCGGCGCGCGCCGGTGAGAAGCTGGAGCAGTCCCGAGAGGATGGCCCAGGCGCCGAACACCGCGAGCACCGCGTTCGGGCCCCGTCCGAGGGCGACCGCGACCGCGACCGCGATCGCGGTCGCCGCGCTGATCGCCGCGTTGAGGGCCTGGCTGGGACTGCCCGCGAGGCCGCCGTTGCGCCGGGCGTCGGCCAGGTTGGCGAGCGCGTCCCAGGCGGGATAGGCGACCAAGAGCGTCGCGGCGACCGCCGGCATGCCTCTCCCGAGGCCGAGCGCGGCGGCCACCCAGGCGGCGGCGACGCCGGCACGCACGAAGTAGTAGGCGGTGAGCCAGGGCAAGGCAGGACCGCGATCGCGCTGCGGGTCGGTTCTCATCGTCGGCTCCTTCGTGTACTGAGCGCGGCTCGACGGACCGGATCTATTCGTGAACAAGGCAGATGGACACGATAGATGCCGATTTATAGCTTCGTAGATCCGGACGCGCCGAGCGAATACGCGCTTCGATGGGCCCACGTTTAGGATCGGGAGCCGGGGCCAGCCATGTCGGAAACGCTGGAAAACTTGACCGATCTTCCGGAGGGCGGGCCGCGCAGCGCCGCGTCCGGCGACCTGCTGTCCCACGTGCTCGCGCAGATCCGCCTCACCGGGGACCGCGTCGAGTCCCGGCCGGTCGCGCCGGGCGAGCGCCTGGATCTGGATGCCGGCGCAGGCCACGTCCTCGTGGTGATCGCGGGCGCCCTCATCCTCGAAGGCGACGGCGAGTCCCTCGCGGTCGGCCCCGGCGACCTGCTGTTCCTGCCCCGCGGCCTCGGAACCGGGCGGTTGGTCGCCGCCGAGGGCGCGGACGTCGTCGCCTGCCGGTTCTGGTTCGATCCCTACACGCTCCGCAGCATGATCGCGCTCCTGCCGAAGCAGATCTGCATCCGGCGCGAGGAGGGCGCCGGATGGCTCGACGGCCTCGTGCATTTCCTGCTGGTCGAGACGACCGACGCCGAACCCGGCGCGGCCCTGATGATCTCGCGCATCATCGACCTCGCGGTCATCCGCACGCTGCGGACCTGGGTTCATCTCGGCCGGACGTCGGGGTGGCTGGCCGGCCTGGCCGATCCCCGCATCGCCCGCGCCCTCAAGGTCATGCACGAGAGGCCGCTGCAGCGCTGGAGCGTGGAGGCCCTGTCGGACGTCGCCGGCATGTCGCGGTCGAGCTTCTGCGAGCGGTTCAACGCGCTCGTAGGTCGCTCACCCCTGCGCTACCAGAACGAGTGGCGCCTGAACCTCGCGCGGGACATGCTCGCCGCGGGCGACGCCCGCGTCGGCGAGATCGGCCTGCGCGTCGGATACGAGTCGGAGGCGGCGTTCAGCCGGGCCTACAAGGCGCTGTTCGGCCACTCGCCCCGGGAGGCGACCGGTCGCGCCGCCGGGGCGCGGTCGGAAAGCTGAGTTCCGGCGCTCCGGCAGGCTCCGCCCGGGCCGATGCCGGCCGATCCCGTGTCAGCTCCCGCGATAGGTGGAGTAGCTCCACGGCGTGATGAGCAGCGGGACGTGATACTTGGCGTCCGGGTCCGAGACGCAGAAGCGCACCGGCACGCGGTCGAGGAACGGCCGCTCGGCGCCGGCACCCGTCCCGGCGAAATAGGCGCCAACGGCGAAGACGAGCTCGTAGGTCCCGGGCGTCAGGGCGTCGCCCGCGAGCAGGGGGGCGTCGGTCCGTCCGTCGCCGTTGGTCGTGGCCGACGCGACGGTCTCCCCGGTGCCGTCCCCGCTGCCGTCCCCGGCGAGGCGCCGGAGCTCGACGGTGACCCCGGCCGCCGGCTTGCCGGCGGCCGTGTCGAGGACGTGTGTCGAAAGATGGCCCATCGGCGTCCTCCCGGACGGAAAGGCCCGCGCCCGCGGCCCGAGGCGGGCGAAGGTCTGTCGGGCCGAAGGAGACGGTGGAGACGAGCACGGGGCGGGGGGCTCGGACAACCCGGAAAGCGCCCGGCATTTTCCGAACGATTTTGAAGGTCCTTGGCGCCGCGGCGGGTCGCTGCCGGCCGCGGTTCGGGGCACACCCGGGGTCGCGGCTCGGGCCGAACCACGAGCCGACATCGAGGCCGAACCCGGCCCCACGACAGATCGCGGAGGATCCGTCCCATGTATCCGATCCTGCACGAATGGGGCGGGTTCCTCATTCGATGGACCCACGTCGTCGCCGCGATCGCCTGGATCGGCGCGTCGTTCTACTTCATGCATCTCGACGCCAGCTTGCGCGCCATTCCGGCAATCCCGACCGGCAAGGGCGGCGAGGCCTGGGAGGTGCACGGCGGCGGCTTCTACCAGGTGCGCAAGTATCTCGTCGCGCCCGACCGGATGCCGGAGCACCTGATCTGGCACAAATGGCAATCCTACGCGACCTGGCTGTCGGGCTTCTCGCTGCTGTGCTGGGTCTATTACGGTCAGGCCGACCTCTACCTGATCGATCCGGCGGTCCGCGTGATCACGCCGATGACCGGGGCGGCCATCGGCCTCGGCGCCCTCGCCCTCGGCTGGCTGATCTATGACGGGCTCAACCGCTCGCCCCTGGCCAACCGGCCGCCGCTGCTCGCGGCCGCCGTGTTCCTCACGGTCGTCGCCTTCGCGTACGGCTTCCAGCAGGTCTTCTCCGGCCGGGCCGCGATGCTGCACACGGGCGCGGTGATCGCGACCTGGATGACCGGCAACGTGTTCTTCGTCATCATGCCCAACCAGCGCAAGGCGATCGCCGAGCTGGTCGCGGGCCGGGTCCCGAACCCCGCCTGGGGCAAGCAGGCGAAGAACCGCTCGTCCCACAACAACTACCTGACGCTGCCGGTGCTGTTCTTCATGCTGTCCGGCCACTACCCGATGGCGTGGTCCTCGCCCTACAGCTGGACCATCGTCGGCCTCGTGGTGATCGCGGGCGGCGTCGTCCGCCACTACTTCAACGTGCGCAACGCCGGTGGGGGCGACCGCTGGTGGACCTGGGGCGTCGCGACGGCCTGTGTGGCGGTGGCGGTCGCGATCAGCGTCGCCTCGTCGCCGGGCGCCCGCGAGCAAATCGGCCTGTCGACCGCCGCCGAGGCGGCCCCGGCTCCGGCCCCGGCGATCAGCCTCGCGGCGGCCGGGGCGGGCGCGCTCGAGGGCCCCGCGGTCGACGACGCCGTGATGGCCGTGGTCGGGACGCGCTGCGCCATGTGCCACGCCGCCGAGCCCCTGTGGCCGGGCCTGACGAGCCCGCCCAAGGGCGTGCTCCTCGACAGCCCCGAGCACGTCGCGCGCTTCGCGCCGGCCATCCGCCTGCAGGCCGTCCTGACGCACGCGATGCCGCCGAACAACATCACCGACATGCAGCCCGAGGAGCGCGCGGCGCTCGCCCGCTGGCTCGCCGCGCGATAACCGTCGGACCCCGTCTATTCGCGCCAACGCAGGATCCCGCCCGTGACCGCACCGGATACAGACGGCCCCCCGCGCGACTTCGTCGGCTACGGCGAGGCGCCGCCCGACGCCCGCTGGCCCGGCGGCGCCCGCGTCGCCGTCCAGTTCGTGCTGAACTACGAGGAGGGCGGCGAGCGCTCCGTCCTCGACGGCGACCCCCACGCCGAGATCTTCCTCTCCGAGATCGCCGGGGCCACGCCCTTCCCCGCGCGGCACATGAGCATGGAGAGCCTCTACGAGTACGGCGCGCGCGCGGGCGTCTGGCGGATCCTGCGCCTGTTCCGCGAGCGCGGCGTGCCCCTCACGGTCTTCGGCGTCGCGCAGGCGCTCGCCCGCAATCCGGCCGCCGTCGAGGCCTTTCTCCGCGACGGCCACGAGATCGCCGGCCACGGCTGGCGCTGGCTGCCCTACCAGGACGTCCCGGAGGCGATCGAGCGGGAGCACCTCGCCCGCGCGGTCGAGACGATCCGGAGCCTGACCGGCGAGACGCCGCTCGGCTGGTACACCGGCCGCGACAGCCCGAACACCCGGCGGCTCGTGGTCGAGCAGGGCGGCTTCCTCTACGATTCGGACAGCTACGCCGACGACCTGCCCTACTGGGTCCGCGTCGCCGGCCGGGACCACCTCGTGGTGCCCTACACCCTCGACACCAACGACATGCGCTTCTCGATCCCCGGCGGCTTCCCGTCGGGCGAGCAGTTCTTCGCGCACCTGCGCGACGCCTTCGACTGCCTCTACGAGGAGGGGGCGAGCGCCCCGAAGATGCTGTCGATCGGGCTGCATTGCCGCCTCGTCGGGCGCCCGGCGCGCCTGCCGGCCCTCGCCCGGTTCCTCGACCACGTCCTGGCCCGTTCCGACGTCTGGGTGACCCGGCGGATCGACATCGCCCGGCACTGGGCGGCCCACCATCCTCCCGGCGCCCCGGCGGCGGGACCGACCCCGGAGAGGACAGGTCCGTGATCACCATCGCCGCGCTCAACGCGCTCGCGCGCGACGCCTTCGTGGACCTCCTCGCCGAGGTCTACGAGCACTCCCCCTGGGTCCCCGAGGCGGCCTTCGACCGCGGGCCCTTCGCGGGGCGCGCGGACCTGCACGCGGCGATGGAGGCGACGGTCGCCGGCGCCGACCGCGTCCGCCAGCTCGCGCTGCTGCGGGCGCATCCCGAGCTCGCCGGGCGGGCCGCCCAGCGCGGCGCGCTCACCGCGCATTCCAGCCGCGAGCAGGCGGGAAGCGGATTGCTGGGCGGCCCCTCCCCCGCGGTGGCGCGGCTGCGGGACCTCAACCGGGCCTACGCCGAGCGCTTCGGCTTCCCGTTCATCATCGCGGTCCGGGGCCTCGACCGCGACGCGATCCTCGCCCGGCTGGAGCAGCGGCTCGGCAACCCGCCGGAGACCGAGCGGGCCGAGGCCCTGCGGCAGGTTGGACGGATCGCCGCCCTGCGCCTTGAGGCCCTCGTCGCGGCCTGAGGCGCCCGCCTCAGACCGCCCGGCCGCCGACCAGGGCGAGCTGCTCGCTCACGTGCTGGCGCAGGGCCTCGTGCGTCATGTCGACGAAGGTCTTGGTCCGGGCCGACAGCATCTTGCGGGACGGGTAGAGCAGGCCGAGCGTCACGCTGGTCGGCGGGGTGTGCTCCAGGACCGGGACGAGCCGACCCTCGGCGATGTGCGCCGCGACCTCGAACAGCGGCTTCAGGACGATGCCCTCGCCGGCCAGCGCCCAGGCGGTGAGCGTGTCGCCGTCGTCGGCATCGATGTGCCCCGAGACCGGCAGGGTCACGGTCTCCTGCCCGTCGACCAGGGTCCAGCGGAACTGCTCGGCGCCGGGATAGCGCAGCAGCAGGCAATCGTGCTGCAGCAGGTCCGCCGGCTCGGCGGGCGCGGGGTGCCCGGCCAGGTAGGCCGGCGCCGCGCACAGGACCCGCTCGATCTCCGCGACTTTGCGCAGGGTGAAGGTGGAATCGCGCATCTGCGACAGGCGGACCGCGACGTCGACCGCCTCCTGCACGAGGTCGAGGAGGTGCTCCGACAGGCGCAGCCGGACATCGGTCTCGCCGTGGCGGGCGCGGAAGCGGGGCACGAGCGGCGCGACGACCCGGCGGCCGAGGCCGAGCGGCGCCGTCACCTTCAGCACCCCGCGCGGCACCGCGCCCGCGGTCTCGACGCTCTTCTCGGCTTGCTCGACCGCCGCGGTGATGTCGAGGCAGCGGTCGTAGAAGATCCGGCCGGCCTCCGTGAGGCTCATGCGCCGCGTCGTCCGGGTGAGCAGGAGGCAGCCGAGATGCTCCTCCAGGGTCTGGATCCGGTAGCTCACCACCGACGGTGACAGCCGCAGCGAGCGGCCGGCGGCCGAGAAGCTTCCTGTCTCCGCCGAGCGCAGGAAGATGCGGATGCTCTCCAGGGAAATCATGGGCGGGGATCGTTAGGAGCAGTTCGGACCTGTCAACGGACTGTCCCGCCAATGTGAACTCGGCGTCCGACCCGATCATCCTCCGCGGCGTGACGCTTCGGTCGGTGCAGCCCGCTCCGTCATTGCGAGCGCAGCGAAGCAACCCAGGGCTGCGGGACATCGGGGAACGTGGTGCCGGCTGGATTGCTTCGCTCCGCTCGCAACGACGGCGGAACCGATCTGATCGACCGAAACGGCATCAGAAGACGTGGAACGCGACGCCGGCGAGGAAGCTCTTCTCCTCGGTGCCCTTGAAGGTCGCGGTCTCGACGTTCCCGAACTTGTTGTGCCAGTACTGGAACCCGACGAAGACATCGACCCGGTTGGGCTGATCGTAGACGAGCTTGCCGAGATCGAGCACGAGGTTGGTGCGCGACAGGAATTCGAGCCCGCGGGGCGGGTTGAAGGCGAAGGCGGCCGGGTTGCTCACGCCCCGCCCCTTCGGCAGCACGATGTTGTTGAAGCCGACGAGGCTGAGCGGCAGCCCCGTGAAGGTCAGGGGAAAGTTGTAGACCAGCTCGAATTCCGGGACCGTGTCGAAGCTCTGGTCGCGGTCCGGCTGGAGATTGAACCCGTTCCGGTTCCACTCCTTGTAGGCTTGCACGGAGAGGTTGAGAAAGCCCGCCGGCACGTCGAAGGCGAAGTTCAGGCCGCCGACGATGTCGCGCTTCTTCGAGCCGAAGGCGTCGTTCTGGGCGTTGGCGTCGAAGCCGAAGGCCAGCGACACCTCCTTGACGAGGCCGGGAACCGTGAAGGCCTTCGTGCCCGTGAGCGCGTTGAGGCTCAGCGTGCCGCGATACAGCCCGTAGGCTTCGGTGTTGCCGTAATCGGCGAAGAACGGGGCGGCGACGGAGCCCGGCGCGTTGGTGGTGCCGGCCGGGAACTGGGACCCGGACTTGAGGATGTCGAGGGAGAAGAAATTCGTCCCGTAGGCCCAGGCATCGGCGTGGGAGATGTTCAGGATGTGCTTGGGCGCCGCGCGGGAGACGAAGCTGCCGTCGGGGCGCTGGATCTGGATTCCTGGCGAGACGGTGGGGAACTGGTAGCGGTAGCTGATCTGGGTGTCGGCGAAGAGGAAGAACGGGCCGTCCTCCACCACCGTCGTGGCCTCGGGCGCCACCGGCGCCGAGGAGGCCGTCCCGAGGTCCTGCGCCCCCGCCGCGCACGTCATCCCGAGCGGCAGCAGCGCGGCCGCGATCCGACAAGCCATGGTCATGTCCGCCCCCTCCTCCCGGCCGCCTTCAGTGCGAAGCGTCGGCCCGCAAACCCGCGCGCTGGCGCGCGACCTCGTCCGGCGTGACCGCCTGACCCTGCCCGCCCCACTCGGCCCGCATCCAGGTCGCGAGGTCGGCGAGCGCCGCGTCGTCGATCAGGGCGGCGAAGGGCGGCATGGCCTCCATCCGCTCGTTGCCCGGGAAGCGCTGCGCCGGGAGCCCGACGAGGATCGCCCGCAGGAGACCGCCCGCGCCCGCGACCCGCATCGCGGTGTTCGTCCGCAGCGGCACGGAGACGTGGGGGATCCCCTCCCCCGCCCCGCCGTGGCATCCGGCGCAGAGGCCGGCGTAGCTGGCCCGACCCCGGGCCGCGACCGCCGCGGGGATCGCCGCGGGGGGGACGGCGACCGGCGTCTCGGGCTCGGCGGGCAGGGCGTCGCGGTCGAACAGGTAGGCGGAGAGCGCCGTGAGGTCGGCCGCGTCCATGTGCTGTGTCGAGAAATGCACGACGTCGAACATCTGGTGCGTCGCGCCGCCCTGGGCCGAGAGCCCCGTGCGCATGAACCCGACGAGCCCGTGCGGGGTGAAGCCCATACGCGCGAGGCCCGCGGGCGTGATGTCGGGCGCCTCGACGCCCTCGATCGTGGCGCCGCGATAGACGGCGTCCGGGCGCATGGCCTGGATCACGGTGCGCGGCGTGTGGCACTCGCCGCAATGGCCGAGGGCGTCGGCGACGTAGCGGCCCCGGTTCCACAGGGGTGAGCGGCCCGGATCGGGCGCGGCGACGGTCGCCGGCAGGCTCAGGAGGTTCCAGGCCGCCAGGGTCCAGCGCTGGTCGAACGGGAAGGCGAGGGTATTGGCCCTGTTCTCCACCGCGACCGGCGCGCGGGTCATCAGGTAGGCGTAGAGGGCGTCGACATCCTCCGGCGTCAGGCCGCGATACGACGTGTAGGGCATCGCCGGGTAGAGGTGGCGTCCGCCCGGCGCGATCCCGTCGCGCAGGGCCCGGTGGAAGTCGGCGCGGCTCCAGCCGCCGATGCCCTGCGGGCTCGGCGAGATGTTGGTGGCGTGGATCGTGCCGAAGGGCGTCTCCAGGGGCAGTCCCCCCGCCCAGGGGGCGCCGCCCCGGGCCGTGTGGCAGGCGAAGCAGTCGGCCGCGGCGGCGACCTTGGCGCCGCGGGGGGCGAGGCCGCGCACGGCCTCCGCGCTCAGCGGGGTCTCGACGGCGCGCGCGACGACGCTGCGCTCCAGGGCGCCGAAGGCGACGAGGCCGGCCGCCGAGACGGCCACCGCGAGGGCGGCGGCGAGCCCGGCGCCGACGCGCCGCGCGGGGGTGGTGAGGGACGGGATCCGCACGGCGCGCCTCAGGCGGTCACGAGACCGGGGGTCGCCAGCACGAGGTCGCGCACCGCCTGATGGTAGCGGACGTAGCCCGTGCAGCGGCAGATGTGGCGGTCGAGCGCCTCGGTGACGACCCGCTCGACCTCGTCGCGGCGGATCGGCTCGCGGCGCAGGCGCTCGATCAGCACGCTCGCCCCGGTGACGAAGCCCGGCGTGCAGTAGCCGCACTGGAAGGCGAAATTCTCGATGAAGGCCTGCTGGACCGGCGAGAGCACGACGGTGCCGTCCGGCGCGGTGCGGGCATGGCCCTCGACGGTGCGGATGCTCCGCCCCTCGAACCAGTGCGCGCCGGTGATGCAGGCGCGGATCTCCCGCGGGCCGGCCGCCTCCTCCAGCATCACCGTGCAGGCGTGGCAGATGCCCTGCCCGCAGCCCATGCGGCTGCCGGTGAGGCCCAGCCACTCGTGCAGGACGTCGAGCAGGCTCGTGCCGACGGGGACGGGGATCGGACCGACCGCCGCGCCGTTCACGCGGAGCGAGAGGTCCTTGATCTCGATGGCGGCGCTCATGCCAGTGCCTCGCGGATGCGCTCGGGCCGGATGGGGAGTTCGTGGAAGCGGTGGCCGATCGCGTGCGCGACGGCGTTGGCCAGCGCCGGGACGACGGCGATCATCACGACCTCGGCGATGCCCTTGGGCGGGTCGGTCTCGGAGAGCGGCGGCAGGATCTCCACCGTCTGGTTCCACGGGGCCACGTCGCGGGCGCGCGGGAGCTCGTAGCGGTTCCAGTTCCACGTGCCGTCGCCGGGGCCGTCCTCGTAGAGGGGCAGCACCTCCTTGAGGGCGTGGCCGATCCCCATGGCGAGGCCGCCCTGCACCTGGCCGGAGACCAGCTCGGGCACGATCTGGCGGCCGCACTCGAGGATCGAGTGGTGGGACAGGATCGTCACGTCGCCGCTGGCGGTGTCGACCGCGACCTCCGCCAGGGTGGCCATCGGCGCGTAGTAGGTCGTGCCGACATTGTTGCGCTGGGTCGGCGGGTAGAAGACCGCCGCCCGGGGCACGAAGTGCCAGCCCGCATCCGCCATCAGGGCGCGGCGCTCGGGCGGGGCCCCGGCGCCGTAGCGCACCGCCAGGGCGTCGACCGGCAGGCGCGTCCGGCCCGTTGCGGGCAGGTCGAACTCGGCCTCGGCCCATTGCCAGCGGTTGAAGGTGTGGAGGGTCACGCCCACCGGCAGCCCGAGCCGGTGCGCCTCGGCGGCCACCGCCTCCAGGGACAGCGGCGGCAGGCCGCCGCCCAGCACTTGCCCGTCCACCAGCCGCAGGTCCTCGCGGGCGACCACGTGGTAGGAAGCCAGCGCCCCGCCGCCGCCGCCCCGCGCCCAGAGCGCGCGGGCGGCGGGCCAGACGGCGTGGTCGACGAGGAACCGCGCGGCCGTCCGGGTGGCGTGGCCGAGGTAGTAGGCGGAGTTGGTCGCGCTCATCGGCGAGGTGAAGCGCGGCGTCCAGCGGGGGTTCTGCGCCCGGCGGTCCTCCTCTTCCTGGGACGTCGTGTAGGGCTGGTCGGAGGTCTCCAGCGGCATCTCGGGCCAGCGCACCACGCCGAACGCGGTCTCCGAAGGCACCCGGCCGAGGATCTCGGCCACCATGACCGCCTGCGAGGTGGTGACGCCCGGGCCCATCTCGTGGGCGACGTGGCGCAGGCTCAGGCGGCCCCGCGGGTCGAGCTCCAGCGACGCGACCGCCGCCTCGGCGCCCGTGCCGTAATCCTTGTGCACCTGCGCGAAGCCGACGCCGTAGCGGCGGCCGGGATGGACGGCCTCGTAGGCAGCCTTGCGCGCCGCCCGGTCCCGCCAGAGCGGGTGCGCGGCGGCCTTCGTCAGGATCTCCGCGTTGCGCAGCGCCCCGGCCGGGACCGCGCCCTGGCTGTTGCGCTGGCCCGAGCGGAGCACGTTGCGCAGGCGCAGGTCGATCGCGTCGATGTCCAGGAGCGCCGCCGCCTCGTCGACCATCATCTCGGTGGCCGACATGGTCTGGAGCGTGCCGAAGCCCCGGGTCGATCCGGCCTCCACGGCCCGCGAGGCCAGGGCGATCGCCTGGAAGTCGCTCTTCGGCAGGTAGTAGATCGACTGCGCCGCGGTGGCGCCGACGAAGGAGACCGCGACGGAGTAGTTGGGGCGCCCGCCGCCGTCGCAGGCGAAGCGCCCGGTCATGGCCCGGAACCGGCCGCTGGCCCGGTCCACCAGCAGGACGTTGTCCATGCGGAAGGCGTGGCGCTTCAGCCCGTTCTGGAACTGCTCGAACCGGTCGTTGGCGAGGCGCACCGGCCGGCCGCCCGCGTAGAGCGCGGCCACGACGCAGAGGAACGGGAAGATGTGGTGGTCCTTCGTCCCGTACCCGACCGTGTAGCCGACCTTGAGATCGACCTCCCTGAGCGGGAACCGGGATTTCGAGACCAGCGCGGCGGCGGCCTCGGCCACGTCGTAGGGCGACTGCGTCGCCATCATCAGGCGCAGCGTGCCGGTGGCCGGATCGTACCAGACGTTGCCGTTGTCGGCCTCCATGGCCGAGGCGTCCGTCGACTGCGACCGGTAGGTCCGCCGCATCACCAGGGCGTCCGCGCCGGCGCCGTCGATCTCGGCGGCGATGGCGGCCGCCGCCGCCATGCCCCGGGCGAAGGGGCCGTCGTCGCCGGCCTTCGGCCAGGCGGGCTCGTCGCCGGAGAAGCCGGCGAAGATCGGGGACTGCGCGAACGGCGAGAACCGGTCGGGCGCGTCCGGCGCGTCGCCCTCGATCCGCACCCAGCGCGAGGCGCCGTAATGGGCCGGCGGCCTGGGACCGGTCTCGGCACCGTACTGCACGACGTCGTCGGCGAAGCGCAGGGCGCGCTTGGCCGCGGCGAAGCGCGGGAAGTCGGCGTAGATCAGGATCGCCACCGGCTGCCCGAGCAGGCGCGGCGTCTCGCCCTGCGGCACGAGGAACCAGTCGCCGAAGAAGTCGGCGTGCGGGACCGAGACCCCGTCCGCCACCAGGTCCTCGTGCCGGACGATCCGGTCCGGCCGCAGGGCGGCCGGGAGCCGCGACAGGTCGAGGCCGGCGAAGCGGCGGTCGGCGCGGGTCGCCGCGACGAGGAAGGCGTGGGCTTGGCCGTCGGGCCAGCCGGCGAGGTCGCGGGCCCGGTAGTCGCGGGAGAAGGTCTTGGCGCCCGTGACCTTGGCGACGGCGTCGAGGCGGTAGCGGGGCCGGCCCGGCGCGGCCCACGGGGAGCCGGCGGACAGGCCGCTCTCGGCGAGCTGCGCCCGGGCCGGGGGCGCCAGGAAGGAGACCTTCACGGCGACGCCCGCCGCCGCGCCGGCCTTCAGGAAGTGGCGCCGCGAGAGCGCCTTGGTCGCTTCGGCCGACATGGCTTCTCCCCTCAGGCCCGGTCCAGGACGGCCGCGTGCGGGAAGGCGGGCTCCGCGTCGGCGACGCGGTGCTCGGCCCCGGCACCGAGACGGTCCGAGTTCAGCAGCAGGTTGAGGACGATCGCCCCGATGGCGCCGAGGGTGATCCCGCTGTGCAGGATCGGCCCGGCCCAGTCCGGCGCCGTGGCGGCGAAGAGCTTCGGCGCCGCCATCGGGATCAGGCTCAGGCCGATGCTGACCGCGACGACGATCTGGTTCCGGCGATCCCCGAGATCGGCGCCGCCCACGATCTTGAGGCCCGCCGCCGCGACCATGCCGAAGATCACGATGCCGGCGCCGCCGAGCACGGCCGGCGGGATCGACGCCACCGCGAAGGCGACCTTGGGCAGGAGGCTGACGCCCAGGATGATGAAGCCCGCCGCGACCGTGACGTAGCGGCTGCGCACCCGCGTCATGTTCACGAGGCCGACGTTCTGGGAGAACGAGGTGTGCGGGAAGGTGTTGAGGCAGCCCGCGATCAGCGTCGAGAGCGAGTCCGCCATCAGGCCGCGGGTCAGGGTCCGCTTGTCCACCGGGCGCCCGACGATGTCGCCCACCGCCAGGAACATGCCGGTCGACTCGACCAGCGTGACCATCATGACGATGCACATCGCCGCCACGGCCGTCAGGTGGAAGGTCGGCCAGCCGAAGTGGAACGGCGTGACGAGGGCGATGAGCGGGCGCTCGGCCAGCCCGTCGAGGCGGAACAGGCCGAGCGGCCAGGCGAGGCACAGGCCCGCGGCGAGGCCGATCAGCACGGCGACGTTGGCGACGAAGCCGGTGGCGAAGCGGCTGACCACCAGGATCACCGCCAGCACGAAGGCCGCGACGCCGAGATGGACCGGGGCGCCGAAATCGGCGGCCCCGAAGCCGCCGCCCGCCCAGTTGATCCCGACCGGCAGCAGCGTGACGCCGATGATCAGGATGACCGTGCCGGTGACCAGCGGCGGGAAGAAGCTCGCGAGCCTGGAGAAGAACGGCCGGAGCAGCAGGCCGAACACCCCCGCCCCGATGGTCGCGCCGAAGATGCCCGGCAGGCCGATCATCGGGTCCTGCGCCATCGCCACCATCGGGCCGACCGCCGCGAAGCTGACGCCCATGATGACCGGCAGGCGGATGCCGAAGATCCCCAGGCCGAGGGACTGGATCAGGATCGCGATGCCCGTCACCAGCAGGTCGCAGTTGATCAGGTAGGCGACCGTCTCGGTCGGCAGGTTCATCGCCGCGCCGAGGATGAGCGGCGGCGCGACAGCCCCCGCGCTCATCACGAGCACGTGCTGCATGCCGTAGGCGAGGAGCTTGGGAAGGGGCGGGATCGCGTCGACCGCGTCCACCTCGCGCGTTGTCCTGTCGTGAGACGTCATGGGCGTGTCCTCCGCCAGCCGGGACCTGTCGAGGCGTCGTCCCGTGATGGTGTCGTCGGGGACCCGGCAGCGGTGGCCGGACCTCTTCCGGGTCCGGGCCGCCAGGAGCGGGTGTGGGGCCAGTCGCAGGGCGGGCCGTGGCGGCACGCCCGGGGGGCGGGGGAGCGGGCTCTCGGCGGCCGCTCCGGGGTCATGCGCTGCCGACTTGGCTGGCTCTCAAACCTTGCATGGCTGGCCGCGAATGCCATGCCGGGATTTCGGAAGCAGTTTGCGAAAAATCGCCAAGGTGGCCGGTGGCGGCTGCCGTATGCTGCGGCCCGCTGACGGCCCCGAGACGGTGCGCCCGGCACGGCGTTCCTGCTGCCAGAGGGCGGCATCTGGCCGTGGGGAGGCGTCGCGGCCCGTCCGGCGCGACCTCCAGGGCGTACCCGGAGAGACGCGATGACCTCCCTGCTGCTGACGAACGCCGACATCCTGGTGACGATGGACGCGCAGCGCCGGGAGATCCCCGGCGGCGCGGTCTACGTGGAGGACAACCGCATCGTCGCCGTCGGCCCCGCCGCCGAGGTGCCGCAGCGGGCCGATACCGTCCTCGACCTGCGCGGCCACGCGGTGATGCCGGGCCTCGTGAACACCCACCACCACATGTACCAGACGCTCACCCGCGCGGTGCCGGCCGCGCAGGACGCCGAGCTATTCGGCTGGCTGAAGGCGCTCTACCCGATCTGGGCCCGGCTCACGCCCGAGATGGTCCGCGTCTCGACGCAGACCGCGATGGCGGAGCTGATCCTCTCGGGCTGCACCACGTCGAGCGACCACCTCTACATCTACCCGAACGGTTGCCGGCTCGACGATTCCATCGAGGGTGCCGAGGAGATCGGCATGCGCTTCCACGCCGCCCGCGGCGCGATGAGCGTCGGGGAGAGCGCGGGCGGACTCCCGCCGGACTCGGTCGTCGAGGACGAGGCGGCGATCCTCGAAGACACGCGCCGTCTGATCGAGCGCTGGCACGATCCGGAGCGCTTCGCCATGCGCCGGATCGTGGTGGCGCCCTGCTCACCGTTCTCGGTGAGCCGCGGCCTGATGCGCGATGCCGCCGAGCTGGCCCGGCACTACGGCGTCTCGCTCCACACCCACCTCGCGGAGAACGACGACGACGTCCGCTACAGCCTGGAAAAATTCGGGATGACGCCGGCGGAGTACGCCGCCGACCTGGGCTGGACGGGCCCGGACGTGTGGCACGCCCACTGCGTCAAGCTCGACCGCGCCGGCATCGCGCTGTTCGGCCGGACCGGGACCGGGGTGGCCCACTGTCCCTGCTCCAACATGCGCCTCGCCTCGGGCATCGCGCCCGTCCGGCAGATGCGGTGCGCGGGCGTGCCGGTCGGGCTCGGCGTCGACGGCTCGGCCTCCAACGACGGGTCGCACATGCTGGGCGAGGCGCGGCAGGCCATGCTGCTCGCCCGCGTCGGCTTCGGGCCGGCGGCCATGACCGCGCGGGAGGCGCTGGAGATCGCGACGCTGGGCGGCGCGAAGGTGCTGAACCGGGACGATATCGGCGCGCTGGCCCCCGGCATGGCGGCCGACATCGTCGCCTTCGACCTGCGCGGCCTCGGCATGGCGGGGGCGCTGCACGACCCCGTCGCCGCCCTCACCTTCTGCGCGCCGCAGACGGTGGCCTGGAGCGTCATCAACGGGCGGATCGTGGTGCGCGAGGGCCGCCTGACGACCCTCGACGCCGGGGCGCTGACCGCCCGCCACAACGCCCTCGCGGCGGCCCTCGTGCGGGACGAGGCGTAGGCCGGCCTACTCATCCTCCGCAGAGGGGCTCGCGGATCCAGACATCGGGTTCGGCGGCGCGGCTCCAGGATCGGGCGAACGTCGATGTCCGCTGGAGATTTGAGAAGATCCTGGCATCCAGAGCTGGAGGCTGGAGTAATGCCCTCTTATAATCTCTTCGATTGACAATCCATGCGCGGCTGTCTTTGCGAGCGAAGCGAAGCAAGCCAGAGCCGCGCAACGTCTGTAAAGGTCGCGCGACCATGGGTCACTTCGCTTTGCTCGTGATGACGGCGAGGAATGCGTCGACCGCAGCATTCGGACGAAAGATGTATTACCTTCGGGTCGAGACCGTCAGACATCCACCTCCGTCGCCAGCCCCTTGGCCACCGCGCGGTCGACCGCCACCGCGGCGACCGCGAGGTCCTGCAGCCCGACCCCGGTGCCGTCGAACAGGGTGATCTCGGACTCCGAGACGCGGCCGGGGTGATCGCCGTTGATCACCGCCCCGATCTCCACGATGGAATCCGCGGCGAGGAGCCCCCGCGCGACAGCGTGCTGCGCCTCGCCGATGCTGACCGACTGCGCGACCTCGTCGGTGCACACCGTGGCGGCGGCGAGCAGTTCGGCCTCCACCTCCTGCTTGCCGCGCGTGTCCGTCCCCATGCAGGCGAGGTGCGTGCCCGGCCGGACCTGCGCGGCCTTCAGGATCGGCGCGAACGAGGACGTGATCGTCACGACGACGTCGGCCTCGGACCCGAGCCGGTCGAGGTCGACCGCCTCGAACGCCACGCCGTGCTCCCGCGCCACCGCCTCCATCCGGCCGAACATGCCGGGATGCAGGTTCCACGCGAGGACCCGCTCGAACGGCCGCTGCGCCAGCGCGGCGCGCAGCTGGAACGCCGACTGGTGGCCCGCGCCGATCATGCCCAGCACCCGCGCATCTTTGCGGGCAAGGTGCCGGACGGAGATGGCGCAGGCCGCGGCCGTGCGCAGCGCGGTGAGGAGGTTCCCTCCGACGACGGCCCGGCAGCGGCCGGTATCGGCGTCGAACAGGAACACCGTCGACTGGTGGTTGGTCAGGCCCTTCGCGGCGTTGCCGGGCCAGAAGCCGCCGGCCTTGAGGCCGAGCGCGAGGCTGTCCCGGTCGAAGCCCGACTTGAAGCCGTAGAGCGCGTCGGCGTGGCCGATGGCTTCCCGGACGACCGGGAAGTTGCCGGCTCGCCGCCGCGCCATGGAGGCGAAGACCTGTTCGACGGCGGTAAAGCACTCCGCCTCGGTCAACAGCCCGTCGATCGCGTGCTCGGGAACGATGATCATCGCGGATGTGTCCTCAATTCGTGAGCCGGCATGTCGCCCCCGTCATCGCGGGCGTCGCGAGGCGACCCAGGGCAGCGGGCCCCGTCGAGGCGCGTCCCCGGATCGCTGCGCCGCGCTCGCGATGACGGACGGTGTGCAGGGTGCGTCAGTAGGCCTTGCCGCGGGCCGAGACCGGCCAGAGCGTCTCGACCCGGCCGTTGCGGACGCCGACATACCAGTCGTGGACGTTGCAGGTCGGATCGCAGTGGCCGGGGACGAGGCGCAGACGGTCGTTGACCTTCAGCCGGCCCTCGGGATCCTCGATCACCCCGTGCTCGTCCGAGCACTTGATGTATTTCACGTCGTCGCGGCCGAAGACGAAGGGCAGGCCCGAATCGACCGACTGCACCTTAAGTCCCGCGTCGCAGATCGCCTTGTCGGCCTTGGCGTGGCTCATCACGCTGGTGAGGATGAACAGGGCGTTCTGCCACTCGCCCGCGTCGATGCGCTTTCCGTCCCGGTCGCGGATACGCCCGTAATCGGCGTCCATGAACGCGTAGCTGCCGCATTGCAGCTCGTTGTAGACGCCGGATCCCGCCTCGAAATAGTAGCTGCCGGTGCCGCCGCCGCTGACGAGCTCCGGCTCGAGGCCCTCCCGGTTCAGCGCCGCGACGGCGTCGCGCACCTGGGCGATGGCCGCGTCGAGCTTGGCCCGCCGCTCCTCGTAGCCGTCGATGTGCTGCATGGCGCCCTGGTAGGCCTGGAGGCCCGCGAAGCGCAGGTTCGGCGCGGCCGCGACGGCCTGGGCGATCGCCACCACCTCGGGGGTCGTCCGCACGCCGCAGCGGCCGGCGCCGCAATCGATCTCGACGAAGCAGTCGAGTTGCGTGCCGTGCCGCTGCGCCGCCGCCGAGAGGTCGGCGACGTTCGCCACGTCGTCGAGGCAGACGATGATGCGGGCACCGTGCAGCGGCAGCCGCGCCAGACGGTCGATCTTGCCCGGGTCGCGCACCTGGTTCGAGACCAGGATATCCTTGATGCCCGCGCGGGCGAAGACTTCCGCCTCCGAGACCTTCTGGCAGCAGACGCCGCAGGCGCCGCCGAGGCTCTGCTGGAGTTTCAGGATGTCGACGGACTTGTGCATCTTGCCGTGGGCGCGGTGGCGCATCCCGTGCGCCTTGGCGTAGTCGCCCATCTTGCGGATGTTGCCTTCCAGCGCGTCGAGATCGACGATCAGGCAGGGCGTCTGGATCTCGTCCTCGCGCATGCCGGGCAGCGCGGGGACGTCGAAGCCGACTTCGAGATCGGCGGATCGGGCGTTCATGTGCATCGTGGGCCTCCCGTTATTGCCAGGGCAGCGCGTCGAGATCGACGTTCCCGCCCGTGATGATCACGCCCACCCGCTTGTTCGCGAAGAAAGGGCGGTTCTTCAGCACTGCCGCCAGGGCGACGGCGCTGGACGGCTCCATGACGATCTTCAGCCGCTTCCAGATCAGCTGCATCGCCGCGACGATCTCGGCCTCGGAGACCGTCAGGATATCCGCGACGTGGTGGCGGACGAAGTGCCAGGTGAGGTCCTTCAGCGGCACCTTCAGGCCGTCCGCGACCGTCACCGGCGCGTCGTCGGCGATGATCCGTCCGGCCTTCAGGCTGCGATGGGCGTCGTCGGCCTGCTCGGGCTCCGCCGCGTAGACGGCGATGTGCGGGGCGAGCCCGGCCAGCGTCAGGCAGGTGCCCGACACCATGCCGCCGCCGCCGATCGGGGCGATCACCGCGTCGAGATCCGGGACCTGCGCGATCAGCTCGCGGGCGCAGGTCGCCTGCCCGGCGATGACGCGGGGATCGTTGTAGGGATGCACGAACTCCGCGCCGGTCTCGGCGACGACCTCGGCGAACACGGCCTCGCGCGATGAGGTGGACGGCTCGCACTCCACCACCCGGCCGCCGTAGCCGCGCACGGCGTCCTTCTTCGCCTGGGGCGCGGTGCGCGGCATCACCACCGTGCAGGGGATGCCGCGCCGGCCCGCCGCGTAGGACAGGCAGGTGCCGTGGTTGCCCGACGAGTGGGTCGCCACGCCCCGGGCGGCCTGCGCCTCGGTGAGGCTGAAGACGGCGTTCGAGGCGCCCCGCGCCTTGAAGGCGCCGGCCTTCTGCAGGTTCTCGCACTTGAAGAACAGCTGCGCGCCGGCGGCTTCATCGATGATCCGCGAGGTCAGGACCGGCGTCTCGTGGATGTAGGGCCGGATGCGCTCGTGGGCGGCCAGGACGTCGTCGAGGGTGGGCGTGATCAGGGCGCTTTCCATGGCGCGCCCCCTCAGGCGGCGGCGCGCAGGGCGGCGGCCGGGGCGCGGCGGTACACCGCCTGCGCGGCCGCGACCCCCGATCCCAGCGCGATGCGCAGGCCGAGATCGACCATCGCCATCTCGGCGGCTGCGATCCCCGACAGCGCCATCACATCCGTGAGGCTGCCGAGGTGGCCGATGCGGAAGACCTTCCCGGCGACCTCGCCGAGGCCCACCCCGAAGGCGACGTCGTAGTGGCGCGCCGCGTGGGTGACGATCCGCGTGGCGTCGAAGCCCTCCGGGGTGCGGATCGCGCTCACCGTGTCCGAGTAGAGGTCCGGGCGCGCGGCGCAGAGTTCCAGGCCCCAGGCGGCGACGGCGGCGCGGATCCCGTCCGCGATGCGGCGGTGCCGGGCGAAGACGGTCTCGAGCCCCTCGGCCAGGAGCAGTTCCGTCGACAGCTTCAGGCCGTTCAGGAGGCCGACCGCCGGCGTGTAGGGATAGGCGCCGTTCGGGTAACCCTTCGCCATGTCGCGGATGTCGAAATAGGTCCGCGGCAGCGTCGCCGTCGCCGTGGCGGCCATGGCCTTGGGCGAGAACGCCACGATGGCGAGGCCCGCGGGCAGCATGAAGCCCTTCTGCGAGCCCGTCACGGCGACATCGACGCCCCACTCGTCCATGCGGAAATCCATGGACGCGATCGAGCTGACGCCGTCGACCAGCAGCAGAGCCGGGTGGTTGCTGGCATCCAGCGCGCGGCGCACGGCGGCGACGTCCGAGCGGACGCCGGTCGCCGTCTCGTTGTGCGTGACGAGCACGGCCCGGATGCGGTGCGCCTTGTCGGCCGCGAGGGCCTCGGCGAAGCGATCCGCCGGAAGCCCCTCGCCCCACGGGGCTTCGATCATCCGGACATCAAGGCCGTGGCGGCGCGTCATGTCGATCCAGCGGTGGCTGAACATGCCGTGGCGCGCCGCCAGCACCGTGTCGCCGGCGCTGAGCGTGTTGGAGAGCGCGGTCTCCCAGCCGCCCGTAGCCGTCGACGGGAAGATGAACACCTCGGCGTCCTCGCTCTTCAGGACCTTCTTCACGCCGGCGAGCGCCGGATGAAGGATCTGCGCGAAGAGCGGCGACCGGTGATCCAGCGTCGGCATGTCGGCCGCGCGGCGAAGCACTTCCGGCATGTTGGTCGGGCCGGGAATGAAGACGGGATTCTGTGCGAACATCGGCGGCGCTCTCCTCCAATACGGGAACAATAGCACCGCCGATCCCGTATTGATATTTTCTTGAAAAACTTTTTCATACGGGGTCGGAGCGCGGAAACGCGCGCCGCGACAACGCCTTACCTTTTTCCGTTGTGAGAAAAATTTTTCCATCCTAGGGATGGGTTGGGTGGGCTAGGGCGAGGGCGCCATGGATTCGGGAAACCGGCGGCGCGGGCGGCCGAAGGGGTTCGGAGGCGCCAAGCCGGCGGCGACCATCCAGGCGCTTGACCGCGCCCTCGATGTCCTCGACGTCCTGGCGGGCGGCGACGGGCTGACGCTCTCGGAACTAGCCGGCAGGCTCGAGCAATCCGTGGCGACCATGCACCGGGTCCTCGCGACGCTCGAGCGCCGCGGCCTCGTCGAGATCAGCGCCGACAAGCAGGAGTGGCACGTCGGTGCGGAGGCCTACCGGCTCGGATCGGCGTTCCTGCGCCGCCACAACGTCGTCGAGCGGAGCCGGTCGATGATGTGGACGCTGATGCAGGAGACGGGCGAGACCTCCAATCTCGGCGTCGAGAAGGACGGCAACGTCCTGTTCGTCAGCCAGGTGGAGACCCACGAGACGATCCGCGCCTTCTTCCCGCCGGGCTCCCTGTCGCCGCTGCACGCGTCGGGCATCGGGAAGGCTCTGCTGAGCACCTACGCGCCGGCCCGGACCGAGCGCCTGTTCCGGGGAAAGACCTTCGCGCGGTTCACCGACAAGACCATCGGCTCACTGGACCAGTTGCGCGACGACGTCGAGGCGACCCGCCGCCGGGGCTACGCGATCGACGACGAGGAGCGGAGCATCGGGATGCGCTGCGTCGCCGCCCCGATCCTCAACGTCCACGGCGAGGCTATCGCGGGGATCTCGGTGTCGGGGCCGACGCACCGGCTGTCCGACGAGAAGCTGCGCGCGATCGGCGAGCGGGTGCGGAGAGGCGCCGCTGCGGTCTCGCGCGCCCTCGGCGCGCCCGCCGCGACGATGACCGCGACGCCCGACGCGCCGGGCGAGCCTGACCAGGACTGACCAGCGGTGCGGCGAGGCGCGCCCTAGCGCCCGGGATGCGGGCGGCGCGGATCGACGGTGCCGACCGCCGACGGGGGCCTGCCGTCGCCGTCGAGGATACCGGCGCGCCCGTCCGGCGCCGTCCGCGAATCCGCGAGCGTCGCGCGGCCCTGGAGGCCGCCGGGGGCGGTGACGGCCGGGATGCCGGCGGGGGCGGTGAAGCTCTGCGCCAGGGCGGGCCCGGACAGGCCGATCCCGATCACGGCGCCGATCAGAAGACGAGAGGTCATGGCGGAGGTCCAGCTCAGGTCTGTCGCCGGGATCATCCCGGCCGCGTTACGCCTCGATGTGGGATCCGCGACCCCGGGGTCCAACACGCGGGATGAGCCCCCGTGCGCCCGCGCACTGCGCCGCGTGCCGCGCCGCCCGGGCGGTGCCGCCCCGCGGCCCGCGTCCGCCCCGCAGGGCTCCGTGACCGTGGCGGGCGAAAGTCCGGAACGGAGAAGCCGAGCTTCGAGTTGAGGGGCCGCTGAATCAGGGGCCATCCGTGAGACCGTCTCTCCTCGCCACGCTCGGGCTTCTGCTCGTCGCCTACCCGCACGCGTCCGGGGCGCAGGGCGTTCCAGACTCGCGAGGCGTCCAGAGCGTCCAAGACGTGCAGGATGTCCGAGACCTGCCGGCCGCGACCGTCGAGCCGGGCGAGCCTCGCCCGGGACCGCCCCCGCCGCTCCCGGACATCTCGGACCCGAACGGCCGGGCCGGCGAGGCCCTGAACGAGCCCGGCGAGCGCTCCGGCATCCCGAAGGCCCTGCGCTCCTCCGGATCGAAGGCGGGCGGGCCGGCCAACGATCTCAACCCGAGCGGGCAGGCAGAGGCGCCGGCACCGCCGAAGGGCGACCTGGGCCGGGTCATCGCCGGCAAGGAGCTGTTCCACGGCAATTACTGCGGCACGGGTCAGCGCGGCGAGGGGCTGCCGCCGACCGACGCCCTCGATGCCGCGTGCATGCGCCACGACGCCTGCTACGACGCGGCGGGCTACCGTTCGTGCGCCTGCGACGCGACGCTGAGGCGCGAGGCTTCCACCGTGTCGGACAGCCCGGACGCGGCGCTGGAGGTGCGGCGCCGGGCGCTGAGCGTGATCGAGGCTACCGCCGCGATGGCGTGCCGCGCGCCCTGAGCGCCCGCCGCGATGCGGGGATCTCGCCCCGGTGACGCCACCATGGACTTGCATCCCGGCGCATGCCTGCTTTCACGGGCCGCAGTCGAAGTCCGGTCTCGCCCCTTGTCCCACCGCACCGCATCGCAGGGTCCTGTCGCGCCCGCCGCCCGCCGCGGGGCGGGCGCGGCGCGCTGGATCCCGCCCGCGATCCTGGCCGCCGGCCTCCTCGCGACCGGGCTGAGCACGGCCCTCACCTGGCAGGCGGCGGCGCTGCGCGACCGCATGACCTTCGAGCACGCCACCGAGATCGAGCTGCGCACGGTCGAGGACCAGTTCCGCACCTACACCGCCCTCCTGCGCGGCGCCGCCGGCCTGTTCGCCGCCGAAGGCGCCACCGTCACGCTGGCCCAGTTCCGGGCCTACGTGCAGCGGATCGAACTGCAGCGCCTCTATCCCGGGTTCCTCGGCATCGGCTTCACGCCGACCCTGCCCGCCTCCGCGCGGGAGACGTTCGCCGCGCGCGCCGCGGCCCTGGGCGTCGAGAATGCCCGGGTCCGGCCGCCGACCGACAACCCGATGATCAGCCCGGTCCTGTTCGCCGAGCCGCCGAACCCGCGCAACCTCGCCGCCATCGGCTACGACGTGATGTCGGACCCGGTGCGGCGCGACATGGTCGAGCGGGCCCGCGACACCGGCCAGCCGGCCGCCTCGGCGCGGATCCAGCTCGTGCAGGAGATCGACGCGAACAAGCAGGCGGGCTTCCTCGTCGCCATGCCGGTCTATGCCGGCGGCGCCGTGCCGCCGGACCTCGAGGACCGGCGGCGGCGCTTCCTGGGCTTCGTGTTCGGCGCCTTCCGGGCCGACGACCTGTTCAACAGCATCGTGGCGGCGGAGGCCGAGGAGGACGCGGCCTTCGCCATCTACGACGGCGCGCCGAGCGAGGCGAACCTGCTGCACCGGTCCGCGCGGGCCTCCGCCGCCGGGGCGGGGCGCCTCACCCGCGAGGCGCATCTCGAGCTCGGCGGCCGCACCTGGACCGTCGCGTTCGCGCAGCGCGTCTCGCCCCGGCGCGGCTCGGCGCTGCCGGAGATCTGGCTCGTCTGCGGCGGCGGCCTGTTCGCCACCGCCCTGCTGGCCTTCGCGGCCTACCGGCAGCGCCGCACGCAGGACGAGATCCGCCAGCTCAACGCGTCGCTGGAGGCCCGCGTCGAGGAGCGGACGCGCGATCTCCGGGCGGCGGCCGACCGTCTGCGGCAGGCCGGGGAGGAGCGGGCGCGCATGGAGGAGGCGCTGCGCCAGTCGCAGAAGATGGAGGCGGTGGGCCAGCTCACCGGCGGCCTGGCGCACGACTTCAACAACCTTCTGGCGGGCATCTCGGGCTCGCTGGAGCTCATCGAGGCCCGCATCGCCCAGGGGCGGTCGAAGGATGTCGGCAAGTACATCGCCGCCGCCCAGGGCGCCGCCCGGCGGGCCGCGGCGCTGACCCACCGCCTGCTCGCCTTCTCGCGCCGCCAGACGCTGGCGCCCAGGGCGATCGACGCCGATCGGCTGGTCCGCGGGATGCTCGACCTGATCCAGCGCACGGTCGGGCCGAGCGTCGAGGTGCGGCACGTCGGGGCAGACGGGCTCTGGGCCGCGCTCGCGGACCCGTCCCAGCTGGAGAACGCGCTCCTGAACCTCTGCATCAACGCGCGGGACGCGATGCCCGGGGGCGGCCGGATCACCATCGAGACCGACAACCGCTGGATCGACCGGCAGCAGGCCGACGCCCAGGACATGCCGGAGGGGCCGTACCTGTCGCTGTGCGTGTCCGATACCGGCACCGGCATGCCCCCGGAGGTCGTCGCCCGGGCCTTCGACCCGTTCTTCACCACCAAGCCGATGGGCGAGGGCACCGGCCTCGGCCTGTCGATGATCTACGGCTTCGCCAAGCAGTCGGGCGGTCAGGTCCGGATCACCTCGACGGTCGGCCAGGGCACGAACGTGTGCATCTACCTGCCGCGGCACTTCGGCGAGGCGGACGCGGACGGCCCCGACCCGGCCAGGGGCCTGATGGCGCAGGCCGAGGCGGGCGAGACCGTGCTGATCGTGGACGACGAGCCGACGGTGCGCATGCTGGTGACGGACGTGCTGAGCGACCTCGGCTACACGGCGATCGAGGCCGCGGACGGCGCGGGCGGCCTCAGCGTGCTGCAATCGGGTGCGCGGATCGACCTGCTCGTCACGGATGTCGGCCTGCCCGGCGGCATGAACGGGCGCCAGATGGCGGATGCCGCCCGGGTCGGTCGACCGGAGCTGAAGGTGCTGTTCATCACCGGCTTCTCCGAGACCGCGCTGCCGGGCGACGGGCGTCTCGAGCCCGGCATGGCGGTGCTGACTAAGCCCTTCGCCGTGGAGGCCCTGGCCGCCCGCATCCGCGAGCTGATCGCGCGCTGAGCCGGGCCGGCCGCGACGGCGGCGCATCGCCTGTCTCGAGGTGCGCCGGATCGGCGCAGGGCGCCCTCGGGCGGCACGGCCGCGGCCACCGCCGCCCTGCCATTCGTTGAGATCGCGGCCCCGGAGGCCTATGCAGGGACACCATGGAACTCCAAGCGTCCACCGCCCGTCCCCTGGCGCCCCCCGTCCGAACGCCGTCGCCGCGCGGGCCCGCTGCGCCGTTCCTGCCCATGAGCCGAGCCGAGATGGCGGCCCTGGGATGGGAGTCCTGCGACATCGTGCTGGTGACCGGTGACGCCTACGTGGACCACCCGAGCTTCGGCATGGCCATCATCGGCCGGCTGCTCGAATCGCAGGGCTTCCGGGTCGGCATCATCGCCCAGCCCGACTGGCACTCGGCGGAGCCGTTCAAGGCGCTCGGCAAGCCGAACCTGTTCTTCGGCGTCACCGGCGGCAACCTCGATTCGATGGTGAACCGCTACACGGCGGACCGGCGGCTGCGCCACGACGACGCCTACACGGCCGGCGGCGAGGGCGGCCGGCGCCCGGACCGCTGCACCATCGTCTACACGCAGCGCTGCCGCGAGGCCTTCAAGGACGTCCCGGTCGTGCTCGGCGGCATCGAGGCGTCGCTGCGCCGGATCGCGCACTACGATTACTGGTCCGACAAGGTGCGCCGCTCGATCCTGGCGGACGCCAAGGCGGACCTGCTGATCTACGGCAACGCCGAGCGTGCCGTGGTCGAGGTGGCGAACCGCCTCGCGGCCGGCGAGGCGCCGAACCAACTCGACGCGATCCGGGGCGTCGCCCTGTTCCGCCGCGTGCCCGCCCACTACACCGAGCTGCCCGCCGACGACCTCGACTCGACGGACGAGGCCGCCACCCGCCGGCCCGGCGAGACCGTGATCCGGCTGCCCGCCTACGACGAGGTCAAGGACGACAAGGAGGCCTACGCCCGCGCCTCGCGCGTGCTGCACCGGGAGGCCAATCCCGGCAACGCGCGCCCCCTCGTCCAGCGCCACGGCGACCGCGACCTGTGGCTCAACCCGCCGCCGATCCCGCTGACCAGCGACGAGATGGACGCGGTCTACGACCTGCCCTACGCCCGCGCCCCGCACCCGTCCTACGGCGACGCGAAGATTCCCGCCTGGGACATGATCAAGTTCTCGGTGACGATCATGCGCGGCTGCTTCGGCGGCTGCACCTTCTGCTCGATCACCGAGCACGAGGGCCGCGTCATCCAGAACCGCTCGGAGGGCTCGATCCTGCGCGAGATCGAGCGGATCCGCGACAAGACCCCGGGCTTCACGGGCGTGATCTCGGATGTCGGCGGGCCGACGGCGAACATGTACCGGATGGCCTGCAAGGACCCGAAGATCGAGGCGGCGTGCCGGCTGCCCTCCTGCGTCTTTCCGGACGTCTGCCCGAACCTGAACACCTCGCACGACGACCTGATCCGGCTCTACCGCAAGGTCCGCGAGGTGAAGGGCGTCAAGAAGGTGATGGTCGCCTCGGGCGTGCGCTACGACCTCGCGGTGAAGAGCCCCGAATACATCAAGGAGCTTGTCACCCACCACGTCGGCGGGCGCCTGAAGATCGCGCCCGAGCACACCGAGCGCGGCCCCCTCGACAAGATGATGAAGCCAGGGATCGGCACCTACGACCGGTTCAAGGAGATGTTCGACGCCGCCGCCAAGGAGGCGGGCAAGAAGTACTACCTGATCCCGTACTTCATCGCGGCGCATCCGGGCACGACCGACGAGGACATGATGCACCTCGCGCTCTGGCTCAAGAAGAACAACTACCGCGCCGACCAGGTCCAGACGTTCCTGCCCTCGCCGATGGCGACGGCAACCGCGATGTACCACACCGAGATCAACACGCTGCGGGGCGTGAAACGTGGCGGCAGCGAGTCGGTCGAGGCGATCAAGGGGCTGCGCCAGCGCCGGCTGCACAAGGCGTTCCTGCGCTACCACGACCCCGAGAACTGGCCGCTGCTGCGCGAGGCGCTGCGGGAGATGGGCCGCGCCGACCTCATCGGGCCGCGGCCGGACCAGCTGGTGCCGTTCTCGCAGCCGCCGGGGACCGGCGCCGGTGCGGGCCGGACGGGGGGCCAGCCGCGACCCCGCTACACGGGCGGCGGCCAGCGCTTCACCACGAAGGGCGTGCCGCTGCGCAAGTGACGGTTCGTGACGGGTCCGGCGCGCCGTAACGAATTGATACGCGCCGGCCATATTGCCGCGCGGCCGGCCGGTCAGCCTCACCGGCGATCGACACGGAGGTCGCGATGGCTGTCGCCTGCCCTGTTCTGACGCCCGAAGAGCGCAAGGCGTCCGAGATCCTGGACGCCGCGCAGCGCGCGATGATGGAGACGGTGCAGGCGGCCGTGGCGGAGGCCGCCGCGCGGGTGCGCCAGCAGAATCTCGACGCCGGCCTCGACCTCGCCCCGCCGCCCAGGGCCTATTTCGAGTCCGTGGTGCACCAGCGGATGTACCTGACGCTCTGCGGGGCGGCGGTCGGCACGTTCGCGGGCGGCGATGCCAGGACGGCGATCGGTCTCATCCGGAATCAGCAGCTGATCGCCAACCGCTACTGGGGGGCCGGGATCGCGGTGACGCCGAGGGCGCCGTGACGGCGGCGCCCGAGAGCGCCGCCGGGATCGTCCTGGCGCGCGTCGACCGGCTCGCCGGGATCAGCGCCTACCCGTGGACCCTGACGCGGCGCGTCTTCAGCCCGCAGCAGGCCGAGGCCGAGGCGCTCGTCATCGGCTGGATGGCGGAGGCCGGCCTGTCGGCCCGGCGCGATCCCGCCGGCAACCTCGTCGGCCGGATCGAAGGCGCGGTCCCGGGCGGCCCGGCCGTCGTCGTCGGGGGCCACGTCGACACGCGCGAGGATGCCGGCCGCTACGACGGGACGCTCGGCGTGCTGATCGGCATCGCCGCCGTCGAGCGCATGATCCGGCACGGACCGCCGCCGCGCCACGCGGTCGAGGTCGTCGCCTTCGTCGCGGACGCGGCCGGCCGGTTCGGTCCCCGGCAGCTCGGCAGCCGGGCTGTGGTCGGGCGGCTCGCCCCGGACGCGCTGGACTGGGACGACGCCTACGGCGTCACCCTGCGTCGCGCCCTGGAGGCGCACGGGCTCGACCCGGCGCGCCTCGCGAGCGCGCGCCGGGCCTCGGACGCGATCCTGGCCTATCTCGAGGTCGCCGCCGAGGCCGGCCCCGTGCTGGAGCGATCGGGAGCGCCGGTCGGGATCGTGCAGGCCCTGTCGGAATCGACGATGCTCCGGGTCACGCTGACAGGCGCCGCCGTCGACGCGGCGGCGAACCCGATGCCGGGCCGGCGGGACGCCCTCGCCGCGGCGGCCGAATGCGTCCTCGCCGCCGAGCGCGTCGGCCTGGCGCGGGAGGGGGTCACCGTCACGGTCATGCGCCTCGACGTCGCGCCGGTGCCGACCTTCGTGGTCGCGGGGTCGGCGACACTGGGCGTCCGCGTCGATTCCGCCGACGACGGCGCGCGGCGCGCGGCCGTGGCGGAACTCGCCGCGGCGCTCGAGGCGGTCGCGGCGCGGCGCCGGCTGGGGATCACCGTCGAGCGCAGCGTCGATCCCGATGCCACCCGGTGCGATCCCGGTCTGGTCCGCCTGTTCGAGGAGGCCGTCGCGGCCGCGGGACACCGCGCCGTGCGGCTGGCGCAGGGCGTGACCACCGACGCGTCCCACATGGCCCTGCTCGGACCGATCGGCCTCGCGCTGATCCGCTGTCGGGGCGGCGTCGGCTGGGGGGCGGCGGGGACCGTCGACCCGGCCGACGTCGCGATCGGCCTCGACGTGCTCGCCGGCGTTGTCGGCGCGCTCGCGGGCGGCGCGCCCTCCCCCTGCGAGCCGCGGGACGGGCACCTCAGCCCGCCTTGGCCGGCAGGGTGAAGAGGTCGATGAAGGACCGCGCCAGGTCGGCGGGGCCCGCGACGGCGAGCGTCCCGCCGGCGCCGTCCCGGTCCAGCGGCGCCTTGCCGTAGACCGTGCGGCGCATCGCCATCGTGTCGCCGGTGAAGGCGAGGTCGGGCGCCTCGGCGACGCCCCGCCGCACGCGGATCCCGTCGCCGGTCACCGTCGCGACGAAGTCCTCGCCGGGGAAGTGGAAAGCGACCGTCGCCGACAGCGCCGCCGCCCGCCCGCGGTCGACCAGGGCCTCGAGCGACATCATGGCCGACGCCCCCGACATGAACAGGCTCGGATCGTGCCGCGGCGAGCGGGCGGCCCAGCGGCCCAGGTCGCGCATCAGGGGCGCGGCCTCGCGGCCCCAGTCGGTGAGATCGTAGACCTGCACGTTGGCCGGCGACGGCAGCCGGTACCGCAGGGCGATGCCCGCCGCCCCCAGGCTCTCTAGCCGCTGCGTCAGCACGTTCGCGCTGATCCCCGGGAGGTTCGCCCGGATCTCGCTGAACCGCCGGGGGCCGTAGACCAGCTCGCGCATGATCAGCAGCGACCAGCGCTCGCCGATGAACTCCAGCGCGAGGGCCGTGCCGCAGGCGTCGTCGTACAGGCGCTCGCGAGGCCGGGATGCTAAATCAGTTATTTTTTCTGACTTCATGGTTGCTTTGTGTAACCGAGAATGCGAGCCTGGGCAAAGCGGGGCCGGAGGGGGCGCCGCGCAGCGGCCGCAGAGCCGATTGTCACGGAGGAGCGCCCGATGCCACCCGCCGAGGGGACACCCATCTGGTTCGAGCTGAACGCGTCCGACCCGGACGCCGCGCAGGCCTTCTACGAGGCGGTCGCCGGCTGGCGCGTCGCGCCGTCGCCGATGCCCGAGCACGGCGGCTACCGGATCGCGGAGGCCGACGGGGCGCCCGTGGCCGGGATCCGGCGGCCGATGCCCGAGGCCCCCGGCGTCCCCGGCTGGGCGGTCTACCTCGCGACCTCGGACGTCGACGCCCTGGCTTCCCGCGCGGTCGATCTCGGCGGCGCGGTCCGGTTCGGGCCCGTCGACATCCCCCATGTCGGCCGCTTCGCCATGGTGAGCGACCCGCAGGGCGTGGTCTTCGCCGCGATGGATCCGGCCCGTCCCGGCGCGAGCCGGGCCTTCGGGCCGGTGCCGCTCGAGACGGAGCGGACGCGCGGCCACGGCGTCTGGATCGAGCTCGCCACCCCCGATCCCGCGGCGGCCCTCGCCTTCTACGGGGCGCTGTTCGGCTGGGAGAAGCTCGGTGCCATGCCGATGGGCGACTTGGGCGAGTACGCCTTCATCGGGCGGGGCGACCTGCGCCCCGGCGCGATGATGTCGAGCGCGGCCACCGGCGCGCCGGCCCGCTGGAACTGGTACATCCACGTCGCCGACATCGACGCCGCGCTCGCGACCGTCCGGGCGGCGGGCGGCACGGTCCTCCAGGGACCCGACCCGATCCCCGGCGGCAGCTACGCGGCCAACATCGCCGATCCGGCGGGCCACCAGCTCGGCCTCGCCGGCCCGCGGCAAGCCACGTGAGGAGCGTCCGGCCATGACGAGCGACAAGCTGACGACCTGCCTGTGGTTCGATCGCGGCGAGGCCCGCAAGGCCGCGGACTTCTACGCCGCGACCTTCCCCGACAGCCATGTCGGCGCGCCCATGAACGCCCCCTCGGATTTCCCCGGCGGGTCCGCGGGCGACGAACTCACGGTCGCGTTCACCGTCCTCGGCCGTCCGTTCGTCGGCCTGAACGGCGGCCCGGCCTTCCGGGCCAACCAGGCGGTCAGCTTCATGGTGCTGACCGACGATCAAGCGGAGACCGACCGCTACTGGGACGCCGTCGTGGGCCACGGCGGCGCGGAGAGCGCGTGCGGCTGGTGCACGGACCGCTGGGGCTTCTCCTGGCAGATCACGCCGCGCGCGCTCCTGCACGCCAACAGCCACCCCGACCGGGCTGCGGCCCGGCGCGCGTTCGAGGCCATGATGACCATGCGCAAGATCGACATCGCCCGGATCGAGGCTGCCCTCCGCGGGGACTCCGCCCATGCGTAAGATCACCGGCTCCCTCTTCCAGTCCCTCGACGGCGTGATCCAGGCACCGGGCGGTCCGGAGGAGGATCAGACCGGCTTCGCGCACGGCGGCTGGACCTTCCCGTACTTCGACGCGTCGCTCGCCGGGCCGATGGGCAAGCTGCTCGGCGGCGATTACGAGCTGCTGCTCGGCCGGCGCACCTACGAGATCTTCGCCGCCTACTGGCCGCACAACGCCGAGCAGCCGATCGGCGCGACCTTCAACGCGATCCGCAAGCATGTCGTCACCGGAAGCGACGCCGCGCTCGACTGGAACAACAGCCGCCGCCTCGCCGGCGACCCCGTCGCGGCGGTCACCCGCCTCAAGGAGAGCGAGGGCCCCGACCTCCTCATCCAGGGCAGCAGCAGGCTCTATCCGGCGCTGCTTCCGGCGGGCCTCATCGACCGGCTCGTCCTGATCACATTCCCGGTCATGCTCGGCCGCGGCAAGCGCTGGTACGCGGACGACCCGGCGGCGGCCCGCACCTGGACGCTGGTCGAGCAGAGCCACTCGCCGAAGGGCGTCCACGTCGCGGTGTTCGCGCGGGACGGGGCGGTCCAGACCGGCAGTTTCGCCAGCAAACCACCCAGCGCGGACGAGATCGCGCTCCGCGAGCGCCAGGCGGCGGGTCGCTGGTAGACCGCCGCCTGCGGCAGCGACCGGCCGGCCGTGCGCACGGCACGGGGTCGTGACCCGTCGGAAGCCGGCAGGTCCCGTGTCAGCCTTCCCTCAAACCTGTTGGCGGCCGCGCCGCGGCCGGGGTAGCCTGCCGCCAGGCCGATGCTGCCTGCCGCTCGCCCCGGAACCGGGATGGTGAAAGCATCGCGGACGACCCACCCCCACCGTGTCCCTGACCGGCGCCGGGTCGGCAATGCGGGCACCGACGGACCGACGCCGGCTCGGGGAGAGGACCATGACGACCGTCGATCAGGCCAAGACCATGGCCAAGCGGCTGCGCGCCGCGCTGGCAGCCCGCGACCTCGCCGTCCCGCACGCGGCCGCCCTCGAACTCGTCGCCGCCGGGCTGCGCTACGACGACTGGAACACCGCCTGCGCCGTCCTGGACCGGGACGCGGATGACGGCCCCCGTTTCCTGGAAGCGGTGCCGGTTCTGCGCATCTTCGACGAGGCCAAGGCGCGCGCGTTCTACTGCGGCTTTCTCGGCTTCACGCCCGGGTTCGAGCACCGGTTCGAGCCGGGTCTGCCGCTCTACATGGAGGTCGCCCGCGCGGGATTGCGGTTGCACCTGACCGAGCACCACGGCGACGCCACCCCCGGCTCGACCGTGTTCGTGCCGATGCGCGGCATCCGGGCCTATCACCGGGCGCTCACCGACCAGCGCTACGGCTATGCCCGGCCCGGCATCGAGCAGGCGCCCTGGGGCGAGGTGCTGGAGGTGGCGGATCCGTTCGGGAACCGGTTGCGATTCTGCGAGCGCCGGACCGGGTGACCGGTCGGGCGGGCGGTCCGATCCGCCGCCGACCCAGCATCTGGACTCGATCGGCACCTAACGGCGACGACGGCGTTCAGAGCGACGCCCGAGGCGTGGTGTTGCCCTCGATCGCGAAGGCGGCCTGTGGGGAAAGGCCGATCCCGGGCGCATCCCCATCGCCGGCCGGGTCCCGATGCCGCCGGCGTGCTGGGCCCGCCTCCAGTCCGAAAGCGGATCGTAGGTGCCGGCCCGGCGCCCGTGCTGCAGCGCTCTCACCGCGACGGAGCCGCACGCTCGTATGGGTGCTCATATAATGACCTTGACGTGGGTTAATAGGGGCGATCTCAAAAAACTTATTGAACATAGACGCTAGGTCTAATATCTGACAATTTTTAGATCAATATTGGTGGGGTCGGCCACATCGCTTTGGTGGGCGCCTGCCTTTCTGGAATCGATTGAATTGCGTTGGAGGGAGCGATGACTGATTTTTTCAAGCAAATCATTCATGCGCCACAGTTGCTTATTACCTGGACAATGTTTTTCGGGTTCGGACTGGCATTTTATGTAGCTTATATTGCAAAGAACCGCGCGAAATTCTCGCTCCGTGGACTTGCGAAGCACTGCGTGCCGTTCAATGTCCTCACGGAAAAAAGCTTCCACACAGATGTAAAAATATACATCATTGGAAAATTGACAGGCAGTTTCATCGTGATACCTGCCATATTTCTCACTGCTGTTTGCTGCAATGCATATAGTTCTCTCGCGCATCTACTGTTCCCGGATTTCAAGAATATCGAGTTTAGTATTTTTTATGCCAGTATTTGCACGATCGTCGTGTTCGTTGTCGTAGAATTCTCGGATTTTATCTGCCATTATGTTGAGCATAAAGTGCCGTTCCTGTGGGAGCTTCATAAAGTCCATCATTCGGCGCAAACTCTGAACCCTCTGACATCGAAGCGAGGCCATCCCGTGGGGATGGCGCTCGAAGCCATCGTTCGAGGGCTTCTGACTGCCGTGCCTGGTGGCTTGTTCATGTTCCTGTTCGGTCTTAGCGTCGTTGAGGCAACGTCACTATCTTGGGTCGCATCGAAAGTTTTTATTTTTCTCACTCTCGATCCGCTGAAGCATTCCCATCTTCCGATAAGCTTGGGTTTCTTCGATAAATTCCTGATCAGCCCGCATATGCACCAGATACATCACAGCAAGGTGCAGGCGCATTGGGACAAAAATTTCGGTACAAATTTGTCTATATTCGATTGGATGTTCGGGACTGCCTACAGACCGAGTCGGAACGAGATGCCGGTATTCGGCATCTCTGGCCTCAAAGACGAAACGTTGATGAAATACAACTCTCTGTACGGGTCCTATGTCGCGCCTCTGACCAGGAGCTACAGAAAGATCCGGAAAATGTTCAATCATGAAACAGGCTCAACCGAGCGATCGGCATCCTAGCTGGGGGCTCATTCAGGCCCATGCGATGACACGGGAGACGAGCGCGACGGCGGCGAGATGATCATGGGTCGAGCGATCGTGGTGGATCGTGACGGGCCGCCAGTTTCTGAGGTGTCCGCAAAGGCGCGCGACTCGATTGCGCCGCCGGTCGGCGATCCGGCTGTGCTTGTAGGGCACCGTCCGCGTGGCCGTGGACGGGATGGTGGCGATCAGTTCGGTGGCTCTTGAGCCAATCCCCCAGGCTCTGCGCGTCGCAGGCTCTGTCGGCCGTCAGAGCCCGCGATGAGCCACCTGTTGTAGCGGTTGTGGATCGTCGTGTGGGTGCCGTGGGCGGAGGGCGTGTCCTGCCAGCGGCAGCCGACCTTCGGGACGTGCCGGATGCCGCTGATCACCCGCCTGTCGTCGATCCGAGGTTTGCCCGGTCGGCCATGCGGCAGAAGCGGCTCGATCCGCGCCCAGGCGTCGTCCGAGAGCTGGAACAACCGCGCCATCGCGATCCTCTCGCGCGGAGAACTCCACAATCAGGAAGAGGACGCGAGCGGACGCAGATCGTTGTATGAGTGCCCGAACTAGGGGAGGAGGGCCGCGATGGGCGTCGATATCGCGCGCGTGAAGGCGCTCATCGCGACGTTGGAGGCGGTGACCTCCGCCCCCCATTTTCACAGGACGGCCTTCCGGACGCCGCGCAAGACCTTCGCGACGCTGGACGAGGTGGGCCACGACATCAACCTGATGTTCGACCCGGACCTGCGCGACTTCTTCTGCGAGCAGGTGCCGGCGGCTTTCAGCCCCGTTCCGGGCGGCTGGGGGCGGATGGGCGCGACGCGGTGCGACCTCGCGATCGTCGACGAGGCGACCCTGATGTCGGCCCTGACGGCGGCCCACCGGCTCGCCGCGCCGAAGCCGCGCACGCCCCGCCGACCGTGACGGTCCCGACCCCCAAGGTCGGGCCGGGATCCGTCCGCCGGCCAGACCTCAGGCCGGGATCCGTCCGTCGGGCGTGTAGCGGTCGACGGCCCGGGGGAGCTCGCGGGACAGCCGGGAGAGCAGCTCATCGCGGGACAGTCCCGTCCGCTGGGTGAGAGCCGTTAGGACGTCGGGTCCGATCGCCTGTTCCAGATGATGCGGCGCGATTTCCTGGTTCGGTCCCGTCTTGACCCAGGACTGGGCGGCCGTCCCGTGACCGGCCTGCTGGAAGCGGTCCAGCATCTCGCCGAGGCCGCTGTGCAGGAACCCGCCGGGAGCCTCGCCGCGCCTGTCGCCCAGCAGGCCGCCGAGGAGACCGCCCAGGCCGGCACCGGAGCCGCTGTTGGAGGCGCTGTTGGAGCCGTCGGCCGGGCCGCCGGGGCCCGCCGGCGCGGTCTGACCGGCGCCGCCCAGCAGTTCCGCGAGCTTGTCGCGGTTCTGGTAGCCTGCCAGGGCGAGGAGGCCCAGGAGCGCCGTCATCGAAGGGTAGCCATCACTCATGGTTTGTCTCCCGCTGCGGGCAGCGGGCCCGCGCCCGTTCGCCACGCGACGCCAACCAACGCGCACGGACCCGGTTGCGATGCGGGCGGCCCCGCCGAGGCCGGCGCGGCCGCATCGCGAACGGCTCTAGCCCGCCGCGGCACCGACGGGGTTGTCGACGCCGATCGGGTAGGTGCCGTGCCCCGCCCGCACGCGGCCGTCCTCGAAGACGAGCACCTCGCTGACGCTCACACCCTTCTGATTGCGATACTGGATCACCAGCGTGTCGATGCCCGCGAAGACCTGCTCCACCGCGAAGTGGAGGTCCGGGATCCGCCGCAGGGCCTCGGTCCAGTAGGCGCGCAGCGCATCCTTGCCCCGCACCGTTCCGCCCGAAGCGGGAACGATCCGCGCGGCGCCCGGCGAGGTGAACACGGCGTCGTCGTGGAAATGGGCCAGCACCCGCTCGACATCGTGCGCGTTCCAGGCGGCGCACCACGCATCGGCGAACGCGTTCCAGTCCAACGGGCGCGGCATCCCGGAGATCCCCTTACAAGTGCCGGACTCGGGCACAGCGGCACCGCGTGACGGGCCGACGGGAGGCTACCGCACGCTCGCGGCGATGGGTAGGCCGGCGGGCCAGGTCCCAAGATAGGGCCGGCCGAGGAGCTGCATGCCCTCGGCGCCGGCGAACCCGGCCGGAGGTCGGCTCAGCGCCACCCGAGCGCGGGGGCCACGTGCGAGAGCAGGCTCTCGATGAGGTGGGCGTTGTAGGCGACGCCCAGCTGGTTCGGGACCGTCAGCAGCAGGGTGTCGGCCTCCGCGATCGCCGCGTCGGCGCGCAGCTCGTCAACCAGCCGGTCCGGCTCCGCGGCGTAGGAGCGGCCGAACACCGCGCGCATGTTGTCGATGATGCCGACCTGGTCGCTGCTCGTGCCGCGCCCGAAATAGGCGCGGTCGAGGTCGTTCACGAGCGCGAAGATCGAGCGCGAGACCGAGACCCGCGGCGTGCGGGCGTGCCCCGCATCCTGCCACGCCTGCCGGTAGCGGCGGATCTGCCTGGCCTGCTGGACGTGGAACGGCTCGCCGGTCTCGTCCGCCTTCAGGGTCGAGCTCTGCAGGTTCATGCCCTGCTGCGCCGCCCAGATCGCGGTCGCGTCGGAGGCCGATCCCCACCAGATGCGGTCCCGCAACCCCTCGGATTGCGGCTCCAGGCGCAGGAGTCCCGGCGGGTTGGCGAACATCGGCCGCGGGTTGGGCTCGGCGAACCCCGTTCCCTTCAGGAGGTCGAGGAAGACCTCGGTGTGCCGGCGCCCCATATCGGCGTCCGTCTCGCCCTCGGCCGGGGCGAAGCCGAAGTGCCGCCAGCCGTCGATGACCTGCTCGGGCGAGCCGCGGCTGAGCCCGAGCTGCAGGCGTCCGCCCGCGATGAGGTCCGCCGCGCCGGCATTCTCGACCATGGAGAACGGGTTCTCGTAGCGCATGTCGATGACGCCGGTGCCGATCTCGATGCGCTTCGTCCGGGCGCCGACTGCCGCCAGCAGCGGGAAGGGCGAGGCGAGCTGGCGCGCGAAATGGTGGACCCGGAAATAGGCGCCGTCCGCCCCGAGCTCCTCCACGGCGACCGCGAGGTCGATCGACTGGAGGAGTGTGTCGGCCGCACTGCGCGTCGCCGATCCGCCGGTCGGCGACCAGTGCCCGAAGGACAGGAACCCGATCGTCTTCATTTGCAGAACCTCCGCCCGCCTGCCGGGACCGGCGATAGCCGCCGGAATCCGGCCGGGCAACGACCCCGCGCCGCGGGGCTGACCCGCGCGGCTGGCCGCGCGCCCGGCGATCCGGCAGACTCGGTCCCGGTGATCCGGCGGGCCGGCACGAAAGTGGCAGGGGCACCGGCGGGCCCGTCCCGGGGACCGGCGCTCGGGGAGGCGTAGCGATGGACCGCGTGTCCGCCATCTCGGCAGCTGTGCGCGCGCAGCGCGGCCGGGTCGAGGCCCTGTTCGCGGAGTTGGCCCGGTGCGGCCGGACGGAGCCCGGGTTCACCCGGCCCTCCTACAGCCCGGAGGAGACCGCGGCGCACGCGGTGGTGGCGCGCTGCGCGGCGGATCTCGGCCTCGCGATCGGCCGGGACGCCGCCGCCAACACCGCGATGACGCTGCCCGGACGGGACCGGACCCTGCCGCCGATCCTGATCGGCTCCCACCTCGACACCGTGGCCCAGGGCGGCAACTTCGACGGGGCCGCCGGCGTGGTGGCCGGGCTCGCCGCCGTCGCGGCCATCCGCCGGCTCGGTCTGGAGCCGGAGCGGGACATCACCGTCCTGGGCATCCGCGCCGAGGAGAGCGTCTGGTTCCAGGTCTCGTACATCGGGAGCCGCGCGGCGCTCGGAGCCCTGCCGGACGGGGCGCTCGACGCGGCCCGGATCGACACCGGCCTCAGCCTCGCCGCCCACATCGCCCGGGAGGGCGGCGACCCGGACGCGCTCGCCCGCGGACCGGCGGCCCTCGACGCCGCCGCGATCCACGCCTTCCTGGAGGTGCATATCGAGCAGGCGCCGAGCCTGGAGGAGGCCGGGATCCCGGTCGGGCTGTGCACCGGGATCCCCGGCAACGTCCGCTATCCCGACGTCCGCATCGCCGGCCGCTACGACCATGTCGGGACGCCGCGCCGCTTCCGGCGCGACGCCGCCATGGCCGGGGCCGAGATCGCCCTGGCTCTGGACCGGGTCTGGGCGGAGCGCGAGGCGGCCGGCTGCCCGATGGCCGTGACCTTCGGCCGGTTCCACACCGACGCCGCGGCGCACGGCCTGACCACGGTCCCGGGCGAGTTCCGGTTCAGCCTCGACATGCGGGCCTACGCGGCCGAGGTGCTGGCGGAACTGGAGGCGGCGTTCCTGGCGGCCGTCGCGGAGGTTTCCGCGCGGCGCGCCGTGACGGTGACGCTGGGCCCGCGCGCCGAGGCGGGCGTCGGCGCCGTCGCGCCGCGGATCCGCGACGGGTTCGCGGCGGCCGCGGACGCGCTCGGCATCGCGACCCGGCCCCTCGGCAGCCCGGCCTCCCACGACGCCGCCGCCTTCGCCAAGGCCGGCGTGCCGATGGCCATGCTGTTCGTGCGCAACGCCAACGGCAGCCACAATCCCCGCGAGGCCATGGCGATCGACGACCTGCTCGACGCCGTGGCGATCCTCACGACGTGGCTCGTGGCGGAGACCTGCACCGCCTGACGGGCGCCCCGTCAGGCGGCGAAGCGCGCGAGGCGGCCGACGGGCTCGCCCAGCACCGCGTCGTCGCGCATGACGGGGATCCCGCGCACGATCGTGGCGACGGGCCAGCCGGTGACGTCGACGCCCGCGAAGGGCGTCCAGCCGCAGGGCGACACGATCCAGGATTCCTCGATCCTGCGGCGGGCCTTCAGGTCCACCAGGGTGAAGTCCGCGTCGTAGCCGGCGGCGATGCGGCCCTTGCCGAGGAGCCCGTAGACGCGGGCCGGCCCGGCTGCCATCAGGTCGACGAGGCGGGCGAGGGACAGCCGCCCCGCCGCGACGTGGTCGAGCATTACCGGCACCAGCGTCTGGACCCCGGTGAGGCCGGCCGGGCAGTCCGGCCAGGGCTGCGCCTTGGCCGCCCGCGCGTGGGGCGCGTGGTCGCTGCCGACCGTGTCGACGGTGCCGTCGCGCAGGGCCGCCCAGGCGGCCGCCCGGTGGCGCGCGTCGCGGATTGGCGGGTTCATCACGCCGAGGCCGCCCAGCGTGTCGTAGCAGTCCGGCGCCACCTGGGTCAGGTGATTGACCAGCACCTCGACGGTGGCGACGTCGCGGAAGTCGCGCAGGTAGGCGAGTTCCTCGGCGGTCGAGACGTGCAGGATGTGGGTCGCCCGGCCGGTCTTGCGGGCGAGGGCTATGAGGCGCCGCGTGCCCAGGAAGGCGCATTCCGCGTCGCGCCACTCCATGTGAGTCCGGTAGGGCTGGCCCCGGCTGAACAGCGGCCTGCGCGCCTGGAGCCGGTACTCGTCCTCGCTGTGGAAGGCCATGCGCCGGTGGCCGGCGCGCATCGCCCGCTCGAGATGCGCGTCGTCCTCGATCATCAGCGCCGCCGTGGAGCTGCCGGCGAAGACTTTGACGGCGCAGACCCCCGCCTCGCGCTCCAGGGCGGCGAGCGCGTCGATGTTGGTCTTGGTGCCGGCCACGTAGAGGCCGATGTCGCACCAGCTGCGGCCCGCGACGTAGTCGCGCTTCCAGGCGAGGCGCCCGGCGTCGGCGATCGGCGGGACGGTGTTTGGCATGTCGAAAAGGGTTGCGATGCCGCCGAGGATCGCGGCCCGCGTGCCGGTTTCGATCGTCTCCACCGCCGGGTCGCCGGGATCGCGCAGGTGAACGTGACTGTCGATCAGGCCGGGCAGGACGTGCAGGCCCGCGGCGTCGATCACCGCCTCCGCCGTCGCTCCGGCCGGGACCCCGAGGGCCGCGATGCGCCCGTCGCGGATCCCGACATCCGCCGTCTCGGTGCCCCACGGCGTCACGCAGGTACCGCCGCGGATCAGGAGGTCGTACTGCATCGCCGGTTCCTTCTCACGGGGCGGCCCGGAGCAGCACGGCCCCGAGGGCCGCGGCGGCCGCCTGCTGGCAGGGCTCGATGACGGGGCACCCGATCGCGGCCTCCGCGGCGGCCCGGTGGCGCGCCATGCCGGCGCAGCCGAGCACGACCACGTCGGCGCCGTCGCGCTCGACCAGGGTCCGACCGGCCGCGATCAGGCGCGGGCCCATCGCGGCGTCCGCCGTCTCGGAGGCCCGCGCCTCCACCGGCCGGCTCCCGGCATAGCGATCCCCGAGGCCCATCTGGCGCACCGTGCGGCGCTGGCGCCGGACGCTGCCCTCGGACAGGGCCACGATGCCGAAGCGCTCCCCGAGCGTCAGGGCCCGCAGGATCCCCCACTCGGCGATGCCCATCACCGGGCGACCGCTCGCCGCCTCCCGGACCGCGTGCAGGCCCGGATCGCTGAAGCAGGCGATCACGAAGGCGTCGGACGGATCGTCCGCCACACACCGGACGAGCGGCATCACCACCGAATCCGCGTCCCGCTGGGTCGCGATGCTCTCCGGGCCCTCCGGCAGGTCGGTCACCGCGAGGATGGGGCCGCCCGGCAGCCGCAGCGGCGCCAGGGCGGCGTCGATGGCGGCCGTCACCGCCCGGGACGCGTTCGGGTTGATGATCAGGATGCGCGCGGGCTCGGTGGTGTCGCGAGGCCGCATGGCGCCTTCCCTCTGAATACCGGTCGATCGGGATCGACCGCGATGCCGCGACGTCGACCGACCCATCGTGACCGCGGAAGACCTCAAGCGAAACCCGGGCCGCATGGCCGCCGATCCGACCGGAAGGCACCGTTCTTGCCCGCCCGCTTACGCAAGGGAGAGGTTATCGATGCAGGACGAAGCTCCGGACGCCACCGCCGAAATCACGCTGGTGAAGGGGGCCCGGTGGGTCGTCGCCTGGGATCCGGACAGCGGCAGTCACGTCTACCGCACCGGCGCGGACGTCGCCTTCGCGGACGGCGCCCTCATCCATGTCGGGCCGGGCTACGCGGGTCCCGAGCCGGCCCGGACTGTCGACGCCTCCGGCTGTCTGGTCATGCCCGGCCTCGTGGACATCCACACCCACCTGTTCTCGGAGCCGATGAACAAGGGCATGTGGGACGAGGTCGGCAGCCAGCGGCTCTACAACACCTCGCTCTACGAGTACCTGCCGATCCTGCGGCCCGACGCGGAGGGGACGCGGGCCGCCTACGGGGTGGCGCTCGCCGAACTCGCGCTCTCGGGCGTCACCACCGTCTGCGACCTCGCCCTGCCGAGCGCGGGCTGGCTGGATCTCCTCGGCGCCTCGGGCCTGCGGGTCTGCATCGCCCCGATGTTCCGCTCCGGGCGCTGGCTCACCCGCAACGGCCACAGCGTGGACTACGAGTGGGACGCGGCGGCGGGCCAGCGCGGCCTGGAGCAGGCCCTCGCCGAGATCGCGGCGGCGGAGGGGCACCCGAGCGGCCGCCTCTCCGGCATGCTCTGCCCGGCGCAGGTCGACACCTGCACGGCGGAGCTGCTGCGGGACGCCCATTCCGAGGCGGTCGCGCGCGACCTGCGCTTCCACACCCACGCGGCGCAGTCCCTGTCGGAATTCCACGAGATCACCCGCCGCACCGGGATGACGCCGATCGAGTGGCTCGACGATCTCGGCGTGCTCACCGAGCGGACCATCGTGGGCCACGGGATCTTCCTCGATGACCATCCCTGGACCCACTGGCACAGCCCGGGCTCGGACCTGCGCCGCCTGGCCGAGCGCCGCGCCACGGTCGCCCACTGCCCGACGGTCTTCGCCCGGCGCGGCATCGCGCTCCACCATTTCGGGCGCTACCTCCAGGCCGGAGTCAACATGGGGATCGGCACCGACGTCTACCCGCACAACATGCTCGACGAGATGCGCCTCGTCTCGTACCTCGCCCGGGTCGTCGCCGAGAATCCCCGCGACACCCGCGCGGCGGACGTGTTCCACGCCGCCACGGTGGGCGGCGCCAGGGCGCTCGGGCGCGAGGACATCGGCCGGCTCGAACCGGGCTGCAAGGCCGACTTCGTGCTCGTGGACTGCGGGCATCCGGCCATGCGCCCGTGCCGCGATCCCGTGCAGTCGCTGATCTACTCGGCCGGCGACCGCGCGGTTCGACAGGTCTTCGTCGGCGGCCGCGAGATCGTCCGCGACGGGCGCGCCCTGACGATCGACTACGCCGCCGCCGCGGCCGCGCTGGAGGAGGCGCAGGGCCGCGCGCTCGCGCAGGTCCGGCAGCTCGACTGGGCCGGGCGCGGCCCCGACGCCATCGCGCCGCCGACCTTCCCGGGGCTGTGAGGCCCCGGAACTCGCCCCCTCAGGCGGGCCGGACGTTCCAGAACGTCGGGAACCCGTCGAGGATCCCGGTGAGGCGGGAGCGGTAGGCGGTCGGCTGCAGGTACTGGCCCAGCGGGTAGTGGGGCACGTCCTGCATCGCCTGGAGCTGGATGTCCCGGCACAGGGCGGCACGCGCCGCCTCGTCCGGGGCGGTGAGCCACGCGTCGCGCAGGGACTCGATCCGCGGGGTCGTGGCCCAGCCGGCGTAGCCGCTCTCGCCGGTGCCGCGCAGGGCGATGTAGCCCGCGGGGTTCAGCCAATCCATGCCGGACCAGTTGGTGACGAAGGCGCTCCAGCCGCCCTCCGAGACCGGCCCCTTTCGGTTGCGCCGCTGCAGCATCGCGTTGAACTCGACCGCGTAGACCTCCACCGTCATGCCGACCCGCTGCAGCAGGTCGGCCGCGACCTGGCCGAGCGCCAGCAGCGGCGCCGAGTTCGACGGCACCATCAGCAGCACGGTCTCGCCGCCGTAGCCGGCCGCCTTGAGATCGGCGCGCACCCGCGCCGGATCGCGCGGATCCGTGAGCGGCTGCAACCCGTCCGTCGAGGCCATCGGCGTGCCCGGGCAGAAGAAGCCGAGGGGCACGTGGAACAGGCCGGGATCCTCGGCGCCGACGACCCCCTGCATGCACGCGGTCTGGTCGATCCCGCCCCAGAGAGCCCGCCGGATCGCCGGGTTGTTGAAGGGCGGCTGCAGGTGGTTGACCCGCAGCATGGTCACGAAGCCGGTCGGGTCGAGAACGCGGGTGCTCACGCCCTTGGCCGCCTGCAGGAGCGCGATCTGGTCGTGCGAGGCGTATTCCTGCCAGTCCGTCTCGCCGGCGATCAGCGCGGAGGTCGCCGTGGAGGTGTCGCCGATGACGCGCCACTCGACCCGGTCGAAATGGACGACCTTCGGACCCGAGGTCCAGGTCAGCGGGCCGTCCGGGCGCGGCACGTAGTCCTCGAAGCGGGTGTAGACGACGCGGTCGCCGGGCACCCGCTCGTCGGGCTTGAAGCGGAACGGTCCCGAGCCGATGAGCTCCGGCACCTGCTGGAACGGGTCGATGGCGGCGAGGCGCTCCGGCATCATGGCGCAGACCGGGACGGACGCCTTGCCCAGCGCGATTGGCAGCAGCGGGAACGGGTGTTTCAGGCGGAACCGGATCGTCCGGTCGTCGGGCGCGGAGAGTTCGTCGGTCGCCTCCATGAGGGAGCCGCCGAACGGGTCGCGCTTCGCCCAGCGCCGCAGCGACGCGACGCAGTCGCGGGCCAGCACCGGCGTCCCGTCGTGGAAGCGCAGGCCCGCCCGCAGGATCAAGTCCCAGCGGCGCCCGTCCGCCTCGACCCAATGGCCCTCGACCATCTGCGGCGTGGCGCGATAGGCCGCGTCCATGCCGTAGAGCGTGTCGAAGACCATGTAGCCGTGGTTGCGGGTGATGTACGCGAAGGTCGTCACGGGATCGAGGGTGACGAGATCCTGCTGCGGGATGAAGCGCAGGGTCCGGGCCGCCTCCGCGCGGACGAGGGCCGGCGCCGCGACGGCGCCGGCGACGAGGGCGCCGGCTCCCTGCAACAGCGTGCGTCGCTTCATCCGAGACCTCCCGCTCCGCTCCGGCACCACGCACCGGTGGGCCGGGTCCCCGCGGGAAGCCCGGCCCGGCATCGCTTGCAGGAATGGGGCCGGCTCCCGCTCGGCGTCGCCGACCAGTCCGCGACCGCGGGAGCGGTACGGCGGCCCGTCAGTTCAAGCTCCGCTTGTGAAAGCAACGCCTCACCGCACCGACAGGGTGCGCGGCAGGTCGGACAGGGGCTCGACCCCGTCTGCGGTGACGATGACGGTCTCCGAGGCGCCGACCGTCCAGGCGCCGTAGCGGCGCAGGGTGGCCGGCAGGTGGAAGACCATGCCGGGTTCGATCGGCCGGTCCTGTCCGGTGAACAGCGAGAGCAGGGCACCCTCTCCCCAGTCCGGCGCGAAGGCGACGCCCATCGAGTAGCCGATCCGCTTGCGGAAGGCCGGGCCGTAGCCCGCCGCGTCGATCACGGCCTGCGCCGCCGCGTGCGGGGCGGCGCAGGGATGGCCGGGGCGGATCGCGCCGAGCGCCGCGTCGAGGGCGCGCAGGGCGCAGTCCATCATCCGCTGCGCCTCGGCCGGCGGCGGGCCGATCCAGACGCTGCGCATTAGCGCCGCGTGGTAGCGGGCGTGGCTGCCGGCGAGCTCAAGGAAGACCGCGTCGCTCGGCTCCAGCCGGCGGCGCCGCCACGTCATGTGCGGCAGACCGCTGCGCGGTCCCGACGCGACCAGCGGCTCCATCGCCATGGCCTCGGATCCGGCGGCCGTTGCGGCCGCCAGCATGGCGGCGGCGACGGCGTTCTCGTCGGTGCCGGCCGCGCAGGCGTCGAGCCCCGCGGCGAGACCGGCCTGCGCGTACCGGGCGGCGGCCCGGATCGCCGCCAGTTCGGCCGCCGACTTCACCGCCCGCAGGGGGGCGAGGAGGCCGGATCCGTCGGGCAGCGGGCCGCTTCCGAGGGCGGCGTCGATCCGCGCCGCGAGCGCCGGCGCGACGAACCAGCCGTCCCGCTCCAGGGCCGGCCGGGCGACCCCGCGCCCGCGCACGAGGGCCGCCAGGGCCGCGGCCGGGTCGGCGCCGTCCGGGTAGGCCCGGATGTCGTCGAGCCACGTGTTGGCGGCCGCGCCCGGCAGTTCGAGCTGCCGGACCAGGAGGGCCGGGTCGCCGTCCACGGGCACGAGGAGTGCCTGGAAGGCGAAGTAGCCCGCCGTCTGGCGGCCGGTCAGCCAGTAGATCGTCTCCGGGCCGGTCACCACGAGGGCGTCGTGGCCGGCACCCGCGATGGCGGCCCGGGCCGCCGCCTGCCGGGCGGCGAACTCCGCCTCCGGGAAGGCCGCCTCGCGGCCGCGCAGCTCCGTGAACTCGTGCATCGCGCCGCCCTCGTCCCAGACTTCGCTCAGACTTCGCTCAGGCGCTGGATGATGCCCTGCTTGAAATTCTCGAGATGGGCCGCGATCGCGTCCGCCGCCGCCGCCGCGTCCTTGGCCCGCAGGGCGGCGACCACCGCGAGGTGCTCGCGATGGACCGCCTCGAACCGCTCGGGCATCCGGCTTAGGTTGAACATCTGCGTCTTGAGCCGCAGGTCCTTGATCGTCTTGGCGAGGGTCGCGTTCTGGCTGTGCTCCGCGATCAGGTCGTGGAAGCGCCGGTCGACCTCCCAGTTGCCCGGCGCGTCCGGGTCGCCCGCCGCCAAGAGTGCCTCCATCTGACGCTGCAGGTCCGCCAGCACCGCGTCGGCGATGCGGCCGGTGGCCAGCGCGACGCTCTCCCGCTCCAGCAGGCGGCGGACATGCAGGATCTCGATCAGCTCGCGCAGGGAGAATTCCTTGACCACGAGCATCCCGCCGGGTTGCCGCTCGATCAACCCCTCGGTCTCCAGCCGCGACATCGCCTCGCGGGTCGGGGTCCTGGAGATGTCGAGCATCTCGGCGAGGCGGCGCTCGTGCAGCACGGTGCCGGCCGGAAGGTCGCGGCGGACGAGCATGTCGAGCAGGCGGTCGTAGGCCATCTGGCCGAGGCTCTGCTCGCGCCGTGCACTGAGCGCCGTCGTGTACGACGCGGCGTCGAGGGTCTTCATGGTGTCCTCCCGGAGCGGCCGGCTCAGCCGCTCCCCATTCTTGTTCTCGCGCGTCCGCCGTGCCCGCTCACATGGCGGGCGTGCGGATCGGCTCCTTCGGGGCCGGATCATAGCCGATCAGCGGGGTAACGAGCTTGGCGTAGGTACCGTCCGCGACCATCTCGCCGAGCGCCTTGTTGACGGCGGCGTGCAGGTTCGGCTTGCCCTTCTTGATGGCGAAGCCCTTCTGGACCGTGCTCAGCGGGGTCTCGATCATCACCAGGGGCAGCTTGCGCGCCTTGATGGCGTAGTTGCCGGCCACCGCGTCGTTGATCACCGCGTCGATGTTGCCGCCGACGAGGTCCTGCATGGCGTCCGCGGCCGTCTTGTAGCTCTTCAGGGTGGCGCCGTTCTCCTCGGCGAGCTTGCCGAAGGTCGAGGCCGAGAGGGCGCCGACGTTGCGGCCCTTGAGATCCGCCGGCCCCTTGATGCCGGTATCCTTGCGGGTGACGATCCGCGCGCCGGATTCGAGCCACCCGTCCGCGAAGGCGACCTGCTTCTGCCGGGCGGGGGTGATGTCCATCGACTCGCTGGTGATGTCGTACTGGTCGGCCATCAGGCCCACCAGCAGGGCGTCGAACTTGATGTTGACCGGGCTGTACTCGAGCCCGAGCCGGCGGCAGACCTCGCGCATGACCCGGACCTCCAGCCCGTCGAGCTCGCCGCTCGGCGTGCGCATGCTGAAGGGCGCGAAGGTGCTGTCCGTCGCCACGATCAGCTTGCCGGGCTCGATCAGCTCCAGCTTGCCCTCGGCCGCGCGGGTCGCGGGGGCGGCGAGGATCCCTGCGCCGAGGCTGGCGCAGAGGGCGGCGAGGGCGAGGACGTGGCGGCGGTTCATGGTGATCTCCGGTCTCGGGACGGGGCGGGAAGGATCGGCCGCGGCCCGTCCCGCGGCGGGGGGGCTCAGGACAGGCGGGCGTAGCGCCGCTCGAAATAGGCCGAGAGCTGCGACAGGATCGACGTGAGGCCGAGGTAGATCAGCGCCGCCGCGATGTAGAAATCGAACGGCCGGAAGGTCGTGGCGATCATGAGCTGCGCGTAGAGCGTCAGCTCCACCACCGTGATCGTCGACAGCAGCGAGGTATTCTTCACCGCCGAGATCGCCTCGTTGGTCAGCGACGGCAGGATCATGCGGAAGACCTGCGGCAGGACGATGCGCACCATCATGATCCGCGGGTTCATGCCGAGCGCCAGCGCCGACTCGACCTGACCCCGGGGGATCGCCGCGAGGCCGGCCCGGATCGTCTCGGCCACGTAGGCGCCGCTGCTGACACCCAGCGCGATGATGCCGGCGGTCACGGGCGAGAGCTTCACCCCGACCTGCGGCATGCCGAAATACACGATGAAGACCTGCACGAGGGTCGGCGTGCCGCGGATGAACCAGACGTAGAAGCTCGCCAGCGCCCGGAAGGGCGCGAAGGACGAGCGCTTGCCCAGCGCCCCGAGCAGGCCGCAGGCCCAGCTCACCAGGATGCTCGCCACCGTGACGCCGAGCACCACTAGGGTCGCCGAGAGGAAGCCGGGGCCGTAGGTGACGACCTCGTCCGAGAGGGTGAGCCACCACTCCTGCAACGCCGCGACGCTCATCGCTGTCCCTTCTCCCCGGTGATGGGCCGGCGGCTCACGCCGTCTGTCCCGGCGCGGCGGGCTGGTGCAGGACGCGCCGGAGGAACTGGCGCAGCCGCTCGCTCCGGGGCGCGCCGATGATGGCGTCGGGCGGCCCGTCCTCGGCGATCACGCCGCCGTCGAAGAACAGGGTGCGGGTGCCGACATCCCGGGCGAAGGCCATCTCGTGGGTGACGAGCAGCATCGTCATCCCGTCCGCCGCGAGGGAGCCCATCAGCGCCAGCACCTCGCCGACCAGCTCCGGATCGAGGGCCGAGGTCACCTCGTCGAACAGCATCACCTTGGGCGCCATCGCCAGGGCGCGCACGATCGCCACGCGCTGCTGCTGCCCGCCTGAGAGCTTCGACGGGTAGGCGTGCCGCTTCTCGTAGAGGCCGATGCGCTGGAGCAGCGCCTCCGCCTCCGCGACGGCCTGCCGGCGCGGCATCCGCCGCACCCGGATCGGCGCCTCGATGACGTTCTCCAGCACGGTCATGTGCGGCCAGAGATTGTAGCTCTGGAAGACCATGCCGATCCGCGCCCGCAACTCGCAGAGCTGCTGCGGCGTCGGCTGGCGGCGGGCGCCCTGCTCGTAGTCGAAGGCGAAGCGCTCGAAATCCATGAAGCCGGAGGTCGGCGTCTCCATGAGGTTCAGGCAGCGCAGGAACGTGCTCTTGCCCGAGCCGCTCGCACCGATGATCGACACGACCTCGCCCTCGTGGATGTCGAGGGAGATGCCCTTCAGGACCTCGTTGGTGCCGTAGCTCTTGTGCAGTTTCCTGATCTTCAGGAGCGGGGGCGCGGCCGTATCGATCTGAGCCATCGTCGAACCTGATGTCGTGCGATCGCGGCGCAGATCAATGCTTCGATCAGCGTGCAGAACGCGTTACGTGACTGTGTTATTGTGCATCAAATCTCTCAATGTGGAGATTTAATTTTTCATCCGGCAACGTTTTACATTGCCAAGCTGGATGGGATGCCTTAGCAGAACCGGTATACCGCCGGCATTCAAGCGGTATTTTTGAGCATGGCTGCCTCCGACATGGTCATCGAGCTTCCGGACCCCGGTATTCCCTTCGCGACCGCGCCGGGCGCGTGCCTCATTGTTCAGCCGATGAACCGGGTCGGACCCGCGCGGCAGCCGGCATGACCCGGCTCGCGATCGATCCGGATCTCTGCGCGGGCCTGTTCGCCGAGCTCCTGAGCTTCAGCCAGGACGCGCCGGGCGTGACGCGGGCGGCCTACGGCGTCGGCGAGGAGCGCGCCCACGCCCTGATGCGAGCCACCGGGCTGGCACTCGGGCTCACCGCCGAGACCGACGCGGCCGGCAACCTGTTCCTGACGATGGCGGGCCGCGACCCGGCACTGGCGCCCTGGATGGTCGGCTCGCACGTCGACACGGTGCCCCACGGCGGCAATTTCGACGGGGCGGCGGGCGTGATCGGCGGCCTCGCGGCCGTGGAGGCCATGCGCCGGGCGGGGATCGTGCCGGCGCGTCCCGTGACGGTGGCGGTGTTCCGGGCCGAGGAGAGCGTGTGGTTCCCGTCCTCCTACGTCGGCAGCCGGGCCGCGCTCGGCCTGCTGCCGCCGGAGGTGCTCGATCTCCCCCGCGCCGATACCGGCCGGAGCCTGCGCGACCACATGGCCGAACTCGGCCTGCGGCCGGAGGCGGTGGCGCGGGGCGCGCGGCTCCTCGATCCGGCGCGGATTCACGGCTTCGTCGAGATGCACATCGAGCAGGGCCCGGCGCTGGAGGCGGCCAGGCTCCCCGTGGGCTTCGTCACGGCGATCAGCGGCAGCTTCCGCTACCGCAAGGCGGCCTGCTTCGGCCGCTACGGCCATTCCGGCGCCGTGGCGCGGAGCGAGCGCAGCGACGCCGTCTTCGCCCTCGCCGACCTGATCACCGGCCTGGACGGCCTCTGGGGCGCGCTCGAGGCGGAGGGATGCCCGGCCACGATCACGCTGGGCGAGGTCGCCACCGACCCGGTCCAGCACGCCTTCGCCAAGATCCCCGGCGAGGTCCGCTTCTGCCTCGACGTGCGCAGCACCGAGCCGGCCGTTCTCGACCGGGTCGAGGCGGCGCTCGCCGAGCATATCGCCGCCATCGAGGCCGCCCGCTCGGTACGCTTCGTGCTGGGCGAGCGCACCGGCAGCACGCCGGCGCGGATGAGCGCCGCGCTGGTCGAGGCCCTGTCCGGCCACGCGCGCCGGCTCGGGACGCCGTTCCGCACGATGGCGAGCGGGGCGGGGCACGACACCGCGACGCTGGCCGGCCAGGGCGTGCCGAGCACGATGATCTTCATCCGCAACCAGAACGGCAGCCACAACCCGGACGAGGCGATGCGGATCGCGGATCTGTGCGCCGCCGCCACCCTGGTGGCCCACCTCGTCGCCGAAGCCTGACCCCGCGCGAGAGAAGGGATGCACCGATGATCGTCGATCTGAACTGCGACATGGGCGAGGGCTTCGGCGTCTACCGTCTGGGCGACGACGCCGAGATGCTGACCGTGGCGACCTCGGCCAACATCGCCTGCGGCTTCCACGCCGGCGACCCGCTGGTGATGCACGAGACCCTGAGCCGCGCCGCCGCGGAAGGCGTGCAGGCCGGCGCCCATCCGAGCTTCCTCGACCTCTGGGGCTTCGGCCGGCGGCCGATCCACGGCGAGCGCCCCGCCGACATCGAGAAGGCGGTGCTTTACCAGGTCGGCGCGCTGCTGGCGCTGGCGCAGGATGCCGGCTGCCCGGTGCGCCACGTGAAGACCCACGGGGCCATGGGCAACATGGCCAACGAGGATGCCGACCTCGCTCTGGCGGTGGCCCGGGCGATCCGCACCCTCGACCGCGACCTGATCTTCGTGGTGATGCCCGGCCTGGAGACCGAGCGGGCCGGCGAGAAGCTCGGGCTGCCGATCGCGCGCGAGATCTACGCCGACCGCGCCTACGCGGATGACGGCACCCTGGTCTCGCGCAAGCTTCCCGGCGCCGTGCTGCACGATCCCGACGCCGTCTCGGAGCGCGTGGCGCGGATGCTGGAGGACGGGGCGATCACCTGCCTGTCCGGGCGGCGCATCCCGACGCGGATCGACACGGTCTGCGTCCACGGCGACACGCCCGGCGCGGTCGCCATGGCGCGCCGCCTGCGGGCAGAGTGCGCCGCCAAGGGCATCGCCCTGCGCCCGATGGCCGAGGTGCTCGGTGTCTGAGCCCGGCTACCGCCTCCTCGATAGCGGCGACCGGGCGCTCACGGTGGAGCTCGGCCGCGCGGTCGATCCCGCGATCAACGCGCGGGTCATCGCCCTCGACGCGGCGCTCCGCGGCGCCGGGCGCCCGGGCCTCTTGGAGACCGTGCCGACCTACCGCTCGCTCCTCGTCCTATACGATCCGGACCTGCTGCCCCGGGCCGACCTCGCCGCGCTGATCGCCGCGCACTGGCCGCCGCCGGACGGGGCGACGGGCTCGCTGCGCCGCTGGCGGGTGCCGGTCCATTACGGCGGCGCGCACGGCGCCGACCTCGACGACCTCGCCGCCGGGGCCGGGCTCAGCCCGGAGGCGGTGATCGCCCTTCATTCCGGCCGCGACTACCGCGTCTACATGATCGGGTTCGCCCCCGGCTTCGCCTATCTGGGCGGCCTCGATCCCCGGCTCCACGCGAGCCGGCGCACCGATCCGCGGCCCAAGACGCCCGCCGGCAGCGTCTCGATCGGCGGGAACCAGACCGGCGTCTCGCCGCCCCTGGAGCTGCCGAGCGGCTGGCAGCTCATCGGCCGCACGCCCGCGCGCTCCTACGATCCGGGCCGGGCCGAGCCGTTCCTGTTCGCGGCCGGCGACCTGATCCGGTTCGAGCCGATCGACCGCGCCGCGTTCGACGCCCTCAGCGAGGCCGCCCGCGCCGGCGAGACCGTCGCGACCCTGGAGCGGATCGATGCCTGAGGGCCTGCGCGTCATCGCCCCCGGCGTGGCCTCAACCCTGCAGGATGCCGGGCGGCCGGGCTACCTGCGCTACGGCATCTCGGGGTCCGGCGCGATGGATCCCGACCTGCTGGCCCTGGCCAACGGCCTCGTCGGCAACCCGCTCGACGCCGCGGTGATCGAGATGGCGATGGTCGGTCCGACCCTCGCCTGCGAGACGGATATCTGCCGCGTCGCCCTCGCCGGCGCGCCCTTCGCGATGAGCCTGAACGGCCGCGCCCTCGACCCGTTCACCGCCCACGACCTGCGGCGGGGCGACCGGCTCGTCCTGGGCGGACCGCGGCAGGGCCTGCGCGCCTGCCTCGCGGTCGCCGGGGGCTTCGCCGTCGCGCCGATGCTCGGCAGCGTAGCGACGCACACCCGCACCCGCCTCGGCGGCCTCGACGGCCAACCCCTGGCCGCGGGCGACCTGCTGCCCCTCGCGGCGCCCGCGCCTCGCGACCGCCCGCTGACCCTGCCGCCGGCCCACCGGCCGACCTTCGGCGGGCCGATCCGGGTGGTGCTCGGGCCGCAGGCCGACGGCTTCACCGCGGACGGCCTGCGGACCTTCCTCTCCGAAGCCTACACCCTCACGGCGCGGGCGGACCGGATGGGCTGCCACCTCGACGGGCCGCCGATCGCCCACGCGGACGGCTTCAACATCGTCTCGGACGGGATCGTGAACGGCTCGATCCAAGTGCCCGGCCACGGGCGCCCGCTGATCCTGCTGGCCGACCGCCACACCACCGGCGGCTACCCGAAGATCGCCACCGTGATCTCGGCGGATCTCGGCCGCCTCGCGCAGGTGCGGCCGGGGGAGACGATCCGGTTCGCGGCCGTCGCCGTCGCGGAGGCCCAGGCCATCGCCCGCGCCGCGCGAAGCGCTCTGGCCGCGCGGCTGACGGCGCTGGTGCCGGCCGGCGGCGGCGATCTCGACAGCGCGTTCCTGCTGTCCTGCAACCTCGTCGGCGGCGTCGTCTCGGCGCGTGCCCTCGATCCGGCGCCCTGACGGCGCCGCAACCCCCTCTCAACCGAGCTCAGCAAGCAAGAGACCGTCGATGCTCACGCCGTTCCACCTCGCCTACCACGTCACCGACCTCGACGCGGCGCGCCGCTTCTACGGGGGCGTCCTGGGCTGCCAGGAGGGCCGCAGCACCGAGACCTGGGTCGATTTCGACTTCTTCGGCCATCAGCTGTCGCTGCACCTGGGCGAGCCCTTCGCCACCACCCGGAGCGGGAAGGTCGGCGACCACACGGTGATGATGCCGCATCTGGGCGTGGTGCTGCCGCTCGACGCCTGGGAGGCGCTCGCCGGCCGTGTCGAGGCGGCCGGCATCGCCTTCGACATCCCGCCCGTCGTCCGCTTCGCCGGCGAGCCCGGCGAGCAGCGCACGATGTTCTTCTTCGACCCGAGCGGCAATCCGATCGAGGTCAAGGGTTTCCGGGATCTGGCCGGCGTCTTCGCGCACTGAGGCGCGTATCCGCGAAGCGGCCCGCCGCCGGAGCGGCGACGGGCGGCCAGGACACGCCGCCCGTCAGGCGCGGCGGGCGTTCCAGAAGACGAACTGGCCGTCGACCACGTCCCGGAGGTCGCGCCGGAAGGCCGTCCGGTAGAAGTACTGGCCGGTCGGCAGGTACGGCACGTCGCGCATCGCCAGGGTCTGCATCCGGGCCGCGATCGCCTGGCGCGCGGCCTGGTCCGGCGCCTCGATCCAGGCCTCGCGCAGGCTCTCCAGTTCGGGCAGGTCCGGCCAGCCGAAGAAGCCCTTCGGGCCGCCGCAGCGCAGGACCTGCTCCACGACCGGGTTCGCCATGTCGAGGCCGGTCCAGGTCGTGGTGAAGATGTTCCAGCCGCCCTGGTCGGGGGGCGCCTTGCTGGCGCGGCGGGTGACCAGCGTGCCCCAGTCGGACACGACGTACTGCACGTTCATCCCGAGGCGCTGGAGCAGGTCGTGCATGATCTCGCCGAGGGCGCCGAGCACGGGGTTCTCGCTCGTCGACATGAGCACGACGCGCTCGCCCTGGTAGCCGGCCGCCACGAGGTCGCGCTTGGCCTTGGCGAGATCGCGCGGCCGGGTGAGCACGTCGAGCCCGGCATCGGTGGCCATCGCGGTCCCCGGTGTGAACAGGCCGACATCCTTGCGCCACAGCTTGGGATCGTCGCCGGCGGCCGCCGCCATGAAGTCCGCCTGGGACAGGGCCTCGAGGACCACGCGCCGGACCGCGGGCTTGTCGAAGGGCGGATGGAGATGATTCATCACGCCGGTGCCGAGATTGCCGAGCGGCGAGGCGAGCTGCGTGGCGATCTGCGGGTGCGCCTGAAGCGTCGGCACGAGATCGCTGATCGGGTTCTCCCACCAGTCGACCTCGCCGTTCTGAAGGGCGGCGGCCGCGGTGCCGGGATCCGGCATGACCTGCCACTCGACCCGCTCGAAATGGACACGCTTCGGCCCCGCCACCCAGGAGACCGGGCCGTTCTCCCGGGGCCGGTAGTCCGGGTTGCGGTCGTAGACCACGCGGGCGCCGACGAGCCGCTCCTTGGTGTTGAACCGGAACGGCCCGGAGCCGATCAGCTCGGGGATCTGCTGGGCCGGGTCGGTGGCGGCGAGGCGCTCGGGCATGATGACGAGGACCGGCGGACCGAGCTTCGCCAGCGTCTCGAGCATCAGCCCGTAGGGCCGCTTCAGGCGGATGACGAAGGTGCGGTCGTCCGACGCCTCCAGGGCGTCCGTGCGCGCCATCAGGGCCTGCCCGAGGCTGTCGCGTTGCGCCCACCGCCGGATCGACGCGACGCAGTCGCGGCCCCGCACCGGCTCGCCGTCGTGGAATCGCAGCCCCTCGCGCAGCCGGAAGGTCCAGCGCCGCCCGTCCTCCTCGACCGCGTGCCCCTCGACCATCTGCGGCTGCGGCGTGAACTGCGCGTCGAGGCCGTAGAGCTGGTCGAACACCATGAGCGCGTGGTTGCGCGTGACGTAGGCCGTGGTCGTCACCGGGTCGACGATGGTCAGGTCGGATTGCGGCACGAAGCGCAGGACGCTCGCCCGGCCGCCCTGGGCCAGGGCCGGGCGGGCCGGCAGGAAGGGCACGGCGGCCGCGGCGGCGGCACCGCCCAGGAAGGTTCGTCGCAGCATGGGGTCACTCCTGGCGTTCCGGGTCAGGCGGACGGGGACGGGAGCGCCGGTCGGCCTTCCGTGCGAGGCCAATTTCTGCGGGCGCAGTCCGCGGGAGCACAACCTGCAAGGGCCGTTCCGCCCCGGCCGGTCACGGGGTGCGGACGGCCTCTTCGGCCCGCCGGCGCAGGGCCGCGCGGTCGATCTTGCCGGTCGAGGCGAGCGGCAGCGCCTCGACGAACCAGACCCGACGCGGGTGCTGGTAGGCCGGCGCGTGTTCGAGCGCGTAATCCTTGAGAGCGGCCTCGTCGACGGTGGCGCCGGGCCGGCGGACCACGAAGGCGACCGGCTTGGTGCCCTTGATGGCGTCGTCCACCGGCACCACGCAGGCCTGGAGCACCGCGGGGTGGCGCTCCAGCACCAGCTCGACCTCGCCCGGAAAGATGTTCTCGCCGCCGGAGACGAACATGTCGTCGGTCCGCCCGAGGAAGTAGAAGAACCCGTCCGCGTCGCGGCGGAAGACGTCGCCGGTGTCGTAGAACCCGTCCGCGGTGATCGGGACGGGCACGTCTGGCCGGTTGTGGTAGCCGAGCATGATCGCGGGGCTGCGCATCTGCAGGATCCCGGTCTCCGGGGCGTCCGGTCCGACGAGGCGCAAGGCCACCTGGGGATGCGGCACGCCGACCGACGCGACCGGCGTCGGCAGGCCGTCCGGATGGTCGCCGAACACGACCGGGCCGCCCTCGGTGGTCCCGTAGGCGTTGAGGATGCGGGCGTTCGGCAGGAGGGCGCGGATCTGCCGGGCGAGGGTGTCGTTGACCGGCGCCGAGCCCATCCGGACCGTCCGCACGCCGGTGAGGTCGGCTTCCGCGAGGAGATCCGGCTCCCGCAGCATCATGGCGATCATCGGCGGCACGGCGGTGAGCCACGTGCAGCGGTACCGGTCGATCGCCGCGATGTAGGCCCGCGCCTCGAATTGCGGCAGCAGCACCATCGTGGCGCCGGCCGCGCAGACGAGGAGCGCCAGGGCGAGCGCGTTCATGTGGTAGAGCGGCGCCGCCACGAGCAGCCGGTCGTCGCGCAGGTCCGTCTCCGCGGCGCGGGTCCGCGCCACCCAGAGGTGGCTGGCATGGCTCAGCCGCACGCCCTTCGGCCGGCCCGTCGAGCCGGACGTGTAGAGGAACAGGGCCGCCTCGTCGGGCTCGGGCACGACCGGCACGAACGGACCGGGGTCGAGCCAGGCCGCGAAGCCCTCCGGCCCGTCATCGTCGAACCCGGCGATCCGGATATCGGGGCCGAGATCGGCCAGCAGCGCCCGGCGCGGGCCGTCGCAGAGCACGAGCCGCGCCCCGCAATCGGCGAGCACGGCGGCGATCGTGGCCGGCGGGAACTTGTGATTGACCGGGACCGGGACCACGCCGGCGCGCATCGCCCCGAGCAGCGCCGCGATCGTGTCGGGCCGGTTGGCCGCGAGGATCGCGACCCGCGCGCCGCGGGCGATCCCGCCGCGCAGCAGGCCGCGCGCGAAGGCGTCGGCCCGGGCGTCGAGGCCGGCGCGGGTCATCACGGCGGGCTCGCCATCGGGGGCGACGCCGATGATCAGCGGCCTGTCCGGCGGCCCGGACCGGTCGACGAGATCGCCGAGATTGGTCGGAGCCGTGGCCGCGCGCGTCATGGGGCCGCCCTGCACGGGAGGTTGAGGTCGAAGGTCGGCAGCGTCAGCGTGGCCGCGCCCGGCCCGTGCCGAACCCAGCCCGCCTCCGGGAGCGCGCCCGCGCGGGCTTCGAGGGCGTCGAGGCTGCGGAAGCGCAGGGTCAGGGTGGCGAAGCGGCCGGCCGGCCCCGGCGCGATCGCGACCCGCGTCTCCCCGAGCCGGAGGGTCCAGCCGTCACCCACGGCCTCGGCCGGCGCACCGCTCGCGGCGGCGTAGAGACGGGCGTCGGCATCCGGTGCCGGGCTCTCGATCTTCAGCGCGTCGATCCCCGTGAAGCCGTTCGGATGGTCGAGCCATTCGGGGCGCCAGACGAGATCCGGGGTCAGGTGCTCACAATGGTAGAGGCGCCCCGCCGGGAACCGGTCGACCGGCACCCGCACCGTGCGGAACCGGGCCGTGTCCTCGCGGCCGTCGACGGTCACGGGGCGCGTGAAGGCGACGGTCGGCCCGGCCGCGAGCCCCGCCGCGGCGAGGCGGGCATGCGTCGCGTCGGCGTCCCGGCTCGCCACGACGAGCCCGTTCAGGCCGAACGGGCTGTCCAGAACGTCCTGCCGCTGCGGACCCGTCTCGGGCAGGCCGACGAGTTCGAGGTAGGGTCCGGCCGTCATCATCAGGTGGTTGATGGAGCCCAGCGAGTGGTGGCCGCGCGGTGTCAGGCGGAAGCCGAGGGCGGCGAACAGCTCCGCCGCCTCGTCCATCCGCCGCAGCACGTTGATCACCACGTGGTCGAGGGCCCCATCCGCCGGGGCGCCGGGGGCCGGTCCGGTCATTTCGGCGGCGCCGTCATGTAGACGCCGCGGCCGCTCGCGAGCAGGCGCCCCTCCGGGTCGAGGATCTGCGCCTCGGCCACCGAGAGCTGGTTGCCGAACTTCACCACCGTGCCGCGGCAGGTGAGATCGCCCTGCATCGCGGCCCGGTGATAATCGACCCGCAGGTCAACGGTGGGGACGCCGCGGCCGGTCTTGGAGACCAGCGCCCAGTCGGCGGTGAGATCCACGAGCGTCGCCAGGATGCCGCCGTGCACGTAGCCGCGCTCGGCGTTGACGACCCATTCCGGCCGCCACGTCGCCTTCAGCTCGATCGTCCCATCGCCGACGGCGACGACGGAGAGGCCGAGCCACTGGTGGAACGGGCCGCGCAGCAGCAGCGCCTCGACCTGCTCCTTGGTGAGGGGGGTGTCGGACATGGCTTGGGGGATCTCCTCGGGCGGTGTCAGGGGGTGACGACGATCTTGCCCATGACCTCGCGGTCGCGGATCATCCGCAGGCCCTCGGCGGCCTCCTCGAGGGGCAGGAGCTTGTCGATGGTCGGCTTCAGCGTGCCGGCCTGGATCATGTCCATCAGGGCCGACAGGTTGTCGTCGTAGAAGCTGTTCGAGCCGATCACCTTGAGCTCGAAGCTCCAGATGTAGCGGAGATCCTCCTTGGGATCGTGCCCCGCGGTGGCGCCGCAGACCAGCAGCGTGCCGCCGCGCTTCAGGCACTTGAGCGAGGGCACCCAGGTGTCGCCGCCGGTGAAGTTGATCACCACGTCGACCCCGCCCTCGTAGGTCCGGCGCTGCGGCTTGCCGTACTGCTGGATCGCCCACTTGGAGAAGTCGGTCTCGCGGTAGTTGACGACGTGGTCGGCCCCGAGGGCCGTCAGCGCCGCCATCTTCTCCGCGCTGCCCGCGCAGGCGATCACCTCGGCGCCGAGCTGCTTGGCCAGCATCACGCAGCCGGTGCCGACGCCGCCGCTGGCGCCCAGGATCAGGACCTTGTCGCCGGCCTTCACGGTGTTGTGGGTGATCAGCATGCGGTGGGCCGTGCCGTAGGCCACCGGCAGGGACGCCGCGTCCGCGTAGCTCACGTCCGGCGGCATCGCGATGAGCTGGCCCGTCGAGACCCGGCAATACTCGGCCATGCCGCCGTCGAGCATCTCGCCCATCAGGCCCTTGGCCTTGTTGAGCGGGTTGACCAGCACCCGGTCGCCGACGCGCCACTCCGCGACGCCTTCGCCGAGCTCGACGATCTGCCCGGCCATGTCGAGGCCGATCACCACCGGCATCGGCACCTTGATGCCGGGCATGCCCTTCACGGTGAACACGTCGTGGTAGTTGAACGAGGACGCGCCGACGCGGATCAGGACCTCGCCCGGGCCGGGGGACGGCCTCGGATAGTCGTCGACCACCTTCAGCGTGTCGATGTCGCCGTGCGCCTCCAGCACGAGCGCCTTCATCGTCTGAGCCATCGTGGAAACCCTCTTCTGCAGGTCGGAAAGGCTATGGGATCGACTTCGACCGCTCGTAGGGGCCGGGGACCAGGGCCGTGTCCGGCAGGCTGCCCTGGACGGCGCCGACCGCCTTGAACACGTCGAATTCCCGCTTCAGCGAGGCGATGTCGGCGGGCTCCAGGCTGACCGAGTAGATGCCGTCCCAGAGGCCCGCGTAGGCCGCGGCGTCGGCGTCGCTCAGGTTCGCGGCCGCCTTCAGGATCTTGGCCACGCCGGGCTTGTCGGCCTGGCCGAAGGCGTAGGCCTTGCGCATCGCGGCCACGACCTTGGCGGGCGCGTCCGGATTCTGCGTCATCCAGGCGTTGCGCATCAGGCCGACGCCGAGGACCGGCGGCGCGTCCTGCTGGGTGAGGCGCCTCCACTCCTCCCGGAAGGTGCCGAGTCGGCGCAGCTTCACGTCCGGCAGGAGCGCGAGGGTCACGGTGCGCAGGGCCGCGGCGTCGATGTCCTTCTGGACGAGGAATTGCGCCAGCCGGGAATCGTTGCCGGGGACGGCCTGGTAGTCGGCGGGCTTGAGGCCGTGATTGGTCTCCAGGATCGCCGCCGCGATGGCGGCGGTGCCGCTGCCGGCCGGCGAGGTGCCGATCTTCCTGCCTTTGAGGTCGTCCATAGTCTTGATCGGCGAGTCCTCCGGGACGACGAAGTCGAGATCGGCCACCTGGGTCGCCAGGACGATGCTCATCGGCAGCCCGTCGGCGGTGACGCTCAGCGCCGTCCCGGCGCTCGCCGCGATCGCGAAATCAATCGCCCCGGCGGCCATCGCCTTGGTCGGCGCGTTCACGTCCGGGAACTTGACGTACTCGGCCGTCAGGCCCTCCTTCTCCATGAACTTGCCGGCTTCCAGCACGGCGCCGAAGCCGAGGCTGATGCCCGAGCTCCAGTATCCGATGCGCACCGTCTCGGCGCGCGCGAGGCCGGGCAGGCCGAGTGCGCAGAGCGCGGCGGCGGCGAGGACGCGGATCCGTTTCAAGGCGTTCTCCGGGACGGGCGATGAGGGGTCGTGCGACGGGCGTGTCGCCGGGCGGTGCCGGCCGTCACGGCTGCGCCACCTTCTTCCAGGCGAACAGGCGCTGCTCGGCCGGCTTCAGGACGAGCGTCTCGAGCCCGATCATCAGGGCGACGAGGGTGAGGGTCCAGGCGAAGACCTGGTCGGTCTGGACGAGGTCGGCCGCCTGCCGCAGGCGGTAGCCGATGCCGCTGCTCGCCCCGAGCGATTCCGCCACGAGGACGACCCGCGCCCCGAAGCCGATGGCGAGGCGCGCGCCCGCGAAGAAGGCGGGCAGGATCGTCGGCAGGTAGATCTTGGTCAGCACCTTGCGGCGCGGCATCCGGAAGGTGCGGGCGAGCTCGAGATGCTCGGCGCTGACCGTGCGCGTGCCCTGCCAGACGTTGGTCAGGATCAGCGGCATCGCGGTCATGAACACCACGAAGATCGTGGTCCAGTTCGAGAGGCCGAACCAGATCAGCGCGAAGATCGCCCAGATCGCGGAGGAGACGGTGTTGGTCACCGTCAGCACCGGCTCGAAGAAGCGCCCGAGGCGCGGGCTCGCGCCGAGCAGCAGGCCGAGCGGCAGCCCCACGAGGGCCGCGAAGGCGAGGCCGGCGCCGATCCGGCCCAGCGTGATGCCGAGATCGGCGGCGAAGCTCGGCGTGGCGACGAGGCCGAGCCACGTGTGCCAGACCCGCGCGGGGCTCGGCAGGACGAAGCTCGGCGCGTGCAGCGATCCGAGCTGCCACGCGGCCAGCGCCAGGGCGAGCAGGGCGAGCCGCTGGAGCAGCACGCCCGCCCGGCGTCCGGCGCCGGACGTCCGCGTCCGCCGGATCAGGCGCGGCGGGGTCTTCACGAGCATCGCGCGCTCGCGGCGGAGAGGCTGATGCGCAGGCGCCGGACCTCCTCGGCGACCTCCGTCGAGAGCGGGTCGCGGGGGTACGGCAGATCGATGGCCCGGACGGTGCCGATCCGGCCCGGCCGCGGGTGCAGGACGACCACCCGGCTCGCCAGCACCACCGCCTCCTCGACGTCGTGCGTGACGAAGACCAGGGTCATCGCCCGCAGACCGGCGATGCGCAGCAGCTCCGCGTGCATCTGCGCGCGGATCTCGGGATCGAGCTTCGAGAACGGCTCGTCGAGGAGCAGGATCTTGGGCTCGGTCACGAGGCTGCGCGCGAGCGCCACCCGGCTGCGCATGCCCCCCGACAATTCGTGCGGGTAGGCGTCGCGGAAGGCCTCCAGCCCGACGAGCCGCAGGGTCTCGTCGACCCGCCGCGCCCGCTCCGCCCGGCCCATGCGTCCGGCCTCGAGGCCGAAGGCGACGTTCTGGGCGGCCGTGCGCCAGGGCAGCAGCCGGTCCTCCTGGAACATGTAGGTCATGGCCCGCCAGTCGCGGAAGGCGTGCGACGGGATGCCGTTCAGGAGGACGGCGCCCTGATCGGGCTCGACCAGCCCGGCGATCATGTTGAGGAGGGTGCTCTTTCCGCAGCCCGACGCGCCCAGGATCGCGACGATCGCGTGCTGCGGGATCGCGATGTCGACGGTGTCGAGGACGTGGAGCGGCCCGCCCTCGCGCCGGTCGAACCACTTGCTGACGTGGTCGAGCTCGACGGCGTTCACGGCTCGCCCCCGTCGACCCGGGCCGGCCGCACCGGCGCCACCACCGCGGTGTCGCGCAGGCTGGCGATGACCTTCTCCAGGGTCATGTCGCGGAACGTCTCGACGTGGCGGCGGGCCACCAGGGCGGCGCTGTCGGCGTCGCCCGCCACGAGGTGCTCGATCATCGCGGTGTGGTCGTTCTCGATGTTCGGCCGCACCCCCTGCACGCCGAAGCCGAGGGCGACGAGGCGGGTCATCTCGTCGAGGAGGCCCGACAGCGTCCGGTACAGGCGCCCGTTCCCCGAAGCCGCGGCGATCGCGAGGTGGAAGCCCCGGTTGGCCTCCAGGAAAAAGTCGATCTGGTTGCCCATCTCCACCGTGATCTTGCGGCGGCAGGCCTGCTCCAGGCGCTCCAGATGCGCCCGGTTCACGCGGCCGGCGGCGCCCCGCGCCGCGAGGGGCTCAAGCTCCATCCGGAGGGCGAAGACCTCGTCGACATCCTTCACGGTCACCGGGCTGACCCGGTAGCCGTGCCGCGGCATCGAGCTGACGAAGCCTTCCTGGGCCAGGCGCTGGAGCGCGATCCGGCAGCTCGCCTTGCCGATCTCGAACCGCTCCATCACCTCGGCCTCGGTGAAGCGCGTGCCGGGCAGGAGGCGGCAGGCGACGATCTCGCGGCGCATCAGGTCGTAGGCCTGGTTGCCCTTGCGCGTGGCGTCGGGGACGGCGAGCACCGTCGTGGTCGGGCGAGCGGGCCGGGACCTGTCATCGCGGGTCGTCATCGCACCTCGCTGTTCGGGCATTGAGGCTCCCACAGCATGCTGTGAGCTGCCCACCACACGCAGGACATGTGCCAACCCCGCGCCGGCCCGCCTGCGCGCGGCGCGCATCGGCAGGCGGAACGATGGTCGGGTGCCGGCATTCGTCGCGCGGTGGGAAGCTCAGATGCGACGCGTGATCAGCTCAGCGCGCGCTGTGGGCATTCCATGCCGTATTTATGCGCAACGTCTCCGCGTTCTGTAAATGGAATGCGCGTCCAATTTTCGCGAAGATGTTGGAAGAAAGAGCTTTTCGCGGCACTCCAAGGCAGAACGATCTGTATTTTCTTTGAGCAGTGGGGCCTGCTGCGGGCCGCGTCGGCGACGCCCTACAGGATGTCGGGCTGGCCGCGCCGATGCTCGTGCCCCGCGATGACGCGGCGCAGGAGCCGGGTCAGGGTGTCCTGCTCCGCCGGCGTGAGGGCCTCGACGGTGAGGGCGTGCGCGGCCCGCGCCGCCGGCTCCATCGCGCCGTGGAGCGCGGCGCCTTCGTCCGTCAGCCGGCAGACCTGCGCGCGGCGGTCGAGGGGCGAGGTCGTGCGGCTCACCAGACCGCGGGCCGCGAGGCGCTTCAGGGCGCCGGTCGTCGTCGTCCGGTCAAGGGCGACCGAGCTCGCGAGCGTCGTCTGATCGGCCTCCCCCAGATCGCGCAGCAGCGAGAGCAGGCTGTACTGGAGCGGGGTGACGCGAAACGCGGCACAGCGTTCGGCGAAGAGGCTGACGTGGATCTGGTGCATGCGGCGGGCGAGGAAGCCCGGGCGCTCGGCTAGTGGCCAGTGCCGCGCCTTCGCGTCCGTTGCCGCGCTCGCCGCCCCCGCGGCGACCCCCGCCTCTGCCGACCCCGCAGCGAACCCGGCGTCCGGGACCTCATCCATCGTCCGCCTCCACAGAACGGTTCCAGCCTTGGCACGCGGTGTGCAACGCCGGAATACGAAGCATGCTTCGCTTTTGGCAAGGGCGAGGCCGGCGTGCGCCGGCCGGGACCACGAGGTCGACATGGACAATCGCCGCTATGATCTGGTTCTGCGGGGCGGGCGGGTCATCTGCCCTGCCTCAGGCATCGACGGCATCCGCGACGTGGCGGTGCGGGACGGGCGCATCGCCGCCGTGGCGGAGACGATTTTGCCCTCGGCCGCCGCCGAGGTGGTCGACGTCTCGGGCAAGCTCGTCCTGCCCGGCATGATCGACACCCACGCCCACGTCTACCAGTACGTCACCGGCCGGTTCGGCCTGAACCCCGACATGGTCGGCGTGCGCTCGGGCGTGACCACGGTGGTGGACCAGGGCGGGCCGTCCTGCATGACCCTGCCGGGCTTCCGCCACTTCATCGCCGAGCGCTCGGAGACGCAGGTCCTCGCCTTCCTGTCGGCCTACCTCGTCGGCGGCCTGGAAGGGCATTTCTACCCGAACCTCTACAGCCCGGACGGCGTCGACATCGACGCGACCGTGAAGTCGGCCACCGAGAACCGCGACCTCGTGCGCGGCATCAAAGGCCATGCCGAGATCGGCGGCTTCGCCCGCTGGGGCATCAAGGTGATGGAGATGGCGGCCGAGATCAGCCGGCGCGCCGACCTGCCGCTCTACGTGCATTTCGGCCAGCTCTGGGGCCTGCCGGAATCGGGCGCCAACGGCGAGGATGCCGACACCATCGTCGAGCGGGTGATCCCGCTGCTGCGGCCCGGCGACGTGCTGGCCCATCCCTTCACCCGCCACCCGGGCGGCTTCATCAACGAGCAGGGCGAGGTCCACCACATCATCCGCCGGGCCATGGAGGCCGGGCTGAAGGTCGATGTCGGCCACGGCAGCCACTTCTCCTACCGCGTGGCCCGCGCGTCCCTGCCGGCCGGCGTGATCCCCTACACGCTCGGCGCCGACATGCACGGCTACAACACCGAGGTGCCCGAGGTGACGAAGCCCGCCGGCACCCCGGACGAGCACCACGACGACGAGAACCATCCCTTCCTCGGCCAGGCCCGGTTCAGCCTGACCCAGGCGATGAGCTCGATGATGGCGCTCGGCATCCCGCTGGAGGAGGTGGTGCCGATGGTGACGTCGCACCCGGCCGAGATGCTGCGCATGGGCGACCGGATCGGCGCCCTCAAGGTCGGCTACGCGGCCGACGTCTCGGTGCTGCACGACGATCGCGGCCGCTTCCTGCTGCGCGACAACGAGGACACGCGGGTGATCGCCGACCGTCTGCTGCGCCCGGCCTTCTGCCTGCGCGCGGGGAAGCGCTTCGAGGCCGACTCGCCGATCCTGCCCCAGGCGATCGCGGCCTGAGGTGGCGCCGGTGACCGCCTTCGTCCTCGACGACCCGACCCCGCCGGACCCGCGCCGCCGCTGGGACAGCCTGGACTTCGCGGCCCGGGGCGCCTCCTACGACAACAACGCGGGCGTGCCCGACAGCGCCGCGCAGGTCGCGGCCCGCAACGCGGCCTCCGCGGCCTACCGCGCGGCGCACCCGGCCGGGCTCGACATCCCCTACGCCGCCGGCGCACGCACCGGCTTCGACCTCTACCCGGCGTCGGAGACGGGGGCGCCCTGCCTCGTCTTCGTCCACGGCGGCTACTGGCAGCGCAACGCCCGGGCCGATTTCGCCTGCTTCGCGGAAGGGCTGAACGCCGCCGGCTGGTCGGTGGCGATGCCGGGCTACACCCTGGCACCCGAGGCGAGCCTCACCGGGATCGTCGCCGAGATCGGGGCCGCCCTCGACTGGCTCGCCGCGCACGGGACGGCGCGCGGGATCGGAGGCCCGATCGTCCTCGCCGGCTGGTCCGCGGGGGCGCAGCTCGCCGCGCTCCATCTCGGGCATCCCGCCGTGTCCGCGGGTTTGGCGATCTCCGGCGTCTACGACCTCGCGCCGATCCGCGAGACCTACCTGAACGAGAAGCTCGGGCTGACCGAGGACGAGATCGGGACGCTGTCGCCCCTGCGCCTGCCCGTCGTGCCCAAGCGCATGACGATCGCCTACGGCAGCCGGGAGCTGCCCGCCCTCGTCCGCGACGCGCGCAACCTCCACGCTCTGCGCGGCGCCGCCCACGCGCCGGGCGCCCTGCTGCCGGTTCCGGGCGCCGACCACTTCTCGATCCTCAATGAATTCCGCCGGCCCGACGGCCTGCTGGTCCGCGCCGCCCAGGATGTTCTCGGAGGCGCCCGATGAGCCGCGAGGGCGTCGGGGCTCCGCTGCCCCGCAAGGAGGACGAGCGCCTGATGCGCGGGCGCGGCCAGTATGTCGGCGACCTCCGGCTGCCGGGGATGCAGGACGTCGCCTTCGTGCGCAGCCCGCTCGCCCATGCCCGGATCCGCGCCATCCACGTGCCGGAGGCCTACCGCGACCGCGTCTTCACCGCCGCCGACCTCGACGGCGTGCTGCCGATCCGGGCGGTCTCGGGGCTGCCCGGCTTCAAGGTGTCCGAGCAGCCGGTGCTCGCCACCGGCAAGGTCCGGCAGGTCGGCGAATTGGTGGCGATGTGCGTCGCCCCGACCCGCGCGGAGGCCGAGGACATCGCCGCCGCCGTCGTCCTCGACCTGGAGGAGCTGCCGGCCGTCCACGACATGCTGGCCGCGCGCGAGCCGGGCTCCGCCCTCGTCCACGAGCACTGGGGCGACAACGTCTTCCTGGAGACCCTGGTCGACGTCGGCATCGAGGGCGCCCTCGACGCGCCGGTCAAGGTCAGCCGTACCATCTCGACGGGGCGCCAGTGCATGGCGCCGATCGAGGGCCGCGGCACCGTGGTGCAGCTCGATCACCGCCTCGACCAGCTCGTGGTCCACACCGCGAGCCAGATGCCGCACATCGTGCGCAACGGCCTCTCGGAGTGCCTCGGGATCGAGCAGGGGCGCATCCGCATCGTGTCGCCGGATGTCGGCGGCGGGTTCGGCTACAAGGCGATCCTGCTTGCCGAGGACGTGGCGCTGGCGTGGCTCGCGCTCCGCTGCGGCCACCCGGTCCGCTGGCTGGAGGACCGGCGCGAGCACCTGACCGCCAACGCCAATTGCCGCGAGCACCATTACCGCATCACGGCCTACGCGGAGCGGGACGGGACGCTGCGCGGCATCGACTGCGAGGCCACCGTCGATTCCGGCGCCTACTCGGCCTACCCGTTCTCGGCCTGCCTGGAGGCCGCGCAGGTCGCCAGCATCCTCCCCGGCCCCTACGACTTCCCGGCCTATCGCTGCCGCACGTGGTCGGTGGCGACCAACAAGTGCCCGATCCTGCCCTACCGGGGCGTCGCGCGCACCGGCGTCTGCTTCGCCTTGGAACTGGTGCTCGACGCCGTCGCCCGCGCGGCGGGGGTCGCGCCCGAGACCGTGCGCGAGAAGAACCTCGTGCGGCCCGGGCAGATGCCGTTCGAGAACATCACGAAGAAGCACTTCGACAGCGGCGACTACCCGGAGGCGCTCGCCCGGGCGCTGAAGGCCGTCGACGTGGCGGCGGTCCGCGCCCGCCAGCGTGAGGGCGAGGCGGACGGGCGCCGGATCGGCCTCGGCCTCGCGATCTACTGCGAGCAGGCCGCGCACGGCACCTCGGTCTATTCCGGCTGGGGCATCCCGATGGTCCCCGGCCACGAGCAGGCGAGCGCCCGCCTCACCCCGGACGGCGGCCTGGAATTGCGAATCGGCGCCCATTCCCACGGCCAGGGCCTGGAGACGACGCTGGCCCAGGTCGCCCACGAGATCCTGGGCGTCCCGGTGGCGCGCACCCGCCTCGTCCACGGCGACACCGCCATGACCCCCTACTCCACCGGCTCCTGGGGCTCCCGCGTGATGGTGATGGCGGGCGGCGCGGTGGCGGCGGCCTGCGAGGAACTGCGGGCCCGGGCCGTGCGGATCGGCGCCCACCTGCTCCAGGCGCGGCCCGAGGAATGCCGGTTCGAAGGTGGCCACGTCGTCGGCCCCACGGGCGATGTCCCGCTCGAGGCGATCGCCCGCACCTGGTACCGCCGCCCGCAGGACCTCGCGCCCGACACCGATCCCGGCGGGCTCGAAGTCACTGCCGGCTACAAGCCGGTGCGCGATTCCGGCACCTTCTCGTACGCGGCGCACGCGGCCGTGGTGGCGGTCGATCCCGATCTCGGGGCGGTGGAGATCCTCGACTACGTCATCGTCGAGGACGGCGGCACGCTGGTGAACCCCCTCGTGGTCGACGGCCAGATCTACGGCGGCCTCGCGCAGGGGATCGGCACGGCCCTGTTCGAGGAGATGCGCTTCGACGCCCGCGGCCAGCCGCTGGCCTCGACGTTGGCCGACTACCTCCTGCCGGGCGCCCCCGACGTGCCGATGGCGCGCATCGAACACATGGAGACGCCCTCGCCCTACACGCGCTTCGGCCAGAAGGGCATCGGCGAGGGCGGCGCCATCGCGCCGCCGGCGGCGCTCGCCAACGCCGTGAACGACGCCCTCGCGCCGCTCGGCGTCGAGCTGCTGCATTCGCCCCTCACCCCCCGACGGATCGTGGAGGCGGTGCTCGCCACCCGCGCGCCCGCCGAGACCGCGCGGGAGGCCGCATGAAGCCCGCCGCCTTCGCCTGGGAGCGCCCCGACAGCCTGCCCGCGCTGCTGGCGCGCCTCGCCGAGGCCCCCGCGGGCGTGAAGCTGATCGCGGGGGGCCAGTCCCTCGGGCCGATGCTGAACCTGCGCCTCGTCGAGCCCGCCCTCATCCTCGACATCACCGGCGTGCCCGAACTCCGGGACGCGCGGGTCGAGGGCGACACGCTCGTCCTCGGGGCCTGCGTGACCCATGCCGACATCGAGGACGGGCGCGTCCCGGACCTCACCGGCGGCGCGCTGCGGCGGGTCGCCGCCGCGATCGCCTACCGGCCGGTCCGCAACCGCGGCACGATCGGCGGCAGCCTCGTCCACGCCGACCCGGCCGCCGACTGGGTGAGCGCCCTGACCGCCCTCGGCGCCGAGGTCGAGATCGCCGGGCGGAGCGGCCGCCGCACCCTGCCGGTGGAGCATTTCGTGAACGGCGCCCTCGAAGTGGCGCTCGGCGCGGACGAGATCCTGGTCGCGGTGCGCGTCCCGGCGCTGCCGGCGGGCGCGGCCTGGGGCTACGTCAAGCACTGCGCGAAGATCGGCGAGTTCGCCCACGCCATCGGGGCCGTGCGCCTCGAGCCCGGCGCGGGCCGGGGCCGGGCCGTGATCGGCGCGGTCGAGGGGCCGCCCGTGCTCCTGGCCGATGCCCGCCCGCTCTTCGGCGGCCGCATCGGCGCCGACTTCGCCGCGCGCTTCGACCCCCGGGCCGCCGACCAAGCCCTGCGGGAGGCTGGCATGGCCGATGCGGTCGAGCGGCACATCCACGTCACCGTCCTGAGCCGCGCGGTGGCCGCGGCGGCCGCGCCCGATCCCCGCGCCAACACCCTTCCGGAGGCCGCATGAGCGCCGCGCTGGCCGAACCCGGGACGTCGCGCATGGCCCTGGCGCTGACGGTGAACGGCCGGGCCGTGCGGGTCGCGGCCGAGCCGCGCAGCCACCTCGGCGACGTGCTGCGCGACGGGCTCGACCTCACCGGCACGCATCTGGGCTGCGAGCACGGCGTCTGCGGCGCCTGCACGGTCCTGCTCGACGGCGAGCCGGCCCGCGCCTGCCTCACCTACGCGGGGGCCTGCGCGGGCGCCGCGGTCACGACGATCGAGGGCCTCGACGCGGACGCGATCGCGGGCGAACTGCGGGCCGCCTTCAACCGCGAGCACGCGCTCCAGTGCGGCTACTGCACGCCCGGGATGCTGGTGGCCGCCCGCGATTTGGTCTTGCGGCTGCCCGAGGCCGACGAGCGGCGGATCCGCGTCGGCCTGTCGGGCAACCTGTGCCGCTGCACCGGCTATGCCGGCATCGTCCGGGCCGTGATGGCGGTGATCGCGGAAAGGCGCGGGCGCGGCATCCCCCCGGAGACCGGTGCGGCGCGGCCGCTCGGCCCGGTCGGCGCCCGGATCGGCGACGCGGCTTTCGCGCCCCTGGAACCGCCGGCGGATCGGATCGCCCCGGCGGCGCCCGCGGCCGTCGCGGACCTGTCCGACGCGTTCACCCCGGCCCACGGCTTCACGCAGGTGCTCGACCTCCTCCACCCGCCGGAGGCCGTCTTCGCCCTGCTGGGCGACATCGCGGCGGTCGCCGCCTGCCTGCCGGGCGCGGTGCTCACGGCGCGGCCCGCCCCCGACACGGTCGAGGGCGGCCTGCAGGTGCGGATCGGGCCGATCGCCGCGACGTTCCGCGGCCGCGCCCGCCTCGCGCGGGACGAGGCCGCCCGGACCGGCGCGGTCCACGGGGCCGGCACCGACGCGGGCGGCCGCTCGGCGACCGAGGGCCGGATCCGCTACCGGGTCGAGGCTGGGCCGACGCCCGGCACCGCCCGGGTCGAACTCGACGTCGGCTACACCCTGACCGGGCCGCTCGCGCAGTTCGGCCGGCCCGGCCTCGTGCGCGACCTCGCCGGCCGCATCGCCGCGGAGTTCACCCGCAACCTCGATGCCCGGCTCTCGGGTGTCGCAGCGCCGGTGCCCGTCGGCCTCAACCCGCTCCGCCTGCTCCTCGGCCTCGCCCGCGCGCGCCTCGCCGCGTGGTTCGGCCGCGCCTGATCCCATCCCGCCCCAACGCACCGGAGACACGCGAATGCTAGGCAGGTTCACCCTCACGACCGCGATCCTGCTGGCGCTGACGGCCACCGGCGCACGGGCGGAGGCGATCCGCATCGGCGTCAACGAGCCGCTGACCGGGCCGTTCGCGGCCTCGGGCACCTACGTGGTCAACGGCGCCAAGATCGCCGCCGACGAGATCAACGCCAAGGGCGGCGTCCTCGGGAAGAAGCTCGAACTCGTGATCGAGGACAACAAGAGCAACCCGACCGAGGCCGCCGCGGTCGCCGAGAAGCTGATCACCAGCGATAAGACCCCGGTGATGATGGGCGCCTGGGGCTCCAGCCTGACGCTGGCTGTGATGCCCAAGCTCGCGGATTACGAGACGCCGATGCTGGTCGAGACCTCCTCGTCCGGCAAGATCACGACCTCCGGCAACCCCTACGTGTTCCGGATCTCGCCGCCCTCGTCGCTCGAGGCCGAGACCTTCGCGCCCATGGTCGGCCGCCTCGGGCTGAAGAAGGTCGACTTCCTTGTCCTCAACAACGATTTCGGCCGCGGCGCCGCGACCGATTTCGGCAAGATGCTCAAGGACAAGGGCGTGACGGTCGGCCTCGTCGAGACCATGGACCAGGGCGCGCAGGACATGAGCGCCCAGCTCGCCAAGCTGAAGGCGTCGGATTCCGACACGATCATGATCACGAGCTCGGTCGATCAGCTCGTGCTGCTGTTCAAGCAGATGGCGGCGCTCGGCCTGAAGAAGCGGGTCATCACCACCGGCGGATCCCAGAACCCGGACCAGATCATCGCCCAGGCCGGCGCGGCCGCCGACGGCACGATGCACCTGACGACCTTCCTGCCCTGGTCGCCCGACAAGACGCCGGACCCGAAGGCTACCGAGGCCTTCATCGCCGCGTGGAAGACGCGCGGCTTCGACTTCGCCGGCGTCACCGAGAGCTTCCGCGGCTACGACGGCATCCGCGCGATCGCCCACGCCATCGAGAAGGCGGGTTCGGCCGATCCGTCCGCGATCACCAAGGCCTTCTGGTCGGTCGACTTCGTCGGGCTCAACGGGCCGATCCGCTTCGCCAAGGCCGGCCCCGCCGGGAAGGAGAGCGGCCAGAGCAAGCCCGACGTCTACCTCATCGAGATCAAGAACGGGACGGTGATCGTGCCGGCGCTGTGAGCGCCCCTGGGCCGGCGCTCTGATGCCGGCCCCCTCGCCCGTCCGCCGGCCTCCGGGCCGGGGCGCACCCTCGGAGGCCGCCCGTGAACGAACTGATCCAGCACCTCGTCAACGCCCTCATCCTCGGCGGCACCTACGCGCTGCTGGGGATCGGCCTGACGCTGATCTTCGGGATCATGAACGTCGTGAACTTCACCCACGGCGCGCTCTACACGGTCGGCGCCTACGTCATGTACCTCGCGGTCGCCGCGCTGGGACTGAACTTCTTCCTGGCGCTTCCTGTGGCGATCCTCGGCGGGCTCCTGCTCGGGGCCGCGATCGAGTTGCTGCTGCTGCGCCCGTTCCGAGGCTCGGACATCGACACCACCATGCTGGTGATGATCGGCGCCGGCATCGTCCTGCAATCGGGCACGCTCTGGACCTTCGGCGGCGTCGCCAAGGCGATCCCCGCGCCCTTTCCCGAGGCGCCGCTCCAGGTCGGCCCGGTCTCGGTGTCGTGGCTGCGGCTGTTCGTGCTCGGGGCGGCGCTGACGCTGATCGCCCTCACCTACGCGCTGATCAATCGGACCAAGCTCGGTCTCGCCATGCGCGCCGCCTTCCAGGATTCCGACACGGCGGCGCTGATGGGCGTCGACGTCCGCCGGATCTACACCGCGACCTTCGCCCTCGGCTCGTCGCTCGCCGCGGCCGCCGGCGCGCTCCTCGGTCCCGTCTACGTGGTGTTCCCGCAGATGGGCGGCCTCGCCGAGCTCAAGGCCTTCGCCATCGTCATCCTGGGCGGGCTCGGCAACGTCACCGGCGCGGCGATCGGCGGCTTCATCCTGGCGCTCGCCGAGGAACTGGGCGCCGGCTACGTCTCCTCCGGCTACCGGGACGCGATGGGCTTCCTGATCATCATCGCGGTCCTGCTCTGCAGGCCGACCGGGTTGTTCGCCAAGGCGGAGCGCGTCGGATGAACCGGCTCCTCCCCCTCGCCCTGCTCGCCGGCCTCGTCGCCCTGCCCCTGGGGCTCGGCGCCAACCCCTACCTCCTCAACGCCCTGATCGTGACCGGCATCCTGACGATCGGCGCCATGAGCCTGAACCTGCTCCTCGGCTTCACCGGGCAGCTCAGCCTCGGCCACATCGCGTTCTTCGGGATCGGCGCCTATGTCAGCGCGCTGACCAGCCTCGGCTTCGACGTGGATCTCGGCTTCGGCATCCGTGCGGTCCACGAGCCCTGGCCGGCGGTGGTCGGCCTCCTGCTGGCGACGGCGGCGGCGGGCGCTTGCGGCTACCTGATCGGGCGGCTCTCCTTCCGGGTGCGGGGCGCCTACTTCGTGATCGTGACGATCTCGTTCGCCGAGGTCGTGCGGCTCGTGGCGCTCAACTGGGTGGAGCTGACGCAAGGGCCGCTGGCGCTCACCAACATCCCGGCCATCACCCTCGGCCTGCCGGGCCTCGGGATGTGGACCCTCAAGACCAAGCTCCAGAACTACTACCTCGTGCTGGCCGTGGGGACGCTCTGCTACGCCGTGATCGCCCGCTTGGTCGGCGGGCGCTTCGGCCGGGCGATGCGGGGCCTCAAGGAGAACGAGCCGCTGGCGCTCTCGGTCGGCATCAACGCCACGCGCACGCTGACGGTGGCGGCGGTGATCTCGGCCGCCATGGCCGGCGCGGCCGGCAGCCTCTACGCTCATTACCTGCGGATCATCGATCCCGACGTGTTCCTGTTCGCCACCACGGTCACCATGGTCATCATGGTGGTGGCGGGCGGCAAGGGCACCCTGCTGGGCCCGGTCGTCGGCGGCCTGATCTTCGGCCTGCTGCCGGTGGCGCTCCGCCCGGTCATGGCGCCGGAGGCGCAGTGGATCGTCTACGGCCTCGTGCTGATCGTGATCCTGTTCGTGATGCCGCGGGGCATCGTGCCGGGATTGGCGGCGCTGCTGGGCCGCCGGCCGGCCCCGGCCGCGCCCGTCCTTGAGGCCAACCCGGCGGTGCAGCGATGAGCGCGATCCTCTCCGTCGAGCATGTCGGCGTCCGCTTCGGGGGCCTCGTCGCCATCGCGGACCTGCATTTCGACGTCCACGCGGGCGAGATCGTCAGCCTGATCGGCCCGAACGGGGCCGGCAAGACGACGGCCTTCAACGTGATGACGGGTTTCCTCAAGCCCAGCCAGGGCGCGGTCCGCTTCCGCGGCACGTCCCTGAAGGGCCTGCCGCCGCACGCGATCACGCGGCTCGGCCTCGCCCGCACCTTCCAGCGCACCAGCGTCTTCCCGGACGACACGGTGTTCGACAACGTGATGATCGGCCTGCACCAGATGGGCGCCGCGGCTGGCCGCGCGCCCGTTCTGGACGCGCTCCTCGGCCGCGCGGGGGCCGGCGAGAGGCAGCTGCGCGCCCGGGCCGCGGCGCTCCTCGACTGGGTCGGGCTCGCCGGACGGGCGCAGGATAAGGCCGGCGCCCTCGCCTACGGGGAGCAGCGCCTCGTCGGCGTGGCGCTGGCGCTCGCCACCGAGCCCGCCATGCTGCTCCTCGACGAGCCGGTCTCGGGGATGAACGCTTCCGAGACGCGGGTCTTCGTGCGCCTGATCCGGCAGATCCGGGAGCGCGGCGTCACCATCCTGCTCGTCGAGCACGACATGCCGATGGTGATGGAGGTCTCCGACCGCATCGTCGTCCTCAACTACGGGCGCCTGATCGCCGAGGGGCCGCCGGACCGGATCCGCAGCGACCCGGCGGTGATCGAGGCCTATCTCGGCCAGGGCAGCGCCGCCCGGCAGGCCGCCGCGGCTGCCGTGCAGGAGGCGGTCCATGCTTGAGATCCGCGACCTCGTCTGCGGCTACGGCCACGTCACGGCGCTGAAGGGGCTCACGATCGACGTGCGTGAGGGCCAGCTCGTCGCCCTCGTCGGCGCCAACGGCGCCGGCAAGTCCACGACGCTCCGGGCGATCTCCGGCCTCGTCCCGCCGCGCTCCGGCGCGATCCGGTTCGCCGGCCGGGACATCGCGGGGGCGGAGCCCCGCCGGATTTTGGCGGCGGGTATCGCCCATTGCCCGGAGGGCCGGCGCGTCTTCCCGCAGATGACGGTCGCCGAGAACCTCGCCATGGGCGCCTACCTGCGCCGCGACCGGGCGGCGGTCGCGGCGGACCTGGCGCGCATCTACGGGGAGTTCCCGCGCCTCGCGGAGCGCCGCGACCAGGCGGCCGGCACGCTGTCGGGCGGCGAGCAGCAGATGCTGGCGATCGGCCGCGCGCTGATGGGGCGCCCGAAGCTCGTGCTGTTCGACGAGCCGTCCCTAGGGCTCGCCCCCAACATCGTCGAGCGGATGTTCGCGGTGATCGGCGCGATCCGCGACGCCGGCACGACCGTGCTCCTCGTCGAGCAGAACGCCTTCGCGGCCCTCGAACTCTGCGACTACGCCTACCTCCTCGAGACTGGCCGCATCGTCCTCGAGGGGCGCGGGCAGGACCTCATCGCCGATCCCCACGTTCGGGACGCCTATCTCGGTGGCTGAGCGGGATCTGCCGGGGCGGATCCGCCTCGGCCCGGTCGACCTTCTCGGCGACCGGGACCTGCTCCCCGTCACCGCGGGCGGCCGCCGCCTGCTCCTCGTCCGGGACGGCGCGCGGATCGTGGCCGCCGAGCGCGCCTGCCCGCACGAGGGGGCCGACCTCGCCCTCGGCCGCTGCGTCGCGAGCCGGCTGCACTGCCCCCGGCACCAGGCCTCGTTCGACCTCCGGGACGGTGCCGTCTCGCCGGGCTGGTCGTTCCGGGCCCTGCGCCTGTCCGCGGTCGAGGCGGCGCCGGACGGGCTCTGGCTCAGGACCGGATCCGGCCTTCTCGCGCCGGACACCGCGCCGCCGGGCGGCCGCGGATTCCCGGCCGGCCCGGAGATCCGACGGTAGAGCGACCGAGATCGGCCGATCCGTCTCGCTCTACGGCAGCGAGGTCGGGATCGCGGCGCTCACCGCCTGTCTCGTGCGGACGATCGGCCCGCACGCGCGCCTGCTCGCGCGGGGACGCATCGCGAGGACGGTCGCGGGTCCCTCCGGCCGCTGCGGATCGGCGCTGATCGCCCGTCCGAAGGTGTCGGCCCAGGACAGCCTCGTCACGTTGTCCGGGGCCGGAGCGGGCGGAGCTTCCCGGTCGGCCGCCCGGCCGCGCTTGCGGGCCGCGGCACCGATCCACCGCACGATCAGGGGACCCTTCGCGTCGAACGTCGGATCGGACGCGGTCCGGCCGATGCCTCGTCTCTGACGGCGATGAACCATGGAATTCCCTCGAATCGACTTGGGAGGGCCGCGCGCGCGGTCCGACGGACGTCACCGCCCGCGATCACCGGACCGTCGCCGCGACGGCAGCGGTGTGAAGCGCGGGCCGCGCGGGCTGGCGGGCGCCCTCGCCCAGCATCCGATCCCGTCCGCGTGGTCTCCAACTGCATGTCCGGGCGCGCGCGATCGAATTCCTCGACCCGTGGCTTAGCCGATCGGAATGGCTTCGTGGACCAGTCCACATGGACTGGTCCATGACCCGTGACGGCGCCTGTGCGGTTGCTCTAGACAGGATCCGCATGGCGCAGGAAGCAATCCTCATCATCGATGACCACGCGCTGTTCCGGTCCGGCATCGTCTCGATGCTGTCGACGGCGTTCGATGAGATCCCGGTTCTCGACAGCCCATCGCTGCACGAGGCGCTCGCCATCGTGGCCGTCGTCCCGACGATCGTCCTCCTCGACATCCAGTTGCCGGGCATCGGCGGGCTCGAGGGGATGGGCCTGCTCCAGCAACGCTGGCCGGCCGCCCGGATCGTCGTCGTGTCCGGCCTGGATCTGCCCGATACCGTCAGCACGGCTCTGGCGCAGGGCGCCTGCGCGTTCCTGTCCAAGACCGACCGCCCCGAGCGGATGATGACGGTCCTGCGCGAGATGCTCGCCCGGTCGTCCGCGGTCCCGCAGGTCGGGGGCGCCCTCTGCCCGACGCTCACGCCGCGGCAGGCCGAGGTGCTGACCCTCGTCGGGCGCGGATTGTCCAACAAGATGATCGGACGCAATCTCGGTCTGTCGGAACACACGGTCCGCGGCCACGTGCAGGGTCTGCTGTCGGTCCTGGGGGTGACCCGGCGCGCCGAGGCGGTGTTCAAGGCGCAGCAGTTCGGCCTGATCCGATGAGCCCGTCGCAGGAGGAGCGGATCGCGGCCGAGCAGTTGCGCCTCGTCCTGGACGGCGTCACGCAGTCGGTCGCCGTCGGTTTCCTCGTCTCGACGCTCATGCTGGCCGTGCTGTGGACGCTGGTGCCCCACGCCGTCCTGCTGAGCTGGTACGGCGCGTTCCTCGTCGAGCGGTTCGGGGCGGCCGCCTACGCGCGTCGGGTCCGCGCCGCGATCGGCGAGCCCGACCGCGCCCGCCGGGTCGAGCGGGTCATCTTCCTGAGCAAGATCGTCGAGGGCGCGATCCTGGGATCGCTGATCTGGATCGCGCTGCCGCTCCAGGTCCCGGCGGTGAGCATCCTGACCATGTCGCTGCTGGGCGCGACCTGCAGCAACGGCGTCTCGCTCCTGGCGCCGCGGCGGCACCTCTACCTCGCCCTCGTCGTGCCCGTCGCCGTCCTGGCCGCGGGAACCCTCTGGTCGCTCGGCGGCGCGCCCTACCGGGCCCTGGCAATCTGCTCGATCCTGTTCGTGGTCGGGCAGTACGGTCAGGTCGTGCTCGCCAGCCGCCGCGTGCGGGAATCGATCGAGCTCCGCTTCGAGAACGCGGCCCTCGTGGAGCAGCTGCGCGCGGAGACCGCCGCGGCGCACCGGGCCCGCCGCGACGCCGAGCACGCCAACACCGCGAAGTCGCAGTTCCTCGCGGCGGCCAGCCACGACCTGCGCCAGCCGGTCCACGCCCAGGGCCTCTTCCTCCAGGCGCTGAGCCAGACGGATCTCGCCGCGCCGCAGCGGCGGATCCTGCAGAACGCCCAGACCGCGAACGTCGCGTCGACCGACATGCTCAACACGCTTCTGGACTTCTCGCGCCTGGAGGCCGGAGTCATCACGCCGCGGCCCCGCGCCTTCGAGCTCCAGCCGCTCCTCGACAAGATCGAGAACGAGCTGGCGCCGCTGGCCGACGCCAAGCGCCTGATCTATCGGACGCCCCAGACGGACCTGGCGATCGTCTCGGACCCGGCCCTGCTGGAGCTGGTCCTGCGCAATCTCGTCCTCAACGCCATCCGGTACACCGAGCGCGGCGGCGTCCTCATCGGCTGCCGGCGCCGGCGCGCGGGCGTGTCGATCGAAGTCTACGACACCGGGATCGGCATCCCGGTCGACAAGCGCGAGGACATCTTCCGGGAGTTCTACCAGCTCGGGAATCCGGAGCGCGATCGTCACAAGGGTCTGGGGCTGGGACTCGCGATCGCGCGCGGGATCGCCGTCTCGCTCGATCACCCGCTCTCCCTCTCGTCGAAGGTGGGGAGCGGCAGCGTCTTCCGCATCCTCGTCCCCCGGACGCTCGATGCTGGGCGGGACGCCAGGCTCGACGACGCGCCCGCGGCCGCCATCGCGGAGAGCGGTGGCCTGGTCGGCGCCCGCATCCTGATCGTCGACGACGATGCCATCGTCCGCGACGCGATGGTGGCGCTCCTCTCCGGCTGGGGTTGCCTGTGCTGGGCCTTCGAGGATCCGACCGACGTCACCGAACGGCCGCCGCAGGGGCCGCCGCCGGACGCACTGATCTGCGACTACCGACTGCGCAGGGGCCAGACCGGCGCCGAAGCCATCGCGACGCTGCGGCAGCATTGGGGACGGCCGATCCCGGCGATCCTCATCACCGGCGACACCGCGCCCGTCCGCATGCGGGAGGCCTTGGACAGCGGGGTCCCTCTGATTCACAAGCCGGTCCGGCCCGACCTTCTCCAGAAGGCGCTCGCCGCGCTGATCCCGCCGGGCCGGCCACCCGTCGGTCCCTTGGGCGCGGAGGTTCGGCGCGGACCGGAGACGACGGATCTCGTCCGCGCGGAGGGATAGCCGGCGCCTCACGCGGCGCCGCGGACCCTCGAACGCCCGCCGCGCCGCCGTCGCGGTCTCGCCGCGCGGCTGGCGCGAGCGTCAGCGGGACGGCTCGGCGGCAGCCTCGGTCCAGCTCGGGAGCGGGAAGGTTCGATCGTAGGCGAGATTGAACACGAAGGCGTAGGCCACGTAGAAGGCCGCGATCGCCAGATCCATGAAGAAGGCCTCCACGAGGCCGATGCCGAGATACCACGCGATCGGCGGCAGCAGGATCAGGAGCAGCCCCGCCTCGAACAGCACCGCGTGGGCGACCCGCAGGACGAGGCTCTTGCGCGTGTGCCCGGCGAGCCGCTGCATCGTCCGGTCGAAGCCGAGATTGTAGACGTAGTTCCAGCTCGTCGCGACGAGGGCGCTGCCGATTCCGATCACGCCCATGTCGGCGGCGTGCAGGCCGAAGGCCGCGGTCCCGAGCGGGACGATGAGGAGCAGCCCGATCACCTCGAACAGGATGGCGTGGCGAATGCGGTCGCGGGTGGTGCGCATGGTCTCGCTCTCGAGAGGCGGATTGGTCGGCCGCTCTCTATCTGCGATAAGGCGATCCACAAGTTAGGAAGTATCGGGTAATCAGATAGATGGCGGTCTCGCTCGACCAGCTCCAGGCTTTCGTGGCGGCGGCCGAGGCCGGGTCGTTCTCGGGCGCGGCGCGGGTGCTGCGGAAGGCGCAGTCGGCCGTCAGCACGCAGGTGGCTAACCTCGAGACGGATCTGGGGCTGGCGCTGTTCAGCCGCGCGGGCCGGAACCCGGTGCTGACCCCGGCGGGCGAGCGGCTGCTGCTGGAGGCGCGCGTGGTGCTCGACCGGCGGGAGCACCTGATCGGTGTGGCGAGCAGCCTGGAGCAGGGCGTCGAGAACCGGCTGGTGGTCGCCATCGACGAGCTCTACCCCGAGCACGCCCTCGGCGCCCTCTTCGCCAGCTTCGCCCAGCGCTTCCCCTTCGTGGAGCTCGAGCTGCTCTTCCCGCTGATGGAGGATGTCAGCCGCATGGTCCGGTCGGGCGCCGCCGACCTGGGCGTGATGTGGCGCCAGGAGGAGCTCCCGACGGAGCTCGGGTTCCGGACCATCGGCTGGGTGCCGCTCAAGCTGGTCTGCGGCCGCGATCACCCGCTCGCGAAGGAGCGGGTGGCGTGGGAGGAGCTGAAGCGCCACCGCCAGATCCTCGTGGCCGCCCGCGGCGACGGGGCGGAGAAGCGCCGTCTGCGGGTCGCCGCCGAGGTGTGGTGGGTGGAGAGCCACTGGGTCATCCTGGAGATGGTGAAGCACGGGATCGGCTGGGCCTTCGTCACCGACCACGTCATCGCCGCGTCCCTCACGGCGCCGTACCTCGTGACGCCCGACCTCCAGTTCGATGAGGGCGACTGGCCGATCGCCCTGGAACTGGTCTGGCACAAGCAGCGGCCCTGCGGCCCCGCCGCGACCTGGCTCCGCGAGCGTTTCGCCGCGGAGCGCGTCGGGATCCACCCGGGCGGGACCTGAGCGCGGTGCGGGACGGACGCCTGCCGCGCCCCGCCTCGGCGACACGCCCCTGTCGACGGTCCTGACGGGCCGGCGAGATCCCGGCCGTCGAGGACGTCCACCCCGCGAGTCTAGACGCAAAAGACCTTCCGTGCTTCTATCCATTCGAAATTCCTATGGGTCGGCCCATGGAACTCCGGCATCTTCGCTACTTCGCCGCGGTGGCGGAGCATCTCAGTTTCACCGCCGCCGCCCAAAGCCTGGGCGTGTCGCAGCCGCCGCTGAGCCAGCAGATCCGCGATCTCGAGGTGGAGATCGGCGTCAACCTGTTCGAGCGCTCGAGCCGGCGCGTCGTCCTGACCGCGGCGGGCGAGGATTTCCTTGGGAACGCGCGGGCGGTCCTCGCGCAGGTCGCCGATGCCGTCGACCGGGCGCGGACGATCGGCACCGGAACGGCCGGCATCCTCAACATCGGCATGACGAGTTCCGTCCTCGCGGGGCCGGCCGGTTGCCTGATCCGGGCCTTCGAGCAGCGCTTCCGGGCGGTGGACGTGCGCATCCACGAGATGGCGCCGGCCGACCAGATCGCGGCCCTCAAGGCGAACCGGACGGATCTCAGCTTCCTCCGCAGCCCCCCCGAGGATCCGGATCTCGTCGCCCACCTGGCGTGGCCGGAGCGGCTCTGCGTGGCCGTGCCGCGCGAGCACACCCTCGCCGCCGGTCGCAGTGTCGCGATCGATGTCTTCCGCAGCGAGCCGCTGATCTCGCTCGGCCTCGAGAGCTCGCGCTTCGCGGCGGATATCTACCAAGCCTGCATCGCGCGCGGGTTCACGCCGAGCATCTCGCAGCAGGTCCGCGAGGCCTCGTCGCTGATCAACCTGGTCGCGGCGGGCTTCGGTCTCGCCATCATCCCAGAATTCGTCGGCCGACCGAGGCATCCGGACGTCGTCGTCCTGCCGATCAAGCCGCCGTTCCTGTCGGCGGACGTCTACGCGCTGCATCATCAGCGCCGGAACCCGGTGATCGACAATTTTCTCGGGCTGATCCGCGAGGAGGCCCCGGGCTTGATCGCGCGCTTCCAGAGGCGGTGACGCCCTTCGTCCCCGCACCCGCTCGCCGGCGCCGTCCGCGACCGTCTCCGAGGCAGCGTCCTGCGCGCAGGCGCCACCCCGAAAGCCAACGCGAAACCACGCGGTAGCCCGCAGCGGCATTCCCGGTGGCGTCCCCGGCGGCACCTGTCTCAATCCTCGACGAGCCGGCGCAGCCGGGTCCGATGCAGGCACACCTGTCGGCCGCCGTCGCGTCGCAACACCCCGTCCTCCTCCAGCTGCGAGAGGGTGCGCGATACGGTCTCGATGGTCAGGCCGAGGTAGTCGGCGATGTCGCGGCGGGTCATCGGCAGCGCGAAGGTGCCGGCCGCACCGAGGCGGTCATCGACCTCCAGCAGGAAGGCGGCGACCCGCTCCTGGGCCGAGCGCCGTCCGAGCAGGAGCGCCAGGTCCTGGGCGTGTCGCAGGTCGCTCGTGGCCATGCTCCAGAGTCGGCAGGCGACCTCGGCCCGCCCGGTCGCGGCGCGCTCGACCTGTCGCCGCTTGAAGATCAGCACCTTGGTGCTGGTGAGGGCCTCGGCGGTCTGGCGATTGGTCTCGCCCTGCCCGAGCCCGAACAGGTCGCCGGGCAGGTGGAAGCCCGTGATCTGGCGGCGCCCGTCGCTCAGGACCCTGTGAGTGCGCACCGCGCCGCTGAGGACCTTGTAGACGAACTCGGCCTCCTCGCCCTCTCCGTAGATCTCCTCCTCGCGGGCGTAGGAGAACGGTGTCCCGACGACGTCGGGGCATCCCGCGAACAGGGTGCTCCCCTCGATCTCCGGGACGGGAGCGGGACGGGCTGCGGGCCCCTCCGGTGCTGTCCGTGCCGTGAACTCGGTGCTCATCGCTGCGCTCCTCGCCTGCGTCGGTCGGGACGAGATTGGCAGCGGGCGGGAGGCGGAGAAATTCCGGTCGGAGCCTTAAGGCGCGCCCCTTAAGGGCAATCCCGTAGTCGCGGGTGCCGGCCGAATGCCCGCGGCCGCGGCGGCGACGGGCGCGCCTCAGACGGAGCGCGCCTGAGGCGACACGAAGAGCCGCCACAGCGCGTACGCGGCCAGGGCGGCCACGGCGAGCCCGGTCACGCCGTGCACCCACACGGGTGCCGTCGCGTCGGCGAAGCCGAGAACCCAGGGCGCCATGGCCGCCCAGAACCCGAGGGCGACGTTGAGGTATTCCTCCCAGGCGCAGGTCACGCCGAGGGCCAGGAGTGCGACCACGGTGATGGCGCCCCCGGTCACGAAGGCGTTGCGCGCGGCGGCCGTCTCGTAGCCCAGATCCAAGTACCAAGGTGCGAGGAGGAGCGCGACGCCCAGGAGCATGTTGAGCGCGTTCGGGACCATATCCGCCGTTCGGTTCTCGATCGTTCTCACCGGATTCCCCGCGCGGGCTGACGGCATCGGCGGCCCGATGTCCGGGCACCCGAGCCCTGAGCGACAGACGACCTGTCATCTTTCACGGCCCGAGCATCCGGTATCCGTGCGGCCGGTCATTGATCTGGCTCAAGTCGATCGCGGCCTTGCCCGCGTGTCGGGATCCGGCAAGCTTGGCGCGGCCGCGGATTTGCTGCGCGCTGTGGGTGGCAGACTCGAGTCTCTTGATTGTCGTCGCCGACGGGACGCGCGCGTCGGCGAGATCCGCGTGCTCCCGTCAGACCGGGCGGACGCGGATCTCGGCCGTGGCCACCCTCAGGCGGCGCGCACGGTGGCGAGGAAGCGGGCGACCTCGGCGCCGAGATGCTCGGATTGCCGCGACAGCTCCGAGGCGGCCGACAGGACCTGCGAGGCCGCAGCCCCCGTCTCCTCCGACGCCTCCGCCACGCCGGCGATGTTGCCCGTCACCGCATTCGTCCCCGCCGAGGCCTGCGCCACGTTGCGCACGATCTCCTGGGTCGCCGCGCCCTGCTCCTCGACGGCCGCCGCGATCGAGGTCGCCACGCTGTCGATCTCCCGGATGCGGCCCGTGATCCCGCCGATCGCCGTCACCGCCTGCGCGGTCACACCCTGGACCTCGCCGATCTGGCGCGCGATCTCCTCGGTCGCCTTGGCGGTCTGCTCGGCGAGCGCCTTCACCTCGGAGGCCACCACCGCGAAGCCCCGCCCGGCCGCGCCGGCGCGGGCCGCCTCGATCGTGGCGTTGAGCGCCAGCAGGTTGGTCTGGCCGGCGATGCCGGAGATCATCCCGACCATGTCGCCGATCCGCGCGGCGTTCTGGCTGAGCGCCTGGACGAGGTGGGCGGTCTGGTCGGCCTCGCCGACCGCGGCCTGGGCGAGGTGGGCCGAGCCGGTCACCTGCCGGCCGATCTCCTGCACGGAGGAGCCGAGTTCCTCGGCCGCGGCCGCCACCGTGTTGACGTTGGTCGAGGCCTCCTCGGCGGCGGCGGCCACGGTGGTCGACTGGGATGCGGTCTCCTGGGCGGTGGCGGTCATCTGCTGGGCGGTGGCCTGGAGCTCGGTGGCCGAGGACGAGACCAGGCCGACGATGCCGCCGACGGCGCGCTCGAAGCCGTCGGCGAGCTCGATCATGGTACGCTTGCGCTCGGCAGCCGCGGCCGCGTCGGCGCGGCGTTTCACCTCGGCCTCCTCGGCGGCCTTGCGGGCGACCATGGTCTTGATGCCCTCGACGGCCTGGCCGACGGCACCGATCTCGTCGCCGCGGGCGGCCTCGCGGATCTCGGCGTCGACCGCGCCCTTGGCCATCCGCTGCAGGACGCCCACGAGGCTGCCCAGCGGGCGCGTGATCTGTACGACGATCACGTACACGCCGTAGGCGATGCTGAGCGCGGCGAGCGCGAGCGCGGCCAGGAGCGCGAGGCGCGACCAGCCGGCAATCGTCTCCGAGCGCCGGAACTCCGCCTCGGCTTCCCGGACCTGCAACGCGGTCAGCTTGCTCAGCGTGGCGTTGGTGGCCTGCATGCTCTTCAGCAGGTCCGTGTGGGTGGCCTCGAAATCCGAGGCCGCGCCGGCGGCGACGCGCTTGAGGATCTCGGCCGCGATCGCGTCGTTCCGATCGACGCGCACCTGCAGCTCCTTGGCGAGGACGTCCTCTTCCGGAGTCAGGTAGGTCGCCAGATAGGCCGACCACTCCTTGTGGAGCTTCGACAGATCGCGCTCGATCTTGTCCTTGGCCTCTGCCGGCGCGATCTGCTTGCCGCGCAGCTGGCGCGAGGCGTCGAGCAGGTCGTCATAGGCGTCGCGGATGATGCTGAACTGCCGGAGACAGACGACGCGATCGTCGAAGACGGTCTTCAGGCTCTGATGGCTCCAGTGGAGCGAGAGATTTCCGAGCGCCGCCGTGGCGAGCAGCACCAAGCCGAGTCCGCCGAGCAGCGAGACGAGTCGCAGTTTGATGGTCATTTTCATGAGGCGGATGTCCAGGCGACGGAACCCAGGGCTGCGAACGCGTCAGCCAGGCTGAGCAGTCATGATCGGGTTGCGTAAAATATACGCAAACTGATTAAGATTTATTCCAAAGAGGTTTCTGTCGCGGGGTCTGTCATTCGGTCTCCGGATCGCGATATCGTGGGCGCGGAGACGGTTGTTCAACTTTAAGATGATGAGACGGAGCTGAATCAATCGGAAACGGCCTCCGGTGCGGACCGGAGCGTCACCGCCCGACGTGTCGGATCGCCGCACAGCGAGCGGCACGCGCAGGGCGGGATCGACCGGTTAGGAACGTCGCCGGTCTCAGAATGGCGGCAGCACGGACGCGGCCCCGGTCTTGAGGCAGGTCAAGGTCGGCCGCCGCGGACCGCCCCTAAGCTCGGCACCATGACCTCACTGGACGCCACGTTCCCGGCGAACGCCACGCTGCCCGCCGCGTCGAGCCTCATCTACGTTGTGGACGATGACCCGACCATCCTGCACTCGACCCGCTTCCTACTGGAGAGCGCGGGCCACCGGGTGGAGACCTTCGCCGACGGACGCGCTCTGCTGGCCGCCTTCCCCGGCCCGCACCCGACCTTCGTCCTGCTGGACCACGTCATGCCGGGGATGGACGGGCTCGCGGTGTCGGGCCGGCTGCGCGACCTCGCTGCCGGCGTGCCCGTGATCCTGATCACCGGCCACCCCGATCCGGGCATCCGGAGCCGCGCCCGCGCCGCCGGCATACCCCTGGTCGAGAAGCCGCTGGCGTTCGACGCCCTGATGGGCATGCTCGCCGCCGGCCCGATCCCCGCCAGCCGCACCCGTTAGGGTCCGCGGTGCCCGCTCGGGATGCCCGACCGTCGGCCCGCCGACGCGGCGGCGGGTGTGATCGTCGACCCGGCACGGGCAGGCTGCGCCGGATCGACGACAGGCCGGTGGCGGTCCGCCCGACGACGCTCCGACACTCAGATCAATGATCGCACCATCTAAACGTGCAACCTATCAATCAAGCCGAACAAGATATTGGACCAACGGTCGGGCGTGCGTCTATCTCGCATCGGAACGAGGGATCACGCCATGTTCGACCTCGACCAGGACTATCCCCGCGACATGGTCGGATACGGCCGGCATCGACCGGACCCGGCCTGGCCCGGGGGCAAGCGCGTCGCCGTCCAGTGCGTCATCAACTACGAGGAGGGCGGCGAGAACTGCATCCTCCACGGTGACGCGGCGTCCGAGGCCTTCCTCTCCGAGATCGTCGGGGCCCTGCCCTGGCCGGGGAAGCGCCACGCCAACATGGAGTCGATCTACGAGTACGGCGCCCGCGCCGGCTTCTGGCGCCTCTGGCGCGCGTTCACGCGCCGCAACCTCCCGGTCACGGTCTTCGGCGTCGCCTCGGCGATGCAGCGCAACCCCGAGGCCGTCGCCGCGATGGTCGAGTCCGGCTGGGAGATCGCCAGCCACGGCCTGCGCTGGATCGACTACCGCGACCACAGCCCGGAGGCCGAGCGCGCCGATATCGATGCCGCCGTCGCGCTGCAGGCATCGCTGACGGGCAGCAGGCCCCTCGGCCTGTACCAGGGACGCACCTCCGCGAACACGCTCGCCATCGGCGCCGCCGAGGGCGGGTTCCTGTACCTCGCCGATTCCTACGCCGACGACCTGCCCTACTGGCTGCGGATCGGGGGGCGTCAGCAGCTCGTCGTCCCCTACACCCTCGACGCCAACGACATGCGGTTCGCCACCGCCCAGGGCTTCAACAACGGCGACCAGTTCTTCGGCTACCTCAAGGACACGTTCGACGTCCTGTACCGCGAGGGCGAGGCGGGACGGGGCGGCATCATGTCGGTGGGGCTGCACTGCCGCCTGGTCGGGCGTCCGGGGCGGATGGCCGCGCTGGAGCGGCTCCTCGACTACGTGGGCGATCACCCCGACGCCTGGGTGACCACGCGGCTGGACATCGCCCGTCACTGGATCGCGGCCCACCCGCCGCGCGGCGGCTACCGGCCGACCTGCATGGGCCGCGCCCTGTTCGGCGCGGTCTTCGGCCCGGTCTGCGCCGGGCTGGCCGACGCGTCGCCCGCGGCGGGCGTGGCGATGGCGGAGCGGGTCCACGCGGCCGGACTCCCCGCGGAGGCGGACGACCCGTCCGGCCTGGCCCGGCTCCTCGCGGAGGCCGCGGGCGCCCCGGCCGACACGGGCGGCCTCCGGACCCGCCTCGCGGCGGTCGTCGCGGGATAGACAAGACGACGTCGCGACCGGGACTTGGAGGTCCGAACTCGGTCGTGATCTGTATTCAGGTCGTGTTTTCAGAAGTCAGGAGACGGAGAGTTCCAGGTTTTGCATGGCGGCCCCGGCGGGTCGTCAGCGTCACGGAAAAAGCCCGGCAACAGGGCTGCGCCAGTCAGGGAGAAACGCCATGTACGCACAGGTTGAGGCCGCCGGCATCAGCACGGCCGTGTCGGACGAACGGGAAGCCGTCGTCATCAAGCCGAGCTACGATCCGGATCTCGTGAACAAGGATCTGGCCCCGCTGCGCAAGCAGACCTGGGGCACCTACAACATCTTCGCCTTCTGGATGTCTGACGTCCACAGTGTCGGCGGATACGTGACCGCCGGCTCCCTGTTCTCGCTGGGCCTCGTGAGCTGGCAGGTGCTGATCGCCCTGCTCGTCGGCATCGTGATCGTCCAGATCTTCTGCAACCTCGTCGCCAAGCCGAGCCAGCAGACCGGCACGCCCTATCCGGTGATCTGCCGCGCCTCCTTCGGGGTCAAGGGCGCCAACATCCCGGCGATCATCCGCGGGCTGATCGCGGTCGCGTGGTACGGCATCCAGACCTACCTCGCCTCGGCGGCGCTGACGGTGGTGGCGCTCCGCTTCTACCCCGAACTCGCCGTCTACGCCGACGTCAAGCAGTACGGCTTCGCCGGCCTGTCCGGTCTGGGCTGGGCCGCCTTCATGACGCTCTGGGTCCTGCAGGCGCTGGTCTTCTGGCGCGGCATGGAGGCGATCCGCGTGTTCATCGACTGGGCGGGGCCGGCGGTCTACGTGGTGATGATCGCGCTCGCCGCGTACCTCGTCGCCAAGGCCGGGATCGGCGAGATCGGTCTGACCCTGGGCACCGTGAAGTATACCGGCTGGGACGCCCTGCCGGTGATGATCAACGCCGTCGCCCTCGTGGTCTCCTACTTCTCCGGGCCGATGCTGAACTTCGGCGACTTCTCGCGCTACGGCGCGAGCTTCGAGGCGGTGAGGAAGGGTAACTTCTGGGGTCTCCCGGTGAACTTCCTCGGGTTCTCGCTCCTGACGGTCGTCACCGCCTCGGCGACGGTTCCGGTCTTCGGCCACCTGATCACTGACCCGGTGGAGACGGTGAGCCGCATCGACAGCACCTTCGCGGTCGTGCTCGGCGCCTTCACCTTCATGACCGCGACCATCGGGATCAACATCGTCGCGAACTTCGTCTCGCCCGCGTTCGACTTCTCGAACGTGTCGCCGCGGCGGATCTCGTGGCGCATGGGCGGGATGATCGCGGCCGTCGGCTCGATCTTCATCACGCCCTGGAACCTCTACAACAATCCCGCTGTGATCCACTACACGCTCGACGTCCTCGGCGCGTTCATCGGCCCGCTGTTCGGGATCCTGATCGCCGACTTCTACTTCGTGAAGAAGCAGAAGGTGGTCCTCGACGACCTCTACACGATGAGCCCCGCCGGGACGTACTGGTACAGTGGCGGATACAACCGCGCCGCGGTGACCGCCATGATCCCCTCGGCCCTCATCCCCGTGCTCTGCGTGATCCTGCCGGGCCTGGAGGGCGTGGCGAACTTCACGTGGTTCATCGGGTGCGCCCTGGGCTTCGCGATCTACACCGCCCTCATGCGCCGCCCCGCGGGCGCGGCCCGTCCTGCCTGAGGCCGTCCGGACCTGGACCCGCCCCGGTCCGGACCTGGACCCGCCCCGGTCCGGATCGGAGACACGAACGGCCCGGCGGCGCGGCCTGACCCGCGCCGCCGGGCACCCCGACCTCCCCATCCCCGGCCGGCTGCGTGCGGGCCTCTGCCCGGCCATCCGGCCGGCTCCCGCTACCCGAGGGCGCCATGCGGATCCTGCTGCTCAATCCGAACACCAGCACGTCTGTGACCGACCTCCTGGCCGGGCAGGTCGGGACGATGGCGGGCGCGACTGCGACCTTCGTCCCGGCCACGGCGCGGTTCGGCGCCGCCTACATCGCCAGCCGGGCGGCCCTGGCCATCGCCGGCCACGCCGCCCTCGACGCCTTCGCGGAGCACGGCCGGGACTGCGACGCGGTCTTCCTCGCCTGCTTCGGCGATCCCGGGCTGCTGGCCCTGCGCGAGGTCTCACCGGTCCCGGTGGTGGGGATGCTCGAAGCGTCGTGCCGCGAGGCCCAGCGGGTCGCCGGGCGCTACGCCATCGTGACCGGCGGGGCCCTGTGGAAGCCCATGCTCCGCGAGTGCGTCGCGAGCCTCGGCGTCGGTGACGGCCTCGCGGGCATCCGGACGATCGCGCGCACCGGCGGCGAGATCGCCAAGGACCCGGAGGCGGCGCTGTCCGACCTCGCGGCCGCCTGCCGGGCCTGCGCCGAGGAGGATCGCGCCGAGGCGGTGATCCTCGGCGGCGCCGCCCTGGTCGGCCTCGCGGCCCGCCTGCAGCCGCACGTGCCGGTCCCGGTCCTGTGCTCGGTCACGTCGGGGGTGAAGGCGGTCGTCGCCGCCGCGGCCGCGCCCTACCGGCGCCCGCCCGCCGTCGCCGCGGACAATGTCGGCCTCGGCCACGCCCTCGCGACGCTGCTCGCGCCGCGCGAAGCCATCGGCTGAGACGGGGCGGGCGGCCGCCGGCGCGAGACTGGCAGCCGTCCTGCATCGCTCGGAATTCCAACGCCCCGTTCCGGATGGGGCAACCTTGTGGGGCCAGCCATGACGATCCAGGCGCACCACGCGACCGACATGCCGGCCCTCGCGGCGCCCGCGCGCCTGGACGACGCCTACCGCCGGATCACGTGGCGGCTGCTGCCATTCCTGATGGTCCTGTGGATCCTGTCCTGGATCGACCGGGTCAACATCGGCTTCGCCAAGCTGCAGATGCTGGCCGAGCTCCGGTTCAGCGAGACCGTCTACGGCATCGGCGCAGGGATCTTCTTCATCGGCTACTTCCTGTGCGAGGTGCCGAGCAACCTGCTGCTGGAGCATATCGGCGCCCGCAAGACGATCGCGCGGATCACCCTGCTGTGGGGGCTCTGCTGCGTGGCGATGATGTTCGTCACCACGCCGGCGTTCTTCTACGTCCTGCGCTTCCTGCTCGGCGTCTTCGAGGCCGGCTTCTATCCCGGCGTCATCCTGTACCTGACCTACTGGTATCCGAGCGAGCGCCGGGCGAAGGTGTTCGGGCTGTTCATGTCCGCCTCGGCGCTGGCCGGCGTCATCGGGGGGCCGCTCGCGGGCGCGATCATGTCGGGGATGCACGGCGTCAACGGCTGGTCCGGCTGGCAGTGGGTGTTCCTGCTCGAGGGCATCCCGTCGATCCTGGCCGGGATCGTCACGCTGTTCTACCTCACGGACCGGCCCGCCAAGGCCGGCTGGCTGACGGCGGAGCAGAAGGCGCTGGTCGAGGCCGACCTCGCGCGCGACGCCGCGGCCCTCGGCCACCGCGAGCACCGCATCCTCGCCTCGCTGAAGGACGCGCGCGTCTGGCAGTGCATCGCGATCTTCTTCTGCATCGTCACGGCGAACTCGGCCCTGACCTTCTTCGGCCCGAGCGTGGTGCGCGACGCCGGCTTCACCGACCCGCTGACGGTCGGCTGGATCATGTCGGCGGCCTATCTCTGCGGCGGCGCCGGGATGATCCTGAACGGCCGCCACTCGGACCGGACCGGCGAGGCGCGGCTGCATTGCGGGGTCCCGGCCTTCATCGGGGCACTGGCCATCGCGCTCACCGGCGTCTTCATCGCGGGCGCGCCGGTCCTCGCGCTGCTCATGCTCGGGGTGGCGATCGTCGGCACGATGAGCGCGATCCCGGTCTTCTGGCAGATCCCCGGCCGCTTCCTGGCCGGGTCGGCGGCCGCGGCCGGCATCGCGCTCATCAACTCGGTGGCCAACCTCGCGGGCTTCGGAGCGCCGGCGGCGATGGGTTACCTGCGCGAGCAGACCGGCTCGGTCGCGACCGGCCTCTGGCTGGTCGCCGCCGTCGAGGCCGCGGCGCTCGTCCTGATCCTGGCCTTCGTCCCGCCGGCGACGCCGGAGATGGGTCGGCGCGCCCGGGCCCGCGCGGCGCACGAGCCGGCGTGAACCGCTGCACGAGAGGGAGGCTTTCTTGGAACACGGACCCGAACGACACGCTCTGACGCGGCGCGGCCTCGTCGCGACGGGGCTCGGCGCCGCCGCCGCGGTCTCCGCGGGCCCGGCGCTGGCGCAGGGCATGCCCGCTCCGGCGGCGGCTCCGGCCAATGCTCCGGCCGGTTCCCCGACCAAGCCCGGCACGCTGAACACCGCGCCCGTGTCGCAGGCCGGCCTCTCGCCGCGGCTGACCCTGCACGCCATCGACAATTTCCACGGCACGCCCGGTGCCGGGATGGTCTGCGACCTCGCGATGCACGACGGCACCGGCTACCGGCCGATCCGGACGGTCACCACCGCGCCGAACGGCCGGACCGCCGAGCCGCTCCTGGTCGACGAGGCCTTCAAGGCGGGCCGCTACGAGCTGGTGCTGCACCTCGAGGCGTATTTCGCGAACCTGGGCGTGAAGCTCCCGACCCCGAACTTCCTCGGCCTCGTGCCGATCCGGTTCCGGATCCGCGACGCGAGCCAGCGCCACCACCTGCCGGTGCTGTTCACGCCCTGGGGCTATTCCTACTACCGCGGCAGCTGACCCGTCCGATCCCCGACGCGACAAGGAGACCCGGCATGGCGGGCATCACCACACACGTCCTCGACACCGATCGCGGCCGCCCCGTCGCGGGGGTCCGGATCGACTTCTCCGTCCTCGAGAACGGCCAGTGGCGGCTCGTGAAGAGCGTCGTCACCAACGCCGACGGCCGGACCGACGCGCCGATCCTCCCGGCCGACAAGGCCGAGACCGGCCAGTATCAGCTGGAATTCTTCGTCGACCCGTATTTCCAGGGCCGGGCCGGCACGGCGGAGGCCGACATCTTCATCGACAACCCGGTCGTGCGGTTCACCGTCTTCGACGCCAAGCAGCATTACCACGTGCCGATGCTGTGCGCCCCGTCGAGCTTCACCACCTATCGCGGAAGCTGAGCGGCATGATCGACCTCGACCGCCTCAACGCCCTCGAGCGCGACGCCTTCGTCGCGTATCTCGGCGGCGTCTTCGAGCACGCGCCCTGGGTCGCCCGAGCCGCCCACGGCGCGGCGCCCTTCGCCGACCTCGACGCTCTCCACGGGGCGATGATGGCGGCCGTGCGCGCGGCGCCGCCGGACGTGCGCCTGGCCTTCCTCAACGGCCATCCCGAACTCGCCGGCCCGGAAGCCCGGGCCCGGGCGATGACCGCCGATTCCGCGCAGGAGCAGGGCAGCGCCGGCCTCGACCGGCTGACGGAGGCGGACGCCGCGGCCTTCGACCGGCTGAACGCCGCCTACCGGCACCGGTTCGGCTTCCCGTTCATCGTCGCCGTGCGCGGCCGGGACCTGCGCGAGATCCGCGCGCTGTTCGAGGAGCGCCTCGCGCGCGCGGTCGCGGACGAGGAGGCGACGGCCCTGGAGGAGATCGGCGCGATCACCCGGATGCGGCTCGACCGGCTGGTGCGGCCGGTCTAGCGCGGCGCCCCGCGGCGATTTCGATCTTGGCCGGCCGGTCGGGCGCGTCCATGCTGGGCGCGGTCGGGACCGCCGTCCCGGTTCGAGGGCTGCATGAAGCGACTGGACGTGGCCGTCATCGGCGGCTCGATCGCCGGACTGACCACGGCGTGCCTGCTCGCGCGGAGCGGCCACGCCGTCACGGTGTTCGAGCGGTCGGCGGCCGCGCTCACGGGCCGCGGGGCGGGGATCGTCACGCATCCCGGCCTCCGGGCGGTGCTGGCGCGCTGCGGTGCTCCGGCCGGGGCGGGCGATCTCGGCGTCACCGTCGAGGGCCGCCGGGTCCTCGACCGGGACGGGACCGTGATCGCGGAACGGAGCCTGCCGCAGGTGCTGGCGAGTTGGGGACGGCTCTACGGCCTGCTCCTGGACGCCGCGCCCCCGGACAGCGTCCGCTACGGCGCGGCGCTCGCCGCGGTCGAGCCCGACGGCGCGCGCGTCGTCGCCTTCTTCGAGGACGGTCGCCGGATCTCCGCGGATCTCCTCGTCGGCGCCGACGGGCAGTTCTCGACGGTGCGGTCCCGGTTCCTGAGCGGTGTCGCGCCGCGCTACGCCGGCTACGTGGCGTGGCGCGCCGTCGTCGACGCGGCAGCCCTCGCGCCGGCGACCCGGGAGGCGATCGGCGGCCATTTCGCGTTCTGCCTGCCTCCGGGCGAGCAGATCCTCGGCTATCCCGTGCCCGGGCGCGCGGACGAGGCCGCCGGGCTGTGCTTCAACGCGGTCTGGTACAGGCCGACCGAGGAGGCCGCGCTCGCCGCGCTGCTGACCGATACCGGCGGCGTCCGCCACGCCCTCTCCATCCCGCCGGGCCGCATCAAGGCCGCGGTGCTGGAGTCGATGCGCGCCGACGCGGCGCGGATCCTCGCGCCGCCCTTCGCCGAGGTCATGCTGCGCGCCGAGCAGCCGTTCCTGCAGGCGATCCTGGACATCGAGACGCCGACCATGATCCCGGCGCGCGGCGTCGCGCTGATCGGCGACGCCGCCTTCGTGGCCCGGCCGCATGTCGGGATGGGCGCGACCAAGGCCATGGAGGACGCCGCCGCCCTCGCGGACGCCCTGGACGCGGCCGGCGCCGACGTGGACGCCGCGCTCACGGCCTTCGAGGCGCGCCGACGCGCCTACGGCGCGGCCGTCGTGGCGCGGGGACGCGATCTCGGCGCGTACCTGCAGGCGCAGCAGCGCGGCGCGGCCGAGCGGGCGGCGGCGGAGCGGTTCCGCAGCCCCGAGGCGGTGATGGCCGGGACGGCGGTCCCGCCCGATGTCCCCCGCGCTTAGGCCGCGCGGCGGGTCGCCTCCGCGCGCACGGCGGCCGGGAGCGCGAGGGGCGGGTTCGCGCTGTCCAGGAACTCGACGGTGGTGAAGATCAGCTCCGTGTCGCCGATATTGGCGAGGTCGTGGGTCATCGACTCGCCCGGCCCGAACGACAGGTGCTGGATGTCGCCCGCGCGGTAATCGACCTCCGCGACCCGCCCGTCGCCGTAATGCGAGCGGGCCCGCCCCGCCGTCACCGCGGTCCAGAAATAGTCGAGCACGTGCGTGTGGAAGCCGATCCGCGCGCCGGGCGCCAGGACGATGGTCCAGACCCGGGAGCGGTCATCCTCCGAGAGCAGCCGGGTGCCGACGCAGCCGTTGTCCCGCGCCGCCGCGTATTCCTGTGCCAAGTGGGGCGGCAGCGCCGCCGGTTCCGTTCCCTGGGTCATGGCGTTCCTCCGGCCCGCGAGGCTAACGCAGTTCCCGCGAAAGTCATCGCCGCGGCGGCCCGCTTCGGTGACGCGGGCGGGCTGGACCGGCGCCTCCCGTGATCCGGGGATCCCGGGATGGCCCTACAGCGCGTCGGACGACCGCGCCGCCGACACCACCCGGCGGTGGGTGGCGAGCAGCCCCGGAAGCGCGGCGTCGAGCATGGCGGCCCGGACCGCGTCGCGGTCCGCCGTGCCGTCCATGCCGTAGACCCGCGAGCGCAGGCCGACGTAGACCAGCGCGCCGTGGATGCCGAACAGGAGCTCGAACTCGTCCGCGGCGAGCGGCTGCACCTCAGGGTCCGGCAGGTTCGACTCGGCGCGCATCCCGGCGAGCAGCGGCGCGAAGATGCGCGCGCGGACCATGCCGAGGTAGCGGCTCGGCAGATCGAACCCCTTGAGGCCCGCCGAGACGAAGATCCGCAGCCACGCGTAGTCGTCGATCCGGCGCTGGTAGTCGATCTCGAAGCGCCGGAAGCGCTCGAGGACGGGGAGCGCGGTGTCGCGCACCGTCGCCTCCCAGCCGGGATCCCAGCGCCTGAGATAGACCTCCTCGTAGATGCGCTCGATCAGCGCCGCCTTGGTCGGGAAGTAGCGGAACAGCAGCGGCTGCGTGATGCCCAGCCGGCGGGCGAGCTCCCGGGTGTGCCCGTCGAGGCCGACCTCGGCGAAGTAGGCGACCGCGCCCTCGACGATCTGGCGCTCGCGGGCCTCCGGCGTCAGCCGCCGGCCGGTCGGCACGCGACCGTCACTGTCCGCCGGCCTGCTTGACGCCATCTCGGTTTCGCCTTCTATTGAGCGAACGATCAATAAGGGCCTCCAGCCTGTCCCATCGGGGCGGTCATGGGCAAGCCCATCGGGAGGAGGACCAGGGCTTGAAGGCGCCCGACTTCGCCTACGCGCGTCCGGCCTCGCTCGACGCGGCGCTGGCCCTGCTCGCCGAGCACGGGGAGGACGCCGTTCCTCTGGCGGGGGGCCAGAGCCTCGTCACGGCCCTCAACATGCGGCTCTCGGCGCCCGGCCTGCTGGTCGACCTCAACGCGATCCCCGAACTCACCGGCGTCTCGGAGGCCGGCGGCGAGGCCGGCGGCATTGTGCGGATCGGCGCCATGACGCGCCACCGCGACGTCGGGACCGCGGCGCTCGTGCGCGAGCGCCTGCCGCTGCTCGCCGCCGCCCTGCCGCACATCGCCCATCCGGCGATCCGCAACCGCGGCACGATCGGCGGCTCGGTGGCGCTGGCCGACCCGGCCACCGAGTGGCCCGCCTGCTGCCTCGCCGCGGGCGCCTCGATCGTGGTGCGCGGGCCCGGGGCCGAGCGGCGCGTCCCGGCGGACGATTTCTTCCAGGGCCTCTACACGACGGCCCTGGAGCCCGGCGAGATCGTCACGGCGATCGAGTTCCCGGTGCCGGGGGCCGACGCGGTCTGGGGCTTCGAGGAGTTGTCGCGCCGCCACGGCGACTACGCCCTCGTCGGCCTCGCGGCGACCGGGCGGCGGTCCGCGGGCGGCCTGTCGGACCTGCGCCTCGCCTTCTTCGGCGTGGCCGACCGGCCGGTGCTCGCCCGCGACGCCGCGGCGGCCCTGGAGGCCGGCGATCTCGCGGGCGCCCAGGCGGCGCTCGCCGGTGAGCTCGACCCGCCGGACGACCCGACGACCAAGGCCGCGACGCGGCTCCACCTCGCCCGCGTGATCCTCGGTCGCGTGGCGGCGAGGATGCGCGGCGGCAGCGCGCAGGAGGACGGTCCCGATGGCGTCTGAGAACCCCGACCGCGCGCACGCGGTCGCCTTCACGCTGAACGGCGAGGCCGTGCGGGCGCATGTCCCCGCCCGGATGCATCTCGGCGACCTGCTGCGCCAGTCCTTCGGCCTCACCGGCGTGCATCTCGGCTGCGAGCACGGCGTGTGCGGCGCCTGCACGATCCTGGTCGACGGCCGGGCGGTGCGGTCCTGCCTGATGCTCGGCGTCCAGGCCGACGGCGCCACCGTCGAGACCGTGGAGGGCCTGACCGAGAGCGGGCGCATCCGCGACCTGCAGGACGCCTTCCACGCCCGCAACGCCCTGCAATGCGGCTACTGTACCCCCGGCATGCTGGTGACGGCCGCCGAGCTTCTGGACGACGCGGACGCGGCCACCTCGCGCGAGGCGATCCGCGCGGCGATCGCGGGCAATTACTGCCGCTGCACCGGCTACCACGCCATCGTCGACGCCATCGCGTCGACCGCCGAGGCGCGCGGGCAAGGCCGCCGGGATGCCGGCAGGGATGCCGGCCTGGAGGCCGCCGAATGAGCGCGGATCCGGGCGGCCTCACCTTCCTCGACCGGCCGAACAGCTATATCGGCCGCTCCGTCCCGCGGCCGAACGCGCGGCGCCTGCTCGAGGGACGGGGCGTCTACGTGGACGACGTGGCCGTCGCCCGCCTCGGCCACGTCGCCTTCCTGCGCAGCCCCCACGCTCACGCCCGCATCGTCGCCCTGGACACCGCGGACGCGAAGGCGATGCCCGGCGTGATCGCCGTGGTGACGGGGCCCGAACTGGCGGCCGTGTGCACGCCGTGGGTCGGCGTGCTCGGCCACTTCAAGGGCCTGCGCTCGGCGCCCCAGCACGCCCTGGCCCTCGACCGGGTGACCTGGGTCGGCGAGCCGTTCTGCGCGGTCGTCGCGCACGGCCGGGCCGAGGCCGAGGACGCGCTCGCGGCGATCACGGTCGAGTTCGACCCGCTCCCCGCCGTCGTCGACATGGAGACGGCGCTCGATCCCGCGACGCCCGCGATCCACGCCGAGCTCGGCGACAACCTCGCCTTCGAGCGCGTCCTCAACGTCGGCGACGTCGACGCGGCCTTCCGCGACGCGGCTCTGGTGGTCGAGGAGACCTTCCAGTTCGGCCGGCACACGGGCGTGTGCCTGGAGCCGCGGGCGATCCTGGCCGACTGGGCGGCGGCGGACGGGATGCTCACCGTCCACCACTCCTTCCAGGCGCCGCACATGATGCAGGACATCCTGTGCAAGCACCTCGCCCTCCCCGAGGGGGCGGTGCGGGTGATCTGCAAGGATGTCGGCGGGTCCTTCGGGATCAAGGTCCACATCTACCCCGACGAGATGGCGACCTGCGCGCTGGCGCTGATGCTCAAGCGCCCGGTCAAGTTCGTCGCCGACCGGCTGGAGAGCTTCCAGAGCGACATCCATGCCCGCGACCACCGGGTCACCGCCCGGATGGCCTTCTCGGCCGAGGGCGACATCCTCGCCCTCGACATGGACGACCTCACGGGCATCGGGCCCTACTCGGTCTACCCGCGCACCAGCGCGGTCGAGGCCAACCAGGTCGTCAACCTGACCGGCGGCCCCTACCGGCACCAGCACTACCGGGCCCGCGCCCGCGTCGTGCTCCAGAACAAGGCGCCGACCTGCCAGTACCGGGCGGTGGGCCACCCGATCGCCACGATGGTCGCCGAGGGGCTCGTCGATCTCGGCGCCGCCCGGCTCGGCCTCGACCCCCTGGCCGTGCGCGAGCGCAACGTCATCCCGGACGACGCCTATCCCTGCGCGGGCGTCTCGGGGATCAAGCTGGAGAAGCTGTCCCACCAGGCGGCGCTCGCCAAGCTCAAGGCGATGATGGATTACGACGGTCTCAGGGCCGAGCAGGCGGACCTGCGCCGGCGGGGGATCCACCGGGGCATCGGGCTCGCGGCCTTCATCGAGATCACCAACCCGTCGGCGGCCTTCTACGGGGTCGGCGGCGCGCGCATCTCCTCCCAGGACGGCTGCACGATCCGGCTCGATCCGCAGGGCGGCGTCGTCGCGTCGGTCAGCGTCACCGAGCAGGGCCAGGGCACCGAGGGCATCATCGCGCAGATCGTGGCCACCGCCACGGGCGTGCCGATGGACAAGGTCCGGGTGATCTCCGGCGACACGCAGGCGACGCCCTACGGCGGCGGGACCTGGGCCTCGCGCGGGGCCGGCATCGGCGGCGAGGCCGCGTGGCAGGCCGGCAAGGCGCTGCGCGGCAACGTCCTGGTGGTGGCGGGCGCGATCCTGCAGGCCGATCCGGAAAGCCTCGACGTCCGCGACGGCGCCGTGGTGGACGCAGGCACCGGGACCGAGCGCATGCCGCTCGCGGAGCTCGGCCGCATCGTCTACTTCCGCCCCGACACGCTGCCGCCGGGGGTGCAGCCCGAATTCGTGGCGACCCGGCACTACGTGCCCAAGGACTACCCCTTCGCCTTCACCAACGGCGTGCAGGCCTCCTACGTCGAGGTCGACACCGAGACGGGCTTCGTGCGGCTGCTCAAGCACTGGTGCGTCGAGGATTGCGGCACCGTGCTCAACCCGCTCCTGGTCGACGAGCAGATCCGCGGCGGCATCGTCCAGGGGATCGGCGGGGCCCTGTTCGAGCACTGCCTCTACGACGGCGAGGGCCAGCTGCTGAACGGGTCGATGGCCGACTACCTCGTGCCGATGGCCGGCGAGATGCCCGATATCGCGGTCGCCCACGTGGTCTCGGCCACCGCGTCGTCCGAGATCGGCGCCAAGGGCGCGGGCGAGGCCGGCACCGCCGGCGCGCCGGCCGCGGTCGTCAACGCCATCAACGACGCGCTCGCGCCGCTGAACGCCCGTGTCGCGCGCCAGCCGGTGACGCCCGAGGTCGTGCTGGAGGCGCTGGGACTGATCTGAAACCGGCTGCGGGCTTCCCCGTCTTTGCGAGCGCAGCGAAGCAACCCAGGGCAGCGGGACGCTGCCGAACGTGGCGGATCCCTGGATCGCTTCGCTGCGCTCGCGAGGACGGATGACCCTTTCGGGTCAGGACACATCGACCATCACGGGGCACGGTCCGCCGAAGAGACCGGTCCCGATCAGGAAACGCCGACGGAGGGACGGGAATGGGAACGGGCTTCGACAGGCGCCGGCTGCTCCAGGGCAGCGCCGCCGCATCCGCGCTGGCGCTCGCCGCCCCGGCGCTCCTGCGCTCCGCGATCGCGCAAGGCGGTTCGACCGGAGGCCCGATCCGGATCGGCTTCCCGGTGCCGCTCACCGGCGCTTTCGGGGCCGAGGCGAACGACCAGGTCCGCGCCGCCCAGCTCGCCGTCAAGACGTTCAACGAGGCCGGCGGCTTCCAGGGCCGCACGGCCGAGCTCCTCGTGCGCGACGACAAGCTCAACCCCGGCGAGGCGGCGACCCGGACCCTCGAATTGATCGAGAAGGACAAGGTCAACTTCCTGGTCGGCGGCCTCTCGGCGGCCGTGACCCTGTCGATCAACAACGTCGCCCGCGAGCGCGGCGTGATCTACAACTCGATCAGCCAGTCCGACGCGATCAACGAGGCCAAGGATTTCGGCCGCACGACCTTCCACGAGGCCCTGAACCCGCACATGACCGCGGGCGCGGTCGGCCGCTACGTCTTCCCGAAATCGGGCAAGCGCGTCGCCTTCCTCAGCGCGGACTACGCGTACGGCCACGAGATGATGCGCGGGTTCAAGCGCGCCGGCGAGGCCTCGGGCATCGAGGTCGTGGCCGACATCCGCCACCCGATCGGCGCCTCCGACTACTCGGCCTTCCTGCCCCGGATCGCCGCGCTCAAGCCCGACGTGCTCTGCCTGTGCAATTTCGGCCGGGACCAGGTCGTCTCGATCCAGCAGGCGACCGAGTTCGGCCTGAAGCGCACCACCAAGCTCGTCGCGCCGGTCCTGCTCTTCACCGCCCGCAAGGCCGGCGGCGACGCCTTCGACGGCGTGATCGGCGGCACCTCCTACTACTGGCGCCTGGAGGACAGCGTGCCCTCCGCCAAGGCGTTCAACGACCGGTTCCGCGCCGCCTACAACGGCGCCGTCCCGTCGGATTACGGGGCGCTGGGCTATGCCGGCATCCGCTCGGTGCTGGAGGGCGTGAAGGCCGCCGGATCGGTCGAGACCGACAAGGTCGTGGCCGCCATGGAGGCCCTGAAGGCCGACTTCTACAAGGGTCCGCAGAGCTTCCGGAAATGCGACCACCAGTCGGTGCAGTCGGTCCTGATCGTCGAGGCGAAGTCGAAGGACATGAAGACGCCGGACGACGTCTTCACGATCCTCGGCACGGAGGGGCCCGACGAGCGCTTCCTGCGCGGCTGCGACGAACTCGGGCACAAGGCGTGAGGCGCCCCATGCGAACCCGCGGGAGGGCGCGGCCTTGAGCGCCATCACGATCGGCGGCTTCCCCCTCGATCTCCTCGCCCTCCAGCTCGTGACCGGCATCGCGCTGGGGGCGATCTACGTGCTCGTCGGCATCGGCCTGTCGCTGATCTTCGGGCTGATGAACGTCGTCAACTTCGCCCACGGCGCGTTCTTCATGGTCGGCGCCTATGTCGGCGTCTTCCTGTACGGCTACACCGGCAGCTTCTGGCTCAGTCTCGTCGCGGCGCCGCTGGCGATGGGGCTCCTCGGGCTCGCCGTGGAGCGCGTGCTCGTGCGCCCCCTCTACGGGCGCGGCATCGACGACCCGCTGCTCCTCACCTTCGGCCTGTCGTACGTGATGGTCGAGAGCGTGCGCATCGCCTTCGGGCTGACGGGCCTGCCCTTCGGGGCGCCGCCCGAGCTGCGCGGCGCGGTCGACATCGGCATCGGCTACTTCCCCCTCTACCGCCTGTTCCTGATCGGGTTCGCGCTGGCGGTGGTGGGCGTCCTGTGGCTGTTCATCGAGCGCACGCCCTTCGGCCTCGTGATCCGGGCCGGCGCCCGCGACCCGCAGATCGTGCAGGTGCTCGGCATCGAGATCACCAAGGTCTGGCTCGCGGTCTTCGCCCTGGGCTGCGCGCTCGCCGGGCTCGCCGGCATCCTCGCCGCGCCGCTGCAGGGCGTCACGCCCGAGATGGGGGTCCCGGTGCTCGCCGAGGCCTTCGTGGTCACGGTGGTCGGCGGCATGGGCTCGCTGGCCGGGGCCGTGCTCGCCGGGCTGATCGTCGGCATCGTGGTGGCGATGACGTCGCTCGTCGCCCCCGACATGACCAAGATGGCGATCTTCGCCCTCATGGCCCTGGTGCTGCTCGTGCGGCCCCGAGGCCTCCTCGGCCGGGCCGGAGCCCTCGGATGAGCGCCCGCGCCCCCGCCTCCGCCGTCACGAAGGGAGGCGCCCTTCCGGCTACCTTGCCGGCGGCCCGGCCGGGCTCCGGCCGGGCCGGGCGCCGGCTGGCGTGGTGCGGCCGGCATCGCGTCGCCCTGACGCTCGCCTTCCTCCTCGTGTTCCCCTGGATCGCGCCCTACCAGGCCCTCGCCGTGAACATCCTGGTGCTCGGGCTCTACGCCCTCGGGTTCAACCTGCTGTTCGGCTATACCGGGCTCCTGTCCTTCGGCCACGCCGCCTTCCTGGGCGGCGGCGCGTACGGCTGCGGCATCGCCATCGTCCATTACGGGCTGCACCCGGCCCTGGCGCTCGTCGCCGGCACGCTGCTCGCGACACTCATCGCCGCCGTCATGGGCGTGCTGGCGATCCGCACCCGCGGCATCTACTTCGCGATGACGACCCTGGCGCTGTCGATGTGCGTCTACTACGCCTTCTACCAGGCGGAGGCCTTCACCGGCGGCGAGAACGGTCTGCGCGGCATCAACGTGCCGGCGCTCGCCCTGCCGGGCTTCCGCCTCAATCTCCTCGACCCGGTGGTGAAGTACTACGCCGCGCTGGCGGTGGTCGGCGTCGCGGTCTGGCTGTTCTCGCGCCTCCTGTCGTCGCCCTTTGGGGCCGCCCTCGAGGCGATCCGCGAGAACGAGGACCGGGCGCAGGCCTGCGGCTACGACGTGCGCCGCATGAAGCTCGCGGCCTTCGTGATCTCCGGGGCGCTGTGCGGCCTCGCGGGCGGTCTCCAGGCGATCCACCTCTCGATCGTGCCGATCGAGACGATGCACTATTCGACCTCCGGCCAGGCCGTGATGATGGCGCTGCTCGGCGGCATGGAGACCTTCTTCGGGCCCTTCGTCGGCGCCGCGACCTTCGCGCTCCTGCAGGACGGGCTCGCCACCGTGACGAGCCACTGGCAGCTCTTCGTCGGCGCCGTCTTCATCGCCTTCGTGCTGTTCCTGCCGCTCGGCATCTGGGGCGAGGTGCTGGCGCGCCTGAGGAGGGCCGGATGGTGAGCGCCGCCGCCGCGCCGGCAAAGGCTCCGAGTACGGCGCCGCCGATCCTCGCCACGGAGGGGCTCGGCAAGCGGTTCGGGCATTTCCGCGCCCTGTCCGACGTGACCGTCGCGTTCCCGGAGGGCGGCATCACGGCGATCATCGGGCCGAACGGGGCGGGCAAGTCGACCTTCTTCAACCTGATCTCGGGCGCCTTCCCGCCGAGCGAGGGCCGCGTGCTGTTCCGCGGGCGCGACATCACCGGCGCGGCCCCGCACGCCTTCGCCCGGATGGGCATCGCCAAGTCGTTCCAGATCACCAACGTCTTCCCGCACCTCACGGTGCGCGAGAACGTGCGGGTGGCCGCCCAGGCCCGGCGGGTCCGCTTCGCGTTCTTCCGGGACCGCGCGGTCTATCCCGAGCTGGCGGAGCGGGCCGAGGAACTCCTCGGCGAGGTCGGGCTCGGCGCCCGGATGGACCGCCTCGCGCGCGAACTCGCCCACGGCGAGCAGCGCGCCCTGGAGATCGCGGTGGCGCTGGCCGCCGAGCCGAGCCTCCTCCTCCTCGACGAGCCGACCGCCGGGATGAGCCCCGAGGAGACGCGCGAGATGATGGACCTCGTGCAGCGCCTCGCCGAGACCCGGACGCTGATCCTCGTCGAGCACAAGATGAAGCTCGTCATGGGCCTGTGCCGGCGCCTCGTCGTCCTCCACCAGGGCCAGCTCCTGGCCGAGGGCAGCCCCGACGACATCCGGGCGCATCCCGAGGTGCGCCGCGTCTACCTGGGCAACACGGCGGGCAAGATCACGGGCGGGACCGCATGAGCGCCGCCGTCACGCAGCCGCTCCTGGCGGTCGAGGACCTGCGGGCGTGGTACGGCCACTCCCACATCCTGCAGGGCCTCTCGCTGGAGGTGCGCCCCGGCGAGATCGTCACGCTGGTCGGCCGCAACGGCGCCGGCAAGACCACCACGCTGAAGGCGATCATGGGCCTCGTGGCGAAGCGCGAGGGGCGCGTGACCTTCGCGGGCGCCGACATCCTCCACCGGCCGCCCCACGAGCGCTTCCACCGGGGCCTCGCCTACGTGCCGGAGGAGCGGCGCATCGTGCCGGGGCTGACCGTGGAGGAGAACCTGCGCCTCGGCATCCTGGCCGCCAGGGGGGCAGGACGGGGGGGGCGCGCGACGCGCCGCGACGAGGCGCGGCGGATCGAGGTCATCGCCGAGACCTTCCCGCGGCTGAAGCAGCGCCTGAAGCAGGAGGCGGTCACGATGTCGGGCGGCGAGCAGCAGATGCTCGCCATCGCCCGGGCGCTCATGGCCGAGCCCGTGATGGTGCTCCTCGACGAGCCCTCGGAGGGGATCATGCCGATCCTGGTCGAGGAGATGTTCGCGCAGTTCGTCGCGATGAAGCGGGCCGGCACCACGATCCTGCTCGTGGAGCAGAACGTCGAGCTCGCCCTCGACGTGTCCGACCGCGTCTACATCGTCGACGGCGGCGCCGTCGTCTACCACGCCCCCGCGGCCGCGCTGCGGGACGATCCCGAGATCCAGGCGCGCTACTGCGCGGTCTGAGCGCCCGCACCGGCCGGTGGGCGGCGCAGTGTCAGGAGGAGACCAGGATGGACATCGCTGGCGCGTATCGGATCCCGGTCGCGCGGGAGGCCGTCTGGGCGGCGCTGAACGATCCGGAGGTGCTGGCCCGCTGCATCCCCGGCTGCAAGGAGCTGGTGCAGGCCTCCCCGGAGGAGATGACGGCCAAGGTCGCCCTCAAGGTCGGGCCGGTCTCGGCGACCTTCGCGGGCACGGTCCGCCTGGAGGACATGCGCCCTCCCGAGGGCTACAGCCTCGTCGGCCAGGGCAACGGCGGCATGGCGGGCTTCGCCAAGGGCCGCGCCGCCGTCAGCCTCGCGGCGGAGGGCGGCGAGACGCTCCTGACCTACACCGCCAAGGCCGAGGTCGGCGGCAAGATCGCGACGCTGGGCGGCCGGCTCATGCAGGCGACCGCGCGCAAGCTCGCCGACGAGTTCTTCGGCAAGTTCGCCGCCGAACTCGGAGCGACCGGCGACCCGGCCGCGCCCAGGGCGGCCGAGGCCTAGGAAAGCCGCGCCTCGACCGCGCCTCGACCGCGCCTCGACCGCGCCGGCCGGGACGGTCGCGCTCCGGTCCGGCGCGTCGGAGCCCGGTCATCGCTGCGACCCGATCTGCAGGACATTGAAGCCGCGCTGCAGGGAGGTCCCGAGGAACTCTCCGAACGGGGTGTTCGCACCCGCGGCACGATCGACGCGGAGGACGGCGGCACAGCCGCGCTGCGGGCTCTCGACCGAGCGGCCGTCGACGGAGGCCGCAGGGGCCATGCCGGCTCGCCAACGCGCCTTCAACGCGGAGACGGCCCTGTCGGCCGTCCGGCAATCGGGATAGGCGAGGGATACGAGCAGGGCCGGTCCGTTCTTGCCTTGATAGTCCGCCACGATACCGCCGGCATAAGCCGGGACGCCGTCCCGTCCGCGCTCGCGCTGATCCTCGATCGCCTTCCTCTGCGCGGCCAGATCGGTCGTCGCCGACAGGAGGGCGGCAGGATCGTCGGGGGTGATCCCCATCAGCGGCGTCACGACGGCCGCTTGAAGGATCGCGCCCGGGTCGCGCTCATCCGCGGCGGCCAGACCCGTCAGCGATGTGGCGACCGCCTCGTGATCCGCCGCGCTCCGACCGACCCCGACGCGTGTCTCCAGATCCGCGGCCGCGGACGCCTGCGCGACGACGCGATCGATCGCCAGGATCGCGCTGGTCTCGCCCATCGGGCCGGACCAGGGATCGGTCGGTTGCCGGGCCCTGAGATTCAGGGCGCGCGGCTCACCGTTGGCGAGAATGCGCGGCGCGGTCGAGACCGGCCGGAAGTTCCTGTCCTTCAGCTTGGCGACCAGAGTGTCGGCTGCCGCCTTCGTCGCCAGACCCCAGTGAGTCACGCGCGCCGGAGGCTGGCCGAAGGCCGCGAAATAGGAGATGTCCTCGAACGGGATGCCGGCCTTCTCGGTCCATGTCTGCGCGCCGCCGTAGCTGAGGGCGTTCAGCGGGCGGATGCTCTGCGCGAAGGCCATGCGCCGCAGGCCGGCGTCGCTCAGCGCACCGCCGGCTGCCCTGGACAGCGCCTGGACGTCCATGAAGACGATCGGCATCGGGTCAGGCGTCGCCAGGACGGAATCCGGAACCGCGCGGAGAGCCGCCTCCAGAGTGCTGGCCGCCTGGGCCGCCGGCGCGATCATCAGGACTGAGAAGGACACGACGACGAGGCGGGATGAAACTGAGCGCCAGAGAGGTCGTGTCACGTCGAATCCCATGCTCCAGGTCCCTCGGGAGCGCCGATGCCCGTCTGCCGGTCATGGCGATGACCGCGTCGAGCAAGAAGAGATCTCCGCAGTGCTCACCCGATCATTGCTGGACAGGCTCTCTTCTGTCTCCCTCAGTCGATTTTAGCTGAGCCGCTCTCGGCTTCCACTAGTGAGGGTGACCTATTGACCGCGCCGCCCGGATTGCGGCCCATCTGACGCCCGGCACCGTCGAGACGAGCGACGACCGATGGGGGCGTCGGCTCTGTGAGAGCCGCAACGTGACTTCCGCCTCCGCGTGTCGCCCCCGCGCGCCGAATCCTCTCACGCGAGCGATTCTCCGGTCCGATCGCGCATCGTGAGGACTGCGGCGAGCGAGATGGCCGACAGCACGGCGACGTAGAGGCCCGGCCCCGTGGGCCAGGCCAGGTGGTGGACGATCCACGTCGCGGCCATCGGGGCGGTGCCCCCGACCAGCGCCATCGAGGCGTTGAAGCTGATCGCCAGGGCCGTGCAGCGCGAGCGGTGCTGGAACATCTCGACGAACGCCGTCGGCACGACGGCGGCGTTGCCGGCGATCAGGATCGCGAACGCGACCTGGCTCAGGACGATCAGAAGCGTGTCGCCGGTGGTCAGCAGCATGAAGAGCGGCCACGACAGGATTGTCAGGCCCGCCCCGGTCAGGACCAGAACACGCTTGCGCCCGAAGCGGTCGGACAGGGCTCCGGCGATCGGGATGCACACGGCTTGAACCACCATGGCGAGGGAGTTGATGAGAAACGCCGTGTGTTGCGGCAGGCCCGACACGGTGTGCATGAACGTCACGAGGTAGACGAACACCACGTAGAAGCCGCACGCCAGGCCGAGATTCATCGCGAAGGCGCGCAGCATGGCGGAGCCGTCGATCGCGACGGCCGTGCGCAGCGGTGAGCGCTGGTCCGTCGGTGCCCGATCTTCGCGAAACACGGTCTCGACGTGATCGTCGTCGATATGGCGACGCAGAGCGAAGATGAAGACGCCGAGCACGATCCCGAAGAGGAACGGCAGCCGCCAGCCCCACTGGTGCACGTCCTCCGGCGTGAGCAGGCCGGTGACGAGCGTCCCGGCAATGGAGCCGAGCAGGATCCCCCCGGCGGCCCCGATGCAGGCGAGGCTGCCGGTCAGGCCGCGGCGCGCCGGTGCTGCGGTCTCGGACAGGAAGATGGCCGAGGAGGTGTACTCGCCGCCGACGGAGAGACCCTGGCCGAGCCGCAGCACCACGAGCAGGACGGGCGCGAGGAGTCCGGCCGACGCGTAGGTGGGCAGGCAGCCCATCAGGAAGGTCGAGACGGCCATGAGGCCCGCCGACAGCAGGAGTGCCGTCTTCCGGCCGTAGCGGTCGCCGATGTGGCCGAACACGATGCCGCCGATCGGGCGCATGAAGAAGGCGGCGGCGAACACCGCGAAGGCCGAGAGCAGCGACGTCGTGGGGCTGTCGGACGGGAAGAAGTTCCGGCCGATGACGGCACTGAAGTACCCGTAGGTGGCGAAATCGTACCATTCGAGCGTGTTGCCGATGGCGCCCGCGACCACGGAGCGGCGCCGCGCCGCGCCGGGGACCTTCGGGCCGTCGGCGATCGCGTCGGAACTGATCGGGAGCGGCGGCTCACCGTACGGAGGGGTGGATTGCATGATGCGCCCGCCTTGCCGCCGAATTCAGTCTAGACGCTAGACTGAAACGCCAAGCTTGGCGAGACCATTGGAGAAGGACGACATCGCTCTTCCGCTCGACAGTTAATAGGCGCGGGGCAGCCTCGCGCGGGCGAGCCCGCCAGGGCCGCACGCCCCTCCGTCCTCCGCGGCCAGACCGCGATCGGGAAGCCCTCCGTCCTCACGGTGCCTCGGCGTCGGCGGGAAGATCCGGAGCTTCGGCCGCCGCTGCGAACGCCCGCCGGGCCCGCTCGATCTCGGCGTGGTGCGTCTCGGCCCAGATCCACACGCCGCAGAACGCGGCGCCCAGGCTCCGGCCCAGCGGCGTCAGCGTGTAGTCCACGCGCGGCGGGATCACCGGGTGCACCGTCCGCCGGACGAGACCGTCCCGCTCCATCTGGCGGACGGTCTGCGTCAGCATCTTCTGGCTGATCCGGCCCACGGCCCGGCCGAGCTGCGTGAACCGGAGGGTGCCGTGCTCCTCCAGCGCCTCGAGGATCAGCATGGTCCACTTGTCGGCCACTTGGCCGATGATGTCGTTCACCAGGGCCTCGATCGCCGGATCGACGTCCTGCGGGGGTGGCCCGCGCCGCTTCGCCTCGATCGCGGGGTCGGGGGCAGCCCTGCGCATTCGACACTCTCCTTTCGGTGCGTACAAATCTTTTCGGTGCCTACTTCAGGGCGGAGAGTGTCAACCATACTCTCTGCGGCGACAACAACGGGGTCGCCATCATGAAAACCTCCGGCAACACGATCCTCATCACGGGCGGCGGGTCCGGGATCGGAGCCGCGCTCGCCCATCGCTTCCACGACCTCGGCAACACCGTCATCGTCGCCGGTCGCCGCGTGGAGGCGCTGGAACGGGTCACGGCCGGCCGCCCGGGCCTGCACGCGATGCCCCTCGACATCGCGGATGCCGGAGACATCGCGGCGTTCGCCCGGCGCGTCACGGTTGAGCACCCGGCCCTGAACGTGGTGATCAACAACGCCGGCATCATGCGCTTCGAGGCGCTGGATCAGGCGCGCGACCTCTCCGACGCGGAGGCGACGATCACCACCAACCTGCTCGGCCCGATCCGTCTGACGGATGCCTTCGTCGCGCATCTGGTCACACGGCCGGACGCGGCGCTGATCAACGTGTCGTCCGGGCTGGCCTTCGTGCCCCTGACGACCACACCGACCTACTCGGCGACGAAGGCGGCGATCCACAGCTACACGGTCTCGCTGCGCGAGGTCCTCAAGGGCCGGGTCGAGGTGATCGAGCTGGTGCCGCCGGCGGTCCAGACGGATCTCACGCCCGGCCAGGCCACCCGTGCGGGCTACCTACCGCTGGCCGACTTCATCGACGAGGTGATGGCCCTGTTCCAGCAGCGGCCGACGCCGGCCGAGATCCTGGTGCAGCGCGTCGCCTTCCAGCGCAACGCCGAGGCCGAGCACCGCTTCGACGCGGCCGTCGCGACCCTGAACGAGGCCGCTCACGCGGCCCGCGCGGCGCAGGAATGAGGTGCGCGCGGAGATCCGCGAGGAGATCCGCGTCGCCGCGCGCGGGCACGACCCGTGTTTCATCAGTTCAGCCTGGAGACGATCGATGCCGTTCGCCAATTTCAAGATCCCGCAGGGCATGATGACCGGTCCGCAGAAGGCGGATCTGATCCACCGCACGACGGATCTGCTGGTCTCCTTCTTCGGGGAGGCCGCGCGCCCGCACACCATGGTCTTGGTCGACGAGGTCGTGGATGGCGGCTACGGGCGCGCGGACGAGGTCTTCGATCTCGAGGCCCTGCGACGCCTGCGGGCGCACCACGAGACGGGTTCGCGCTGACGGCCTCCACATCGTGCCGGCGGCCCTGCTCGGAGCCGTCGACGATCTCGTCGCGCGTGTCCGTCCCCGGACCGCGCGCCGGGCGCCGTTCCGACGGGACTAGGAGGGAGCGCCGTTGCATGAGACTCTGGGCCTGCCCCGGCGGGCGGGGCGAGGCGGAGTGCCATGCGATGAGCCAGGACGACGAATCGCCGCCGGCGCGGCGCCGCTTCCTCGCACAAGGCGCGGCGGCGGCCGCGGCCGTCCTCGCGGGCGGGCCGGCCCGATCGGACGAGGCGGCGCCTCCGGCCGTGCCCGAATGGATGAAGGTCCCGGGCGCCGATGTCGGCAGCCAGACTTACGGCCGGCCCTCGCGCTTCGAGGAGGGCGTCATCCGCAACGTCCCGAAGGGTCTGAAGCAGTACATCTCGGCGTCGAGCCGCACGCCGCTGCAGGATCTCGACGGCATCCTGACGCCCAACGGCCTGTTCTACGAGCGCCACCACGGCGGCATTCCGGATATCGATCCCGCCCAGCACCGGCTGATGATCCACGGACTCGTCGAGACGCCGCTCATCCTGACGATGGACGACATCCGCCGCTTCCCGTCGGAGTCGCACATCTACTTCCTCGAATGCTCGGGCAATCCGGGCTTCGAGGCGATCAAGGGCAAGACGGCGTCGGACCTCGTCGGCCTCGTCAGCTGCGCCGAATGGACCGGCGTGCGCCTCGCGACGGTCCTGGCGGAGGCCGGGCTCAAGCCGGACGCGCGGTGGGTCGTGGCCGAGGGCGCGGACGCCGCCGCGCTGACCCGCAGCATCCCGATCGCGAAGTGCCTCGACGACGCCCTGCTGGTCTACAGCCAGAACGGCGAGCGGCTGCGCCCCCAGCAGGGCTACCCGCTCCGGGTGCTGCTGCCCGGCTACGAGGGCAACATGAGCGTGAAGTGGCTGCGCCGGCTCAACGTCACGGCGGAGCCGGCCTATTCCCGCGAGGAGACGTCGAAGTACACCGACCTGATGCCGGACGGCACGGCGCGGCAATTCACCTTCGTGATGGAGGCCAAGTCGATCATCACGCGGCCCTCGGGCACGCAGCGGATCGCCCCCGGTTTCCACGAGATCACCGGCCTCGCCTGGAGCGGGCGCGGGCGGATCCGCGGCGTGCAGGTGTCGACGGACGGGGGCGGGAGCTGGCGCGACGCCGCCTTGCAGGAGCCGGTGCTCAACCGGGCGCTGACGCGGTTCCGCCTGCCCTGGCGCTGGGACGGGACGCCGACGACCATCGCGAGCCGGGCGATCGACGAGACCGGCTACGTGCAGCCGGGCTTCGAGGCGCTGACGGCGGTGCGCGGCCTCAAATCCTTCTACCACAACAACGCGGTCGTGCCCTGGCGCATCGCGGCGGACGGCGAGGTGGCCAATGGCTATGCGTGAAGCCCGCGCCGCCGCGGGGATCGCCCTGGCGCTCGCCTGCGCCGGGCCGGCACGGGCGACGGAGCGCCTCGGGATCGGGCGTCCGGCCACGGAGGCCGAGATCGCCGCCTGGAACATCGACGTCGACCGGGACGGCCGGAAGCTGCCGCCCGGACACGGCAGCGTCGCCCACGGCCGAGAGGTCTTCGAGACCCAATGCGCCTCGTGTCACGGCAGCCGGGGCGAGGGCGGGACCGGCGAGCGGCTGGCCGGCGGCCAGGGCACGCTCGCCTCGGCGAAACCGCTCAAGACCGTCGGCAGCTTCTGGCCCTACGCGCCGACCCTGTTCGACTACATCCGGCGGGCGATGCCGATGAACGCCCCGCAATCGCTCAGCGCCGCCGACGTCTACGCGGTCTCGGGCTACGTCCTGTACCTGAACGGGCTCGTCCCGGAGAGCGCCGTGCTCGATGCCGCCACCCTGGCCGCCGTCCGCATGCCGAACCGCGACGGGTTCGTGCCGGATCCCAGGCCGGATGTGAGACCCTGACGGGAGCGGCGTACCCGATCAGGCCGCCCCGGCCCCGCCCGCCGCCGGGGCGCCACGGTGCTGTGGCCGTTCCGCCACTGTCGTCGCAACATTATTACATTCGGTTGCCGGGGCGTTGACCCGGCCGGTCGCCGCGGCAAGTATTTTCCTGCCAAGGTTATCCGGGCACGGTCCGGAGCCGGGGTGGTAATCCGGTGCGCGCTGCGCGGTGCGTCCGGATCTGCCCCGCACCTGTCGACTGGGCGCGCCCGTTCCCCGCGGCCGCCGGTGCCGCGCACCGGGACGGTCCGGCGGCGGCGATGACGCGCGTCACGGGAGGCGGCCTTCGGCGCGACGACGTTCCTCGGGCGCGGTGCCCCAGCGGAGCGCGCGGTGCCGCCCGTCCGGGCGTGACGCCGCCCGCCTCCGCGTGGCCGCGCGCCGGCAGCAGCGAGTGTGTGGTGGCGAGTTCTGGACGATTGTCGTTCCGCGAGAGTCCCAGGCCGCGCCGGGGATGCGCCCGCCCTGCCGGGGCGCGGCGCGGCAGCCCGCGCCTGGCCCTGGCGGCCATGCTGTCCGCCGGCGTGCCGGTCGGGGAGGTCCGCGCGCAGGAGAGCGTGACCCTGGAGGAACTGTCGGTCGAGCATGTCGGCGAGGGCGCCGCCCGGACGACGGCGTCCGGGCGCGGCAGCATCGGCCTGATCGGTCCGACACCGGGCTACGGCGCCGGCGCGGCGGTCAGCGCGACGCGCACGGCCACACCGCAGATCGACGTGCCCGTGGCCGTGTCGGTGGCGCCGCGCGAGACGATCACCGATATCGCCGCCACCCGCGTCGACCAGGTCTTCGACTACCTGCCCGGCGTCGCCCGCCAGAACAATTTCGGCGGCCTGTCGATCTTCAGCTACGCCATCCGCGGCGTGACCACCTCCGAGATCTACAAGAACGGCTTCCCCCTCAATCGCGGGACGCCGCCGCCGCCCGACGCCCAGAACATCGAGCGCATCGAGGTGCTCAAGGGGCCGGGAGCGGCCCTGTTCGGGCGCAGCGACCCCGGCGGGCTGGTCAACCTGATCACCAAGCAGCCGACCGCCGAGCGGTTCGTCGAGTTCGGCAACCAGGTCGACTCGTTCGGCCTGACCCGGGGCACGATCGATGCCGGCGGTGCGCTGAGCGCGGACGGCACGGTGCTCTACCGCTTCAACCTCGCCGCCCAGGGTGCGGGCAGCTTCCGCGACTTCGTCGACAGCGACCGGCTCCTCGTCGCGCCGGTGGTGAGCTGGCAGGTCACCCCGGACACGCGGATCACGGTCGAGACCGAGTTCGTGAAGAACCGGATCGTCTTCGACCGGGGCGTCATCGCGCTGAACCGGCAACTCGGATTCCTGCCCGTCTCCCGCTTCCTCGGCGAGCCCGGGCAGAGCACCTATCAGAACAACAACACGCTGCAGGTCCGCGTCGACCACCGGTTCGACGAGAACTGGCAGCTTCGCTTGGCGACCTACTTCAACACGGGCGATCTCGCGGGCGAGTCGGCGGAGATCCGCGCCATCGCTGCCGACAACCGCACGGTCTCGCGCGACCGCAACGTGCGCGACTACCGCTGGGACGTGGCCGTCGGGCAGGCCGACCTCGTCGGGCGCTTCGATACCGCCGGCATCGGCCACACGCTACTGCTCGGCATGGACCGGGAGAGCACCGACAGCCGCACGCAGTACTTCCGCTCGAACTTCCGCACGAGCCCGTTCGCCCTGGACATCTACGCCCCGGTCTACGGGCAGGCGCTGCCGCCGATCACCATCCCGCGCAACAACCTGGAGCGGATCACCAACACCGGCCTCTACGCGCAGGACGAGATCGTCCTGAGCCCCGAATGGCGGGCGCTCGTCGGTGTGCGCCTCGACATCTTCGAGCAGAGCTTCCGCGAGCGCGCCGTCCGCAGTCAGGTCGACCAGTCGCGGGTCGCCGCGTCGCCCCGGGCGGGCCTCGTCTACCGGCCGATCCCGGAACTCGCCCTCTACACCAACGTCGGCACGAGCTTCCGGCCGAACATCGGCCCGGACGCCGCCGCCGTGACCCGCGGCACGGCCCTGCCGCCGGAGACCGGCCTCGGCTACGAAGTCGGCGCCAAGTCCGAGCTGTTCGGCGGCAGCCTGCTCCTCACCGCCGCCGCCTTCCGGGTGGAGCGGGAGAACGTGCTCACGCCCGATCCCGCCAATACCGGCTTCTCCCTCGCCGCCGGGGCCGTCCGCAGCCAGGGGTTCGAGCTGACGGCCCAGGGGCAGATCACGCCCGAGCTGAAGCTCCTGGCCGGCTACGTCTACGCCGACGCCCGGGTGACCAAGGACAACGTGCTCCCGGTCGGAGCCCCGCTCATCAACGTGCCGCGCCATTCCGGCAGCCTCCTCGCGGTCTACGAGCCGGAGGGGGCGTGGCGCGGCTTCGGCATCGGCGGCGGCGTGCGGGGCGTGGGCGCGCGCGCCGGCGACGCGGCCGGCTCCGGCTTCACCCTGCCGGCCTACGTCGCGGTCGACGCGCTCGCCTACTACCGCTTCGACAACGCCCGGATCGCGCTCAACGTCGAGAACATCTTCGACACCGCGTACTACGAGAGTTCGCTGAACGTGTTCCGGGTCTATCCGGGCTCGCCCCGGCGGATCACGGGCTCGGTGACGGTGCGGTTCTGATGGCGGGCCCGCGGCCCCCGTCCAAGCAGCCGCCGGGGTCATCGCTCCGGCGAGAGGGCGCGCCTGCGGGACTCCGCAGGCCGACCGCTTCTGCGCTATGTCGGATTCCGTGCTGCACGGCAGCAGCGACGCGACAGGCCCGGGCAACGGGACCGAGGGGACGGTATTCGGGTGGGTAAGGCTTTGATGGAAGCGATCGTCCCGTCCGATGGCACGGCGCCCCGCGTCGTGCGGCGCCGCATCGTTCTGCTCTACCTCGTCCTGATCGCGGCCAACGTCGCCGCCTGGTCCTGGGCCTACAGCCTGTTCGCGGGGCAGCCGGCCCTGCTCTCGACCGCGCTGCTGGCCTACGTCTTCGGGCTGCGCCACGCGGTCGACCCCGACCACATCGCCGCCATCGACAACGTCACGCGCAAGCTGATGCAGGCGGGCCAGCGGCCGGTCTCGGTCGGCTTCTGGTTCGCCCTCGGCCATTCCACCGTCGTGGTGGTGGCCGCGGCCGCGGTGGCGCTGGCCGCCACCAGCCTGATCACGGCCTCGGAAGGCTACCGGGAACTCGGCGGCCTGATCGGCACAGGCGTCTCGGCCGCCTTCCTGATCCTCATCGGCCTCGTCAATCTCGTCGTCCTCGCGGGGGTCTGGCGCGCGTTCCGGCAGGTGCGGCGCACCGGCCGCTACGTCGAGGCCGACCTCGACATGCTGCTCGCCAACCAGGGCGTCCTCGCCCGGATCCTGCGGCCGCTGTTCCGCCTCGTGACGCGCTCCTGGCACATGTACCCGCTGGGCCTGCTCTTCGCGCTCGGCTTCGATACCGCCACGGAAGTGAGCCTGTTCGGGCTCTCGGCCGCCCAGGCGAGCCAGGGCATCGATCTCTGGACGATCCTGGTCTTCCCGGCGCTGTTCACCGCCGGCATGACGCTGGTCGACGCGACCGACGGCGTGCTGATGCTCGGCGCCTACAGCTGGGCCTATGTCCAGCCCATGCGCAAGCTGTTCTACAATCTCACCATCACCCTGGTGTCGGTGGTGGTCGCGCTGGTGGTCGGCACGCTGGAGGCGCTGAACCTCCTGGCGGACAAGCTCAACCTCCAGGGCTGGCTCTGGGAGCGGATCGCCGCGATCAACGACCATTTCGGCGTGCTCGGCTTCGCCATCGTCGGCCTCTTCGCGGCGGCTTGGCTCCTGTCGTTCCTCATCTACCGCCTCGGCCGGTTCGACCGGATCGACGTCAAGCCGGCCGACATCCCCTGACCGGCGTCGGCCGTGTCCACGCGGGACGTCCGGCGCCGGTGAGTTGGGCCGATGTCGGAGCGCGCCGGATGCGCGCGGCGGGCTGAACCTACCCGGCCGCCTCGCTGAGCCTCAGGCCGGTGAACGTCAGCGTCGCCGTGTAGATCGGCGCGCCGGCCGCATCCCGGACGACCACCGTGTAGGTTTGCCTGTCCCCGTCGCTCGGGATCTCCCATCGCGCGACGTCCGGGAGGGAGATCATCGCTTCTCTGCGCGCAGCGTCGAAATCGGCGCACTCGGTCCCGTCCTCGTCGCGTTGCAACTGACCGTCGTGGATATCGAAGAAATAGCGCGGCACCCACGCCTCCATGACTGGCTTCCCCTCACGAAAGCTAACCGGGATCGGAAACGCCGGTTCTCGGCGCGCGGCGCCCGATCCGCGCCGGTGACCGCGGCCGACGCCCTCGGATGAGCGGGCGTCGGCCGGGCCCGGCCGGCTATCCGTTCCGGGCCTTCCGGCGCTGGCGGCCGTGCCGTCGCGTCGCCGGATCGCGTCCTCGAACGGACACGTCGCGCGGGGCTGCGGATCGGAAGTGAGAGCGCCGCGCGACGGCGTGCGCGGCGTGACGGGACCGCTCCGGCCGTTCCGGCCGGGCCCGTGCCTCCGGACGGGCGGTCGCGGACCCGCGGTCTCTCAGCGGTCTCTCGTCTTCGTGGTACGGGAATCCTGCGTCTTGTTTCCGTCGTCGGCCGGCGAGGCGCCCGGAACGCCGGTGTTGCCCGAGCCCCCGCCCCTCTCTCCGCCCTTCATCTGATCGCCGTGCTGCATCCGCTGCCCGCCCGACCCGGACGGCGCTGGCCCGGACGTCGATCCTCCGGCGGCGCCCTGCGCCGTTGCCGCGCCGGCCGTGCCGAGAAGGAGCGACGACACGAGGACGAAGATCCGGATTGCGGTCATGATGTTCTCCAGAAAACTACCATTGGGCAAGCACAGAAAGCTGTCTGAGTTCCGGAATATCGCAAAGTATCGAGCTTGAGATCATAGTGTTATGTTTTTCTTATTGAATACTTCGGGTTGACGTGCCGAAATATCCGATAGCGGTCCGGGCGCGCGCATCGGCGGGCAAACCGCCCGGATCGCGCCTGAGCTGTGGGACGCCGACGTGGACCGGCCTCCCCGCGGGGAGCCCGCAGATCGGTCCGACACGGCGCGGCGGGCCGCGCTGAGAGTGGCTCGGAGGGCCGGAGGGGCCGGTCCGCCGACGATGCCGGCACGAAATGACCGCCGCGGCGTGAGCCGGGCGGTCCAGGTGGTCTCGGGATGTCCAGAGTTAGACGATCGCGGGCCGCGCTTAATCCGCGCCGCATCCGCGCCGCGAGGAGCGGACCGCCGTGCCGGCCGCGCCGGCCGCGTCGTCCGGCGGGCCTCGTCGTGCTGCGGCGCTCGCGCGCCATGTCCGCGTCGTCGGCGGCGATGCCGACGCGTCGGTTCTGACCCGCGTCCGCGACGAGGACACGCGCCCCATATAACCGTCGCGGGAGCGCGGGCCTCCGAGAGGCCGTCCGTGGCGGCGCGGGGATCCTGCAGAGCGCCGGGTTCGACGCGGTGCTTCCCGATCGGAGCCGCGCAAAGCCGGGGGACGAGGAGGACCGAGATGCTGCGCGACAATGTCGAGCGAGGCCGCTTCGAGCTGCAGGTCGGCGGTGACGTCGTCTTCGCGACCTATCGGCGGGAGCCCGGCCAGCTCGTCATCAGCCACGTCTACGCGCCGCCGGTCCTGCGCGGCACCGGGGCGGCCGGCCGTCTCATGGAAGGCGTCGCGGCGCACGCGCGCGCCGAGGGCGATCGGATCGTGCCCCTGTGCGGCTACGCCCGGGCGTGGCTGCGCGGGCATCGGACGCATCGCGACCTGCTCGCGTGAGGCCGCGACCGGGCCGGGATCGGCCGCCGCCGGGGGCCGGTGCCGGGATCGCCTGGCGCTAGGTCATCCGTTGCGCCACGTGCCGCCGCCGGCGCTGGACGGCCTCGCGGACATGCGCGACGAGCAGGGCGACGAGGCGGATCTCGACGCTCTCCGTCCGCCTGTGGGCCTCCATCCGGATCGTCTCCGCCGCGAGCGCGTCGGCCTCCCGCTCCAGATGATCGAGCTCGACCGGATCGGCGCTCGACACGGACAGCCAGATCTCCAGGAGGCGCATGACCCGGGTGGGCGGCTGCAGCGGCCGGAAGCGCCGATACAGGCCGATGCCCGCCGCGCCGAGGGAGGCCAGCGCGCTGATCATGAGCCCGACCCAGTAGGCCGCGTTCTGCGCCTGATCGCTCAGGCTGGGCTGGTTCCCGGTCAGGTACGCCGTCGCGCCCGGGTGGATCGGGAGCGCCTGGACCTTGTCGTCGGTGTCGGGGGCCTCGATGCCGGCCAGATCGTCGTCGAGCGCGACGAGCCGCGGCTTGCCGGTGAGAACCTCGCGGGTGATCTCGCCGGCGAGCCAGTCAGGCATGGCGCCGCGGGCCACGAGCCGGTGGCTGACGGACAGCGTGGTGATGTCGTCGCCCGGTGCCGGCAGGGAGCCGAGGAACGCGCCCTTGGGCACGTCGATCGTGTCGAGCACGGGGTGCTCCTTGGCGATCGCCGCCGCCTCGTCGACTTCGAACAGCTTCGCCGCCCCGGAGCCTTTGCGCAGCGCCGTGAACAGGGGCAGCCACAGCGCGCTCCCGACCGGAGCCACCACGAACACCGAACCGATCTGGCGGCTGCGGGCGGCCTCTGTCAGCTGGTCGATCGTCAGGATCCGGCGATGCACGCTGCTCGGGGGCACGCCGAAATGCGTCAGGATCAGGTCGAGCAGGAGCGGGTCGAGCTTACGCCCGTCGAGGAGACCGACGGTGCTGCCCCGCAGCTTGGCCACGCTGTCGACGGGGCTGCCCCCGGGCGCGACGAAGACCACCGCGTCGCGGCGCAGGATGACCAGGGTCTGCCCGTCCTTCGGCGCGGCGTCGCTGCGCACCAGGGCGAGCTGGGTCTCGCCCTTGTCGAGGGCCGCCGAGGCGCCAAGGCGATCCGGCTCGAAGATCGTCCGGATGCGCACCCGCGGATGCTGGGTCTCGAAGAGCTGCGTGAGCGCCTGCGCGGCCTCCCGATCCTCGGTGCTGGTCTTGGCGACCGCGATGTCGAGGGAGAGCAGGCCGAGGAGGAGATGGATGAGCAGAGCAGCGACGGCGGCCCCGGCGATGACGCCGAGGACGATGACTGTCGTTCTGGAACGCCGGATCATCCGTGCCGCGCTGATCTGCCGATCCACCAGCATAGCGCGCGTGTCTGGCCCAGTCTCCCGCTCCCGGACAGGATCGGTCGACGCTCCGCCCCATGCTGTATCTTGCTCGGGACACCGCGATCAGTTCATCTGGCGGTGCCGGTCCTGGACCTCCTGGAGGGCGAGCCTGCGGCCCAGCGTCATCAGCAGCGCTTCGGCCTGCACCTTGAGCTCCGCGTCCCGCAACTCGCTGATCGCGTACATCGCCGCGATGGCGTGATCCGCTGCCAGCTCGAGGGGCGACGTCTCCGCACGCGGCACGGCCTCGTCGGCCATGTCCTCGAACATCCGCATCCGGGTGATGTCGAGGAGGATGCCGCTGCCGCCCTGGAGCCGCCCGACATGATCGCCGGTGAAGCGCCCGCGCACCAAGACCCAGCGCGTCCGACCGTCCGCCGAGGTCACCCGATGCTCGGCGAGGTACGGTGTCCCCTCGCGGGCGCTGCGCCGAATCAGATCATCGATCCGCTCGCGATCGTCCGCGTGGATGCTGCTCATGTAGCGGCCGAGCGGGACGCCTTCCTCGGCCTCGGCCGGATCGACGTTGTACACCAGGGCGACGAAGGCATCGGCCCGCACCCGATCGACGCCCGCGTCCCATTCCCAGCGGCCGACGACGTCGAGCGCGTCCAGCGCCGTCTGGAAGGTTTCCGAGGCTGTTTGCCCGTCCAGGGGCTTAAAAGCTGCCACCCGAGCACCCGTATTCAGTTAACAGTAACATACGTTGGTCCTAAAGCGCTGCAACCGCAAGGGGCATAATCTGGTCTGCAATCAACTGTTGCGTGCCGGACACGGGTCGGCCCCGGCGAGCCGCCGGGGCCGGGTGCCGACGACGGGCCGCGGGCGGTCCTTGCAGATCGGAACCTGGACACCCATTATGACCACAGTGGTCACGGAGAGCGCCATGCAGGAGATCCAGCTTCGGGACGCCAAGGCGACGCTGTCGGCCGTCATCGACCAAGCGAAGCAGGGCGCGCCCTCGATCATCACCCGCCACGGCCGCCCCGAGGCCGTGCTGCTCAGCTTCGAGGACTGGCAGCGGCTGTCCCGCGTCCCGTCGTTCGGCCGCCTGCTCATGGCCGCGCCCGTCGCGGCGGACGACCTCGCCCCCCCGTCCGGCGGGCTCAGAAGCGCCGAGCTGTGAGGCGGTGTACCTCGTCGACACCAACGTGCTCTCGGCCGGCGCGCCGACCAAGGCCGTTCCGGCCGTCGCACTGATCGACTGGATGGACCGGAACAGCGCGGGGCTCCACCTCTCGGTCGTCACGATCGCCGAGATCGAGGACGGCATCGCGAAGAGCCGCAGGGACGGTGCCGCGCGCAAGGCCGAGCGCCTCGCGGCGTGGCTGGAGACCTTGCTGCACCTGTACGCCGCCAAGGTCCTCCCGATCGACCTCGCCGTCGCGCGCCACATCGGCGGGTTGTCCGATCTGGCGCGCGGACAGGGGCACGCGCCCGGCTTCGCGGATCTCGCGATCGCCGCCACCGCGCGCTGCAACGGCTGGACGGTCCTGACCCGGAACGTGCGGCACTTCGCGCCGCTCGGCGTTCCCGCCTGCGATCCCTTCGTCGCGCTGCCGGCCGATGGGCGGTGACGGCGTCGCGCCCGTCACCGCGGGGCCGCGGCGGCGTGCCGATCGCGGCGGGACTATCGGGACGGTGTGCAGAACTCGGCCGTGAGACCGGCGAAGGCCGCCCGCAGGAAGGCGTCCACGGGACGGTCGCCGCCCGCCTGGATCCAGGCCTCGATCGCCAAGCGCATCGCACCGAGCGACGCCATGGCGACGAGGCGCAGCGGGGCGCTGCGGACGGGATCCGGCCAGCGCTCGATCAGCGCGGCGTGCAGGGCCTGCTCGTGCAGGCCGTAGGCCGCCTGCTTGCGGGCCTTCAGGGTCTCGCTGGACCGCATGACGCGATCGATGCTGATGAACTCCTGGGTCCGGAAACCCGTCGACAGCGCCAGCAGGGCGTCCCGGACGGCCTCGACCGGGACCTTGCCATCCGGCTGGGCCAGGACGGCCTTGCGTAGCGCCGCGCCGAAGCCGCGCATCTGCCACTCCAGCAGGATCTCTTCCTTTGACTTGAAGTAGTAGAAGAAGGTTCGACGCGAGATGCCGGCCGCCTCGGCGATCGCGTCCAGGGTCGTCGCCTCGTAGCCGTGCCGGCTGAACAGCCGCAGGCCGGTCTCGGCGATCCGTTCCAGTGTCTCCTGCCGTTTTCGCGCGCGCAGGCTGCCGGGCTTCGGTGGCGGGCTCCCCATGCCGGCGTTGTGACATGCGATTCCGCACTTGCAAAGTTGCACGCGGTGCAATTATATTTTTACACCGAGTGCGATTTTGATGCGCGGTCTCGGGACGCGGTGCGGAGTCCGGTCGGGCGCCCGCCCCTTCCTGCCGATATCGGCAGCCTCGTTCGCCGTCGGGGCCTCCGTCGGCGAACGGAATTCGGTTGGCGCGCGCCGGGGGCGAGGGCGCGTCGTGATCGGGCTGCGGCCGGCGATGCGCGGCTCTGCGAACCCTCCTGGCTCCCCTCCTCTCGCGAAAGCCTTCCCCATGCTCGAGTCTTCCGGTCCGACAGCGGCACGGCCATTGCCCAACCGTCGGCAGGTCGGCGCCATGCTGCTGGGAACCCTGGCCGCGGGTGTGACGCGGCCGGCCGCGGCGGAGCCCGTCGTCGAGGACGTCCGGATCGTCGACTTCGACTGGGTCGACGGCGCGCGCCAGCGACCGGTGCCGGTACGCCTGTACTGGCCGAACACGTCGTCGCTCCGGCGCCGCGTCCCGCTGGTCGTGTTCTCGCACGGTCTCGGACAGTCCCGGACCGGCTACAGCTATCTCGGTCGGCACTGGTCGTCCCACGGGATCGCGAGCCTGCACCTGCAGCACGTCGGCAGCGACAGCTCCGTCTGGACCGGCAATCCCCTGGCCCTGCTCGACCGGATCGAGCGGGCGGCGCAGGAACGGGAGGCGATCGCCCGGGCGCGCGACCTGCGCTTCGCCCTGGACCACCTCCTCGTTCAGGACGGGGGCGCCTTCGGAGACCGGATCGACCCGCGCCGGATCGTGGCGGCCGGCCATTCCTACGGCGCCAACACGACTCTGATCGCCGCGGGTGCGCGCGTCGTCCGCGACGGGCACGCCCTTCAGGCGCGGGATCCGCGAATCGCGGCCGGGATCGTGATCTCGGCGCCGCCCTTCTACGGCGAGCGCGACCTGCGGGCGGTCCTGGGCGCCGTCGAGATCCCGACCCTGCACGTGACGGCGACCGAGGATGTCATCCAGCTGCCCGGTCGCACCTCGCCGTTCAGCGACCGCCTCGCCGTGTACGAGGCGATCGCGACGCCCCGGAAGTCCTTGGCGGTCTTCCAGGGCGGCTCGCACAGCATCTTCACCGACCGTCCCCTCACGGGCGGTCTGAACCTGAACCCGCAGGTCAAGGCGGCGACCGCCGCCGGGACGCTGGCCTTTCTCGACCTCGCCTTCCGCGGCGATCCGGAGCCGCTGCGCGCGTGGTCCTCGACCTGGCGACCAATCCTCGCCGTCGCGCCCGCGGGCTACGCGGGCGCGTCGCTGGCGCAACCCGCGATAGCGACCCGCGGAAAGGACCGGACGCGCGCCCAGCCCGTGGAGCCGCTCTGACGGGCCGCTCGTCGCGCCTCCTGGCAGCTGAGGTCAGGAGCCCGGCCTCCTCCGCGAGGTCGGTGCACGGGGTCGGCGCCTCGGGTCAGGTCGCTTCGCGCGCCGTCAGGGTGCGGTCGACCAGCTCGAGGATCCGTTCCCGGTCCAGCGCGGTCCCGAACAGAATCCGGTAGAGGATCGGCGAGACGACCCCGTCCAGCACCGCCTCGGGGTCCGGGAAGGCCTCGCCGCGGGCCACGGCCCGATCCGCGATGATCGCGATCTGATCGCGGGTGAAGCTGCAGCATCGCTGGGCACAGTTCGCGTCCGCCGCCGCCAGGACGTCCCGGATCATCTCCCGCCCCGGCGCGGACGACATCTCGTCCGCGTACTGCTCCGCCCACGCCTCGAGATCGGTCCGGCCGCTCCCGGTATCGGCCGGCTCGCCGTCGGGACGGAGCCGCTCGACCGCGACATCGGCCAAGAGCTCGGCGAGCGTGCCCCACCGGCGGTAGATCGTCGACGGCGTCACGCCGGCCGCGGCGGCCACCAGGGGCACCGTGATCTCCGAACGGTCCGTCGTGGTCAGGAGCGCGCGCACGGCCGCCTGAACCGAGGTCTGCACCCGCGCGCTGCGGCCGCCCGGACGCGGCCCTTGCCTCGTCGTCATCCTGCACTCTGCCATCTGGGGCACCACAAACGCAAAGATATTGCGTTTGTGGTGCGGAGGGCCTACGCATCAAACGCAACGGATTAGCCTTTAGGTTCGCCAATGACCAGGGACCGCAAGCTGAAAGTTGTGGCTGTCGCGGGCAGCGGCACGCTGTTCTTCCACGCGGCGGTGCTCGGCACCTTCCTCGCCGCGTCCGCCGCTCCGACGCCGCTGTACCGGTTCTACCAGGAGACCTACGCGCTCTCCCCCGTGCTCACGACCGCGGTGTTCGCCGTCTACGCGCTGGCGCTCCTCAAGGCGCTCCTCGTCGCCGGGTCGATCTCGGACCATCTGGGCCGACGGCCGGTGATCTTCGGCGCGCTGCTCCTCGAGCTGGTGGCGATGGCCCTGTTCACGACGGCCAGCGGGGCGTGGGGACTCATCGCGGCGCGCTTCGTCCAGGGCGTGGCGACCGGCATCGCGGCGAGTTCGCTGGGCGCCGCGCTCGTCGACGTCGACCGGGCGCGGGCCCAGCTCGTGAACGCGATCATGCCGCTGATTGGGATGGCGGCGGGCGCGCTCGGGACCAGCGCCCTCGTGCAGTACGGCCCGCACCCCCTCCACCTCGTCTACGCGATCCTGGGCGCGGTGTTCGCCGCGCAGGCCGCTCTCCTCTGGCTCACGCCCGAGACCGGCGAGCGCCGCGCGGGCGCCCTGCGGGCCCTGAGGCCGCGCGTCGTGGTTCCGCCACAGGCCAGGCGGCCGCTGGCCGCGATCACGCCGACCAACATCGCGACCTGGATGCTCGGTGGCTTCTACCTCTCCATCGTTCCCTCGCTGGTCGTCGCCGCGACGGGCAGCCGGACCCCGTTGACGAGCGGCGTCATGGTCGCGGCCCTGATGGTCGCCGGCGCCTTCGCGGTCCTCCAGCGGCGCGGCCGGGACGCCGCGGCCAACCTGACGATCGGGACGCTCGCCATGACCGCCGGTCTCGTCATCGTGCTCGCCGGCATGCACGGCGGGAGCGTGCCGGTCCTGATCGGCGGGACCCTGGTCGGCGGGGCCGGCTTCGGGACGAGCTTCCTCGGCGCCCTCGGCACGATCGTCCCGCTGGCGAAGCCGAGCGAGCGGGCGGAGCTCCTCGCGAGCTACTACGTCGAGAGCTACCTGGCGTTCAGCCTCCCGGTGATCTGTGCCGGGTATCTCGTGCGCCGGATCGGCTACGTGACGACCGCCGACCTCTACGCGGCCGCGATCCTCGCCATGAGCGCGGCCGGGTTCCTGGCGCGGCGGGCGCTGACGTCGCGACGCGTCTCGCCCGGCTGACGTACCCTGCCTGCGGCGCTCCGGTCGGGTCCGCGTCCCGGAAGGGCACCGAAGCCGGCCGCCGGGGGCCGACAGCCCTCGCGCGATCGCGCCGCCAATAGCCGTCGTGCCGGGCGGGGCGATCCCGGCGTGACCGTCCCGGCCCGGCCGCGTTGACCCGGATCAACGTCGCGCGAACGGGACGGCCGGTATCGGCACGCTCCCGGGACGCGGAGCCGAGCGGAGGCATCATGCGAGACTTCACCGTCGCCTGGGACGCGAACCGGCTGGCCTGGGTGCGGGAGCGCGTGCGGGCCTACCGCCTGCCGCGCCTGCCGACGGGAGCCGGCTGGCGCTACGGCTGCGATCCGGCCGTCCTGGCCGACCTGTGCGCCCACTGGCTCGACGGCTTCGACGAGGCCGCGGCCGCGGCCGCGCTCAACCGCTTCCCGCAGATCCTGGCCCGCGTCGAGGATCTCGACCTGCACGCCGTCCACGTCGTCGGCGAGGCGGAAGGCCGGCGCCCGCTGCTGCTGATCCATGGCTGGCCGGGTTCGATCTACGAGTTCTGGTCGGTGATCGAGCTCCTGGCCTTCCCGTCGCGCCACGGCGGGCGGACGGAGGACGCGTTCGACTTGGTGATCCCGGCGCTGCCCGGCTTCGGCTTCTCGGGCAAACCCGCCGCGCCGATCGGCGCGCGCACCGCGGCGCGGCTGTTCGACCGCCTGATGCGCGAGCAACTGGGCTACCCGCGCTACCGGGTGCAGGGCGGCGACTGGGGTGCCGGTGTCGCGGCCTGGCTCGGTCTCGACCACGCCGCGTCGCTGGAGGCGATCCACCTGAACTACCTGCTGGTGCAGCCCGATGCCGAGCCGGAGAGCGCCGCGGAGCGGGCTTGGCAGAAGCAGGCCGGAGCCACCCAGCAGGCGCTCGGGGCCTACGCGCAGCTGCAGGGCACCAGGCCGCTCTCGCTCGGCTACGCCATGGCGGACGAGCCGGTGGCGCAGCTGGCGTGGCTGGTCGAGCGCTTCCACGACTGGGCCGACCTGCGGGAGCGGCCCTTCGCGCAGGTCTTCACGAACGATCAGCTCCTGACCAACGCCCTGCTCTACATCCTCACCGATTCCTTCGCGACGGCGACGTGGTTCTACGCCGGCGCGCAGCAGGAGGGTGTGCGCCGGATGCCGCCGGGGCGGCGCGTCACGGTGCCGACGGCCTTCGCGGCCTACCCGGATCCGCGCACGCCCGCGCCGCCGCGAGAGTGGCTGGAGCGCGGCTACGCGGTCTCGCGCTGGCAGACGATGCCCCGCGGCGGCCATTTCGCCGCCATGGAGGCGCCGGACCTGTTCGTCCGGGACCTGCGGGACTGGGGCCGCGGCTGACGGCGTCGTCCCGCCGCATCGCGGACTCGGCCGGACCCGGCGGCACGAACCGGATCCTCTAGATCAGCGCGTAGCCCGCCCCGTCCCGCTCGATCCGCCCGCGGGCGGCGAGGTGCATCCCGGTCACGCTCAGGCCCTCCGCCGCCGCGCGGTCGAGGATGCGCCGGCGGGTCGCGATCGCCTCCGCCGGATCCGTGTCCCAGATGACGGTCCAGTCCGGGTGCGGCATCTGCAGGAGCCGCGAGTGGATGACGTCGCCCCAGATCAGCAACCGGTCCACGCCGTCCGCGATCAGCACGCCCATGTGACCCGGCGTATGGCCGGGGAGCGGCATCGCGTGGATGCCGGGGGCGAGCTCGGCCTCGCCCGAGAGGCGGCGGATCCGATCGGGGTAGGCGGCGAGCACGGCCTGCGCCGTCTCGAACATCGGCCGCAGGGCGTCGGGCGCGGCGGCCCGCGCTCCCGCATCCGACCAGTAGGCGACCTCGCGCTCCTGCACCACGAGCTCGGCGTTCGCGAACCGCGCCAGGCGGCCCGGCGTCAGGAGACCGCCCACGTGGTCGGCGTGGAGATGGCTCAGCCAGATGGTCTCGACCTGGTCGGGCCGCACGCCCTCCGCCGCCAGCGCGGCGGTCACCCGGTTGAAGTCCGGTCCGAAGACCGTTCCGCAGCCCGCGTCGAGCAGCCAGTGGCGCGCGCCGCGCCGGATCAGGAAGGCGTTGACCGGCTCCGGCGACGGACCCTCCCCGGAAAGACCGGCCCCCGTCAACAGACCCCGTCCGGCCGGGCTCTCGGCCGCGGGCATCATGCGCGGCTCCAGCGGAAACAGCCCGTCGCGCAGGGGCGTCACGGTGAAGGCGCCGACCCGGTGGGGCGCGGGTCCGGGCGCGGCCGCGCCGGGGCGGTGCAGGCCGAGCGGCAGCAGGGCGGAGGCGGCGAGCAGGCTGCGGCGGGACAGGTGAGAGGCCATGGCGGGCTCCGCGGGAGACGAAACGCCGCCATCCTGCGAGGCGTGCGGGGCGCGGGCCAGGGACGTCCTCCCGCGCACGGCCGGGCATTCTTCCCGCGCTGCGTCGGCGCGGCTTGCGCGCCGGGCCCTTCCCGGTGCCAGATCGGCACGTCGCTTCGAGCCCGGCCGTTTCGCCCCCATGAGCCTGCCCGCGCATCTCGGCCTACGCCTCCTCGTGGTCGCCCTCCTGTGCCTGGCCGGAGCGGTCGCCTGGACCGGCTTCGCGGCCCAGGCGAGCCTGCAGCGGGAGGCCGCGACCTCGGCGGAGCGGATCGCCGCGCAGCTTGCGCGTCAGCCGGGGCTCGGCAGCGCCGGTCCGGTCGCGATGCCCGCCGCGCCGCCGCAGCCCGCACCGGCCCTCCTCACCATCCTCCCGGGGATCTGCGCCGACATCCAGCTCGGCGTCGAGTTGCCGCGGCGCGTCTGCGGCGACTGGGATGGCCTCGATGCCGCCCCCGCGTGGTTCCGGGAGGCGGTTACGGGGGACGCCGCGGCCGCGCCGACGATCCGCGCGATCGTCTTCCGCGAGCGCACGATCGGCAGCGTCACCGCCTGGCCCGATCCGACCGCTGCGGCGGCCCGCGTCTGGCAGCGGGTGCGTCTCGCGGGCGGGCTCGCGCTCGCTCTGACGGCGGCGACACTGCTCCTCAACTGGCTCGCGGTCACGCGCCTCGTCGCGCCCGCCGGGCAGATCGTGCGCGGGCTGGCGAGGCTCGACGCGGCCCGGACCCGGTCGCCGCTGCCGCGCTTCGCCGCCGCCGAGTTCGACCGGATCGCACGCGCCTGCGATGACCTCGCCGACCGGCTCGCCCGCGCGGAGGCCGCGCGCGCGGAGCTGATGCAGCGGCTCGTCACGGTGCAGGAAGAGGAGCGGCAGGCGCTCGCGCGGGACCTGCACGACGCCTTCGGCCAGTGCCTCGCCGCCGCGGGCGCCCGGGCGGCCGCGATCGAACTCGCCGCGCCCGACGACCGCGAGGATCTGCGCGCGGACGCGCGCGGCATCGAGGCCGTCCTCGCCACCATGCGGGAGAGCCTGCGCGGGGCTCTGGCACGCCTCGAACTGCCCGACCTCGCCGAGACCGGGCTGGAGGACGCGCTGCGGGGCCTCGTGGCGGATTGGCGGGCGCAGCTCAGGTCCGGCCCGGCCCTCCATCTCGACGTGGCCGGCGACCTCGCCGACATGCCCGTGACCGTGTCGGCGAGCCTCTACCGCATCGCGCAGGAGCTCCTGACCAACGCCCTCCGCCACGGGCGTCCGAGCCGGATCTTCCTGCGGGTCGTCCGGACGGAGACCGGAACGCGGGCGGTGACGCTCACGCTGGACGACGACGGCAAGGGCGATGTCTCGCGCACGGCCTCCGGCACCGGCCGCGGCCTCGTCGGCATCCGCGCGCGGCTCGCCGCCCTCGGCGGCAGCTTCACGCTGACCGGCACCGGCAGCGGGATCCGCGCCTGCGCGACCGTCCCGACCGCGGTCTGAGGCGTCTCATGCCCACGTCCATCCTGCTCGTCGACGACCATCCGGTGGTGCGCGAGGGCTATCGCCGCCTGATCGAGCGACAGCCGGGACTCGTCGTGACGGCGGAGGCGGCGAGCGCGGCGGAGGCCTACCGCCAGTACAAGGCGCACGGGCCGGATCTCGTGATCCTCGACCTGTCGCTCCCGGGGCCGAGCGGCATCGAGGCCATCCGGCACATCCGCCAGTGGGACGGGGCGGCCCGCATCCTGGTCTTCAGCATGCGCACCGGAGCCGTCGTCGCGCGCCGAGCCTTCGCCGCGGGGGCGTGCGGCTACGTCACCAAGGCGAGCCCGCCGCGCGCGTTGCTGGCGGCGGTGGCGGCCGTGCTGCGCGGCGAGCGGGCGATGAGCGCCGACATCGCCCACGCCATCGCCCAGGACGAGGTGGCGGGCGGGCGCTCGGCCGTCGACGCGCTGAGCCCGCGGGAAGTCGAGATCCTGAGCCTGACCGCGGGGGGGATGACGGCGCAGGCCGTGGCCGAGGCCCTCTGCTTGAGCCTGAAGACGGTGCACAACAACCTGTCCGGGATCCGCGCCAAGCTCGGTGCCCGAACGGATGCACACCTCGTCTGGATCGCCGTGGGCGCCGGGCTCGTGTGCCCGCCCGAAGAGCTGGCCGGCAGGGCGTGACGGGGACCGCGCGCATCTGTCTGAGTGACGGATGATCCTTCCCGACATCCATCGCTGAACTAAGCGCCGCGTTTAATCCGCGCCGATGCGTGCGTGAGGGCACTCCGCGATTGCATGTCACCATCTACTTTGCCATCGCGGCACGAAATGATGCGTGAAGTCACGGTTGGTGATTTTGCCGAGACTGCGGATTAAACGACGATTACATGGAGAGGGCGTCTCTGCTCTTGGTCGGCGCGGTGCGCCGGTCGCGGGCCGGTAGGGAATAACCGTGCGCCGATGGCCGTGTGGTCGATCGTGGATCTCCCTCCGGTCGTCGGCTCTCGCCCCGCGGACGAGGCGCGCATCACCGCGCAGGCAGATCGGATCGGAGATTGAATCGGGAGGCTCGCCATGACTGTCGGACAAGCGATGACCCGTGGAGCGATCATCGGCCTGATCGCGCCGTTCATCTGCATCCATGCGGCGCTGGCAGCCGCGTTCACGGGGACGGGCGGCGGCCCTGAGACCACGATCAACGCGCCGTACCGCTCGTCGGTGGGGCAGACGGTGCCGCCCGGCGCGGGGGCCGCGCCGCTGCACGATCCGCGGGAACGGACGCGACGGCAGAAGGACCTCGACGCGGTCCTCGGCAGCGTCTGCGACAAGTGCTGACGCCGTCGCGACAGGTCCGCCTCGAACATCGACCGACACGAACGGGAACGAGCATTTGCGTCCTCCGCACGACATCCGAATTCTCAGCCAGGTGCGCTGCCACCTCGGTGAAGGACCGAGCTACGATCCGCGCACCGGGACGGCGTGGTGGGTCGATATCCTGGAAGCGCGCCTGTTCGAGAAGCCGATCGCCAGCGCCCAGAAGGCGCTCGTCCACGTCCTGCCCGTCCAGGTCAGTGACATCGCGGCGATCGACGGCGCCCACCAGCTGCTCTCGGCGGAGGACGGTCTCTACGTCCGGTCGATCCGGGACGGGGATATCCGGATGCTCTGCCCCCTTGAGGAGGATCTGCACCACAACCGGTCCAACGACGGCCGCGTCCATCCGAGCGGCGCGCTGTGGATCGGCACGATGGACCGCGACGCCACCAAGGGGCGCGGCTCGATCTATCACGTGGCCGGCACGAAGGTGCACCGCCTCTTCGGCGGCCTGACGATCCCCAACGGCATCAGCTTCTCGCCGGACGGCGCCACCGGCTACTTCGTCGATACCGACGTCGGCGTGCTTCACCGCGTCCCGCTCGATCCGAGGACCGGGCTGCCGCGGGGACCGGTCGAGATCCATTTCGACCACCGCGGCGGCGAGGGCGCGATCGACGGCGCCGCCGTGGATGCCGAGGGCCTGATCTGGACGGCGCGCTTCGGCGCCGGCTGCCTCGACGCCTACAGCCCCGCGGGCGAGCGGGTCCGCACCGTGTCGGTGCCGATGCGGCAGCCGACCTGTCCGACCTTCGCGGGACGCGATCTCGACCGCCTGCTGGTCACGTCCGCCTACGAGGGCATGGACGTGGCGGACCGCGCCGAGGATCCGGAGCATGGCCGGACGATCCTGATCGACGTGGGCGCGCGGGGGCTGCTGGAGCCGGCCTTCCGGCTCTGCGCCTGACCAGGCCGGACCGCGGTTCTCGCCCGCCCTGGCCCGACATCAGCCGGCGCGTCGAAGCGCAACACCCAGGAGACTCTATGACCGACGCGGGCGAGCGCCCCTATCAGCCGATCGAAGCCTACGCCCTCCTGAGCAACTGCGAGGGGTGCGCGCTCGTCGCCCGCGACGGATCGATCGACTGGGCCTGCCTGGAGCGCTTCGACGCCGACCCGGCCTTCTCCCGGCTGCTCGACCGCCGGCGCGGCGGCCATTTCTCCATCCGCCCCGAGGGGCGGTACGAGACGGCGCGGCAGTACCTGAGCCGCAGCAACATCTTGGAGACCACCTTCACCACCCCGGACGGCTTCGTGACCCTGCACGACTTCATGGTCGGGCCTGAGGGCGGCCCGCACCGGCCGCTCCTGGTCCGGCTCGTCAGTGGCGTGTCGGGCCGTGTTCCGATGGTGGTCGCCTACCGGCCGCTGGCGGGCTTCGCCGAGTCCTTCGCGCCGCCGGAGATCGCGGGCGGCCGGGTGACGGCACCGGGATGCCCGGGCCTCGTCGCGGATGTCGAACTCGTGCGGGACGGCGCCGGGGCCGCCGCGCGGTTCGTCCTCGAGGGCGGGCAGGCGCGGAGCTTCAGCCTCTACGGCGGTGCCCTGCCGGACGCCTCGCCGGACGCGCGTGCCCTGATGGAGCGGACGCGCAAGGCTTGGGTGCTGTGGACGCAGGACGCCGCCTACACGGGACCGCTCGCCGATGAGCTGATCCGGTCGGCGCTCGTGCTCAAGGCGCTGACATACGCGCCCACCGGCGCGATGGTCGCGGCGGCCACGACCTCCCTCCCCGAGGAGATCGGGGGGATCCGCAACTGGGATTACCGGTTCTGCTGGATCCGCGACGCGTGCCTGTCCTTCTACGTCCTGAAGAAGTTCGGCATGCTGCGCGAGGCCGAGGCCTTCTTCGGGTTCGTGTCCGACCTCTGCGCGCGGGCGGAGGGGCGGCTGCGGCCGCTCTACAGCGTCTCGGGCGAGGTCGACCTCGCCGAGACCACGATCGCGCATTTCGAGGGCTGGCAGGGCAGCGCGCCGGTGCGGGCCGGCAACGAGGCCGCCGCGCAGCATCAGGCCGACGCGTACGGGCAGGTGCTCGACCTGCTCTACCTCTACACACGCCTGGGCGGCACGCTCCCGGAGGCGATGCTCGGGCACGGCGCCCGGCTGGCCGACATCTCCGCCGCGCACTGGCACCGCCCCGACGCCGGTCTCTGGGAGCCGCGCAAGCCCGAGCAGCGCTACCTCCACGCGGCGATCATGAACTGGGTCGCCCTGGACCGGGCGATCCGCCTGTTCGGCCCGCGCGAGACGTGGTGCCGGGAGCGCGACCGCATCGTCGCCTGCGTGAACGGCCCGGGGATCCACCGGGACGGCTACTACCCGCAATATCTCGACGGTGACGACGTCGACGCCGCCCTGCTGATGGCGCCCCTGGTCGGCTTCCCGGTCGACGAGGCCGCCTTCGCCCGGACCGTGGACGTCGTCATCGAGCGCCTCGGCCACGGCCACCTCGTCTACCGCTACCGGAACGACGACGGCCTGCCCGGCCACGAGGGCACCTTCCTGCTCTGCGCCTTCTGGCTGGTCGACGCGCTGCTCTGGCTCGGCCGGGACGCGGAGGCGCGGCTGCGCTTCAACGCCCTGCGCGCCCTCCAGAACGACGTCGGCCTCTACGCCGAGGAGGTCGCGCCGGACGGCGCTTTCCTGGGGAACTTCCCCCAGGCCTTCAGCCATCTCGGCTTCATCCACAGCGCCCTGATGCTCGACCTGTTTGACCACGGCGGTCGCGCGGCGGTGCAGGGCACCTACGCCGACCGGTCCCTGCGCGAGACGGCGCTGCGCCGGACACCGACCCTGGGCGGCCCCGACTGATCGCCGCCCGCCATCCGCCCGTCCGCTGTCGCCACCCCTCATTCAGCACAGGAGTGCCCATGTCCCGATCGAGCCGTCACGAAGCCCGTCTCCTGAGCGTGGACGAGGCCGATCTCGTCGCGCGCTCGCATCACCCCAGGCTCGGTGAGGCCGATGACGGCGGCTTGGCGGAGCTGGTCGCGCGTCTTCGGGCAAGCCGCGACCGTGCGCGGGATATCTCCCGCCGGCAGCGCCGCGAGCTGCGCGGCAAGGCCGCCCCGTCCGGCGCGCGCGCCGCGACCGACAATACCGGGACCCGCCGGAAGGCCGCGGTGCTGGCAGCCGCGGTGAAGCGCGCCAGCAAGGAGAGCGAGCGCAGGCGGAACGCCCGGGCGCGCGGTCGCCTGGTCACGAGCTCCCGCAGGGCGCTGGCGATGAAGCAGGCCGCCGGCGATCACGGTCTCGCGCGACCGACCTCGCGCACCGCGCACGATGGCATGCAGGCCGTTCCGAACGACAGCCTCGCGCCGTCGGGCGCCCTCGACAGCGCGGGACACGAGATCGCGCGGCGGCGCGGCGGCGGTCCGCGGTAGCGCCAGACCCGGACGGCCGCCGCGGGCGCTCCGGGCTCGGCCCTTGCACACCGGCGTCGGCTTCCGCGCCATCTCACCGGTAGCGGACGGGCCGGATCCGCGGCGCGCCTCTCTTCCGGCCGCGGCCGGTCACGGGCGCGGACCCCCGCCTCGCGGTGCGCGCCGGCGCGGATCCCGCGAGATCCCTGTCGCGGCTCTCACGCGAACCTCGCGGACGCGCCCGTCATGGAGCGACAGGAGACGTCGGTCCTGGCAGGGTGGGATCCGATCGTGGCCCCGGGCCGTAGCGGAGCGCGCCCGGACCAGGCGCGCATGAGGATGTTGTCGATGCGGGGCGCCGCGCTGATTTTCGGGACACTTCTCGTCATCGCGACCTTCGTGTGGTTCATGTACTTCGTCCCCCTGGGATGTGCGATGAACACGACGGGGTGCCGGGAGACCTTCTCGGTCTGGAGCGGCGGCGGCCTGGTCCATTTCTGGGCGCCGCTCCTTGTCGCAGGCGCGGCGATCCTTTTCGGATTGTCCGGCTCCAGGTAGATCGGCGGTATTCGCGCATTGCGAGGCAGGGCCGCCGACGCTCCGGTCGTCGACGGATCTGGTCAGCGGCGACGAGAGGGTCGTCGATGAACGTCTAGACGGCCGTGCAGCCGTTCCGGTGATCCCGCCCCTCGGTCAGGGGTCAGCTTGCCGGCGGGACCGGGCCGTGCGAGGTGTCGCACGCGACGATGCCTGACGTGAGTTGATCCGCCGATCGCATGAGCCTCGCCGTCGACCCGACCCGCGCCCGAACCCCGATGACCGCCGATCTGCACCGCGGCTATCGCGGCCGGGAGGGCGACCGACGGGCCGCGCGGGATGCCGGTCGATACCAGTTTCGGCGTCGGACAATCCCCGCGACCCGGCGAAAACGCGACTGGGCCGCCCATCGCAACATCGTGCCGGCGCCTGCCGGAGGAACCGCGTCCCGCGAGGCGGGACCGTTCGCCAAGACAGGGGATGTCTGGGAATGATCATCTGGTCCGGCTGGGGAATGCTGACGGCGCTGATCGCGGCGGCGGGCCTGATCGGCAGCGTGCTGCTCGATCCGGCGCTCACCCGCCTGGGCGTCCCGACGCCCACGGGCGTCATCCTGGTGTGGGTGGTGGCGGCCGGCTTCAACTGGTGGCTCGGCACCCGGCTGAACGGCAGGCCGGGCCGCGAACTGCTCGACCCGCGCACGGGGCAGACGGTGATCCTGCGCCCGCGCCACACCCTGTTCTGGATCCCGATGCAGTACTACTCCGTGCTCATGGTTCTGCTCGGTCTGCTCGCCGTGATCGGCGCGATGCACGCCGGCTCGCCGGGCCGGCCTGTCTGACGGGCGAGCGCCGCGCCGCGGGTGCGCGGCCGCGACCTCTCCGAGGCCTCTCCGGCGCTCGACGCCGCGGCGCAGGGATGAAGCCCGTGGCAGTCCTAGGGGCAGTCCGGAGCGTCCGGAATCGCGTCGAAGGCCTGCGGTCCCGGCTGTGCTCGGGGGCGGACGACGACGCGGACCGTGACCCGACAGTCACCCGCCCGGACGCGGTAGCGCTCCCCGTCGACGCGCTCGACTGCATCGATCGGACGCGATCCCAGCACCCGCGCGGCCGCCTCCGCGACGGCCTGGACTTCACGCACGCGTTGCCAGGACGGCGGCAGGGCGGCCTGGGAAGTCGTCGGAAGCAGCGCGAGCCCCGTCGCGCTTAGCCAGCGCCGCGCGGCCATCATGCCCGGGCCTCCCGGGTCCTGGCGGGAGCCGACACCGGCGCCGGGACAGCCGCCTGGATCGGCCGGACCGCGAAGAGCCGAAGGCGTCGGCGCGTGAGCGTCTCTCCGTTCATGCGGCGGGGACGAACCTCACCTGACCGCGAAGACGGAGGCCGGTGCCCCGTAGCGCCGGTCCCAGCCTTCCCACGCGACGTCGGTCGGTCCCACGGCGAAGTCGACGACCCGCCAGCCGTTTCCGTCCTGGCGCAGCAGCGCGGCGTAGTCGTTCGAGTCTAGATCGTCCGCGGCGCGAGGGAGGGGGCGGCCGTCGGGCCGCTGCATCCGCGCGAAGAGGAAGGCCCAGGGGCCGACTTGGTTCAGGGCGTGCACGACGAACTGCACCGGCTGTCCCCGCCCGGCCTCCGCAGGGCCCCGGGCGACATCGAGCAGGACGCGCCGCGCTGCGCCCTGCGGGGTCTCCGTCCCGGCCTGTGCAGGCTGTCGCGTGCCGTCGCCGCAGGGCTGCCAGGTTCTCTGGGCGCCGGTGTCGGCCGGGCGTCCGTGGCACCAGCCCGCGGCGGCGAGCCGGCGATCGAGGCCGTCGCGCCGTTCGCAGGCAACCTGCGTGCGCGGATCGTCGCCGGAGCCGCCGCGGCAGAGGCCGTTGGCCGTGGTCCAGTCCCGGAGAAGCGCCGCCACCGGCTCGGCGCGCGTCGCCGTCGGCGCCGCGATCATCAGGGCGCAGAGCGCGCCGACGCGCCGTGTTCGCCGGGTCCGGTCTCTCCGGCTTTCGCAGGGCGCGCGGCCATCACCGGGGAGGCCGCCATCGGCCCGCGCGACGGCGTGGCGGGCCGGAGCAGCAGATTCGCGCGTCTCCGCACCGGCGTCACCCGACCGCTCGCCAGTGCCCGGACCGCCGATGGACCTTCCGTGTCCCCCTGTCATGCCCTGAAATCCCTGCCTGCGCCGGTCTCACGTCAGCCTTGAGCAGACCAGACCGAGTTCCGCGCGCGTCCCGCGCGGGACGATCGGCACGATCGTCGCGCTCATGTTGGGCACGCGGCGAGACCTGTCGAGGGGATCGGCGCCGCCGCGGGTCGGAGCGGGTGGGCCTCCGCGGCGCTGCACGGCCGGGTGGCGATCCCACCGCCGGCACCGCCGAGACGGGAGCGTCCCGCCGCGAACAGCCGCGCTCGTCGCCGGCAACCCGTTGCACCGGGCGCTGTTGGGTCCCCGGGGGTGGTTTCCGTATGGCGCGTCGCATCCTGATCACCGGCGCCAGCATCGCCGGCAATACGGTGGCTTGGTGGCTCGGCCGCAGCGGCTTCGACGTGACCGTCGTCGAGCGCGCGCCCGCCTTCCGGGACGGTGGGCAGAACGTCGATGTGCGCGGCGTCGGTCGCACGGTGCTGCGCCGGATGGGTCTGGAACGGGCCGCCCTCGCCAGCGGCACCGGCGAGGAGGGCACGGCCTGGATCGACGGCCGGGGACGGGTCGCCGCGCGGTTCGACGTCGCCGGGGCCGAGGGTGATGGCCCGACCGCCGAGATGGAGATCCTGCGCGGCGACCTGGCGCGCCTTCTCTACGAGCCGGCCCGGGAGCGGGCCCACTATCGCTTCGGCGACCGTGTGGCCCGCCTCGCGGAGGACGGGGACGCGGTCGCCGTCACCTTCGCGGGCGGCGAGACGGAACGCTACGACGCGGTGGTCGTGGCGGAGGGCGTCGGCTCATCGACCCGCGAGCTCGTCTTTCCCGGAGAGAACGCGCCGCGCTGGATGGATCTGACCATCGCGTACTTCACGATTCCCAGAATCCCCGGCGACGACCGGATGTGGCGCTGGTTCAACGCCACGGGCGGCCGCAGCATCTCGCTGCGGCCGGACCGGCACGGCACGACGCGCGCGATGCTGACGCTCCGTCAGCCGCCCGGCGGCGAGCAGGACGGGGATATCGCTCGCCAGAAGGCGTTCCTGCGGGCGCGGTTCGCCGGCGCCGGGTGGCAGGCCGGGCGCGTCGTGGCCGGCCTGGACGCGGCGGACGATTTCTACCTCGACGTCCTGCGCCAGGTGAGGATGAAGCGCTGGTCGTCCGGACGCGTCGTGCTCACAGGCGACGCGGCCTGGTGCGCGACGCCCCTCGCGGGCATCGGCACGACGCTGGCCGTCACCGGCGCCTGCGTGCTGGCCGGTGAGCTGGCGCGCGCCGACACGGTCGCGGCGGGCTTCGCGGCTTACGAGCGGGTCATGCGCCCGTATGTCGAGAGGGCGCAGGGTGTCCCGAAGCTCGCGCCGAAGCTCATGAACCCGCGCACGCGGATCGGCATCCGTCTCCTTCACGCGGCCCTGAACGTCGCGAGCAGGCCCGCCGTTCGCCGCGTCACCGCGAAGCTGTTCGATGGGCGCTCCGAGGAGCCCGATGTCTCCGCTTACGTCGGTCGATTGGCCTGAATCGGCTCCTCGGCACACACGCTCCGGGCGGTTCCACATCGCGCGCTCGGATCGCCACGGCTCGGTTCACTGCGGGGTCTGACCTTGGCTCAGGAACGACGGCGTCCGTTGTCGGGGCCGCCTCTCCCGACAAGACCGGCTGTGCCGGCGGGGGAAAGTCCTCCCTAGAATTGTGAGATCAATGTCTGTTGTTTCATGAATCGGATCCCTGTCGGGTCTCGACGCGCGCGAGCATGTCGAGGGCATCACCGATCGCGGCGAACTCCGCGGTGTTGTCGAAGATGCACCACGCGCGTCGGCCGAGGGCCTTGTGCGCTCCGAGGCGCTCGGCCATCCGGGACAGGACGCGCGGTTCGTACGCCGAGTAGTACATGCGCGGCGAGCCGTGGAGCCGATAGTAGACGAGGTCCGGCCAGCCACCGGGCATGCCGGCGTTCCGGACCGGCGCGGGGTCGGCCGCGACACGGGCGATCGCGAGGCCGACGAGCAGGCGGTCGACATCTTCTGTGAACCACGTGGCGTGGCGCGGCTCGCAGACGATGTCGCCCGGGAAGCGCCGCCGGAATCCCGATAGGAAGGTCGCCGCGGACGGGCTGTCGAAGGCCAGACTCGGTGGGAGCTGGAGCAGCAGCGGCCCGAGTTTTGTCCCGAGGCCCGTGACCTCCCCGAGGAAGCGCGCGAGGGGCTCATCCACGCCGATGAGGCGCCGCTCGTGCGTGATCGATCGCGGCACCTTCACGGCGAAGCGGAACCCGTCCGGCACCGCCGCAGCCCATCTCGCGTAGGTCGTCGCCCGATGGGGCTGATAGAAGGCGGTGTTGATCTCGACCGCGGAAAAGCGCTGTCCGTACCGCTCCAGATGGCTGCCCGCCTCTGGGAACTGCGGCGCGTAGGCCTTGGGCAGGCTCCAGCCCGCGGTTCCGACGGCGATGGCGTCTGATGGATGCATGGAATACCGCTCGGGGCCGAAGCCATGCCGGCCCGACCGGCGATCGGTAGACCGGGATCTGCGCGCATGCGAGCGCTCGACGAGGTGTTCGACCGTCTCCCGCAATCCGCATTCCGGCGACGCTTCCGGCTGGCGATCGCCGATCGGGTCTACCTGCGAGAGAAGGGGCTCCCGACGGTCTTGGACCACGCGCGGGACTTCGTGCGGCGACGCCTCGCGTCCGCCTAGCCGAGGAACGACGGCAAGCAGACGCCCTTTCGCGGTCATCCCGTCTTCACGGCGCAGCACGCGACGGCAACCTGCTGCCGCGGTTGCCTGGCCAAGTGGCACGCGATCCCCGCCGGCCGGGCATTGACCGCCGTCGAGCAGGCCCACGTGGTCGCCGCGATCGCGCGCTGGCTGCGCTCCGAGGACCCCGAGGCCGCCTGAGCCGCGCGCCAGGCCGGGCGGCCGGCGCCGCCGAGACGGGGCAAAGTCGGCGTCGCGGACGAACGCCGCGATCCTGTCACTCCCGCCGGGGCGCTTCAGGCCCGGCGGCGTGCCGCTGCCGGTCGCGGCGTCCGGGCCACACGGCCCCGCCGCTTCTCCCGCTCCGCGGGCCGCTTGGTCTTCGCCCCTCCGGCGTTCGCCTCGTCCCTCCCCTGCCCTTGCCGCGCGGCGTGCGCGTCGAGGAAGCGCCGGCACGCGTCGAAGTCCGTCTCCGCGTCCGGCGGGCACGGGATGCCGCGCTGCTGGGCGAGGCTGCGTGCGTAGCCGACCATCGCCGCGCTCGGGCTCCGCCGGCCGTCTGCGCGGCCGGCGTCGTCCTCCTGCCCGGCACGCGGCCCGGCATGGGTGTCGAGGAACGCGCGGCAGACGCTGATGCTGCTCCTGCAGCCACGCGGCAGCGTCACGCCCTTCCGCTCGGAAAGGCTCACGGCGAACGCCACCATGGCCGGCGTCGGCGGCCGCTGGTCGCCCGGACCGGCCGGGATCAGGCTCGGATCGAGGCTGACCGTCGGCGCCTGCGCGATCGCGGTGATCAGGTCGTCGAGGCGGGCGCGGGTGCGCTGGCGGAAGGCGGTCGCGCGCGCGACCGCCTCGGCGCGCGTGGCCGCCCGTCCGATCTCGGCGAGCTCCGCCTCGAACATGGCGCGCCCGACCGGATCTCCGTAGGCCGGGAACACGCTGCGCACCGCGCTTACGAATCTCAGGCCGACCTCGGTGACCTCGATGGCCGGATCCTTGCCGGTAGACAGCGTGATGTAGCGGCTCTTCAGGAGCTTGGGCAGGATCGTGTCGCGCGTCGCGGCCGTGCCCAGACCCTTCGGCTCGTTCGGGTTGGCGGGGTTCTCCAGGGCGCGCTTGGCGGCCGGATCGTCCACTTGGTCGATCAGCCGGCCCATCACCACCGGCAATTCGCCTCGGGTGATCCGCCGCGGCGGCTCGGTCTTCGCGGTGGCGATCTCCGCCGTCGCGGCGGAGGCGCCCTCGCCGTCGGTCACGAGCGGCAGGCGGGTGGCGGTGGCTTCCGCCTCGCGCTTGGTCTTGCCGGGCACGGCATCCGTTTCGAGCTCGGCCTCGCTGCCGTAGAGCGCGCGCCAGCCCGGCGCGCGCACGACGCTTCCGGAGACGGCGAACCGCCTCACGCCCAGCGGTGTCGCGACATCCGCCGTGACGCTCGTGCGCGCGTCGACCCCGTCGGGCAGGTGCGCGGCGAGATAGGCCTTCGCCACGAGTTCCCACAAGCGGAACTGATCGGTGCTGAGACGGCCGCGCTCGGGCGCCTTGCGCAGGGGCACGATGGCGTGGTGCTCGCCCGGATCCGCGACGTAGTGGCCCTTCAGGCCGCGACGGATCAGCGGCGCAGCGTCGCGCGGAACGACTGTGCTCAGGTCGGTCAGGACGGTCGTGACGGCCGCGATGATCGCGGCGGCATCGCCGGCCTGGCCCTCGGGCAGGTGCTCCGACTCCGTGCGCGGGTAGCTGAGGTACCCCTGATCGTAGAGGTCCTGAGCGATGCCGGCCGTGTGCTGCGGGTCCCAGCCGAACCGCTTGGCGCAGCGTCGCGCCAGGGTGTCCTTCGAGAACAGCCGGGGCGGCGCGCGCCGGACATCCCTGTGCGCGACCGCCAGAGGGCCCGACCACGTCGCCGCGGCGGACCGGATCGTCTCAGCGACCGCCGCATCGAGGATCCGCTCCTTCGGGGCGTGCCAGAGGGTGATCTCCGCGCCTGCATGGGTCCTAATGTGCAGCGCGACCTTGAAGAAGTCCTGCGGCACGAAGGACCGGATCCGCTCCTCCAGGTCCGCCAGGATGGCGAGGGTCGGCGTCTGGACGCCGCCGAAGCGCCAGGGCTCCCGGAAGGCGGGCGGGCGCAGGCGCAGCGAGATCGCCCGCGTGCCGTTCAGGCCGAGATGATAGTCCTCGTACTGCCGGCAGAGCGCCTCGAGATAGGCGGCGTAGTCGCGCTCGCCCGAGGCGGGATCCTTGGCCAGGGCCGCGAAGGCGCGTCGGATCGAGACCTCGTCGAGCGCGCCGAGCTTGAGCCGGTCGACCCGGCCGTTCCAGCCGAGATGCTCGAGCACTTCCCACGCGATCATCGAGCCCTCGCGACCCGGATCCGTGGCGATGATCACGCGGTCCACGCCGCTCAGCGCCTGCCGGATCGCGGCGATCTTCGGTGCGTGCGACTGCCCGGACCGGTTCGTGCCGTAGCCGACCGGGATCGTGGGAAGGACGATCGGGAGGAGGTCGAAGCGCCAGGGCTTCCACTCGGGCCGGATGCTGCCCGGCTCCTCGGCCGACAGCAGATGTCCCTCGGCGGCCACGCAGACCGTGCTCGGCGAGCGGAAGAAGCGCTGCAACTGGCGCATCGCCGAGGGCTTCTCGAAGAAGAACAGCGTGCGACCGGAGCTCGGAGATGACATGTCGCTGACCGCTCGGGCTGTCGCCGCGCCTGACCCAGGGTTCACATTTTGTTCCAGACGGGCTCGGGACGCAACTGGCGCCTTGAGAGGGGAAGCCGTGGGGAAGCCGGCGGCGTGTCGCCCTCCCCAGGCACACCGGCCGGCGCCGCGATGCTGGAGCGGCGCTCGTACCTGTGCGCCGGGCTCGCCCGCGGCGGCGACCCGGAATACCTCCGTGGCCGGATTCCCGCCTGTGGCTGGTGCGTCGCTGTCGACCCGCGCACCGTCCTCCGAAGGCTCCGGGCACGCGCTCGCGCGCTGAGGGTTGCCCGCCCCGGGTGTCTGCCGAGACCAGCAAGCCTTCAGCGGGCACGGCACCGAGCCCCGGTCGCCGGCCTAGCCGGCCGCGTGCGCCGAGCCGGGCTTGTTGCCGTGAATGAGGTCCCGACCCGCGTAGATGCCGCCCACGACCTGCAGATCGAGACGCTCCGCATCGCGGCGCCGGACCTCCGCCAGGATCGCGCTGGCCGCTTCCGGCTCGGCTCCGGTCGTCAGGAGCGCCTGCTCGCCGAGGAGCAGAGCCGACTCGACCGTCTCGCGGATCTGGTAGGCCACGCCCGCCTGGATCAGCTCGACCGCGTGTTCGCGATCCCGGGCGCGCGCCAGCACGGGCACCAGGGGGAACTCCGCCTTGGCGATCTCCGCGACGCGTCTGGCCATCGCGGTGTCGTCGACGCAGATCAGGATCGCCCGCGCCGTCGCAGCGCCGGCCGCGTGCAGAATGTCGAGGCGGGTGCCGTCACCGTAATAGACCTTGAAGCCGAATCCCTCGGCGAGACGGATGTTGCTCGGGTTCGTGTCGATGATCGAGACCGAGCAGCCCTGCGCGATGAGCGGCTGACTGGCGATCTGGCCGAAGCGGCCGAACCCGACGATCAGGGCGCTGCCCACGAGGTCCTCGGGCGCCTCGACGCCGTCGATGGACGGGACGGCCTTGGGACCGAGACGATCGAAGGCGACGACCATCAGCGGCGTGATCGCCATCGACAGGATGATGGTGGCTGTCAGGACGGCGTTGGTCGTGCTGTCGATGATGCCCGCGCTCGCGGCGGCCGCGTACAGCACGAAGGCGAACTCGCCGCCCTGCGCCATCAGGGCCGCGCGTTCCAGCGACTCGGCGTGCGAGGCGCGCAGCACCCGGGCCACGCCGTAGATGAGCAGGCCCTTCACGGTCATGTAGGCGGCGACGCCCGCCAGGATCAGGCCGGCATTCGCGGCGATCACCGTCAGGTCGAGGGACATCCCGACCCCGAGGAAGAACAGGCCGAGCAGGATGCCGCGGAACGGCTCGACATCGGCCTCCAGCTGGTGACGGAAGCTCGACTCCGAGAGCAGGACGCCGGCCAGGAAGGCGCCCATCGCCATCGAGAGGCCGCCGAGCTGCATCGCGAGGGCCGAGCCGAGCACGACGAGGAGGGCCGCGGCCGTCATGACCTCGCGCGCCTTGGCGGCGGCGAGGAGGCGGAACAGCGGGTTGAGCAGCCAGCGCCCCGCGGCGACGAGCGCGCAGACCGAGAGCAGGGCGATGGCGACCGTGACCGCGCGCTCCGTCGCGCTCGCGGCGCTCCCGCCCGGCGCCAGAAGCGCGACGGCGGCGAGGAGCGGCACGATGGCGAGATCCTCCAGCAGCAGGATCGCCACGATGCGCTGACCCTTCGGCGTCGAGAGCGCGCCGCGCTCCTCCAGGAGCTGCATGACGATCGCGGTGGAGGTCAGCACGAAGCCGGTCCCGGCCACGAAGGCGACGGTGATCGAGAAGCCGAGGGCGAGTCCGACCAGGGTGAGGGCGGCGATGCAGGCGCCCACCTGGGCCAGGCCGAGCCCGAAGATCGCGCGGCGCATGCCCCAGAGCCGGGACGGCTCCATCTCCAGCCCGATGATGAAGAGGAACATCACGACGCCGAGCTCCGCCACGTGGAGGATGGCGTGGGCGTCCGTGAACAGGCCGAGCCCGAAGGGCCCGATCGCCAGTCCGGCCAGGAGGTAGCCGAGGACCGATCCGAGGCCGAGCCGCTTGAACAGCGGGACGGCGATGACGCCGGCCGCCAGGAGGGAGACGACCTGGACGAGTTCGCTCGCGGCACCGGATGCTTCGACGGCCATGGCGGGGTCCTTACGTGGGTGCACTGGCGCCCCGCGGCCCGTGCAGGGCCCCGACGTCGCGCCGATGGATCCATCTTGAGCGAAGCACGCGCAATCAGAAATGGAAACTATCGAAACGGATCGTTTCCATGAGCACTCATCGTGCGGCCTGCTCTGACGCGCGATCCGGAGCGAGGCCCCTCGTCCGGATCACGGAGGGGTGTGCTGAGAGGCTGGCGCGGCGACGGGTCTCTGCGCGCGGGGGCTCTGCCGGATCCGGGAGCGGTGTCCGCACACGCGGACGACCGCGCCCGTCAGCGTCCGGGGTCGAAGAAGACGGGCGATTGACAGCCGATTTCTGGCGCCCTATACGGCGCCTCCCGACGCGGTGCCCGGCCAGGGCGGGCCGCTCGGACGGACTTCCACTGAAGACTGCAAGCAACGGTCGGCGAGCGCCGAGTAGTTTTTTGTTGATCTTCAAATGGCACTTGTGTAAACAGGCGCCGTTCTTTGACAAGTGAATACGGGAAAGAGAAGCGTGGACGGCGCTTGTCCTTGCGGGTCCGGCGAGAGCCGGATCAACGAGAGAAGCGAGCTGTCTAACGCTTCGGAAGCTCACACATCCGGGTAGTGATGCCGGGATGATTGTGAGCCTCTGTCAAGTAGTTGTGATCAGCTTAGATCAATCTCTTCAACGTGAGAGTTTGATCCTGGCTCAGAGCGAACGCTGGCGGCAGGCTTAACACATGCAAGTCGAGCGGGCCCTTCGGGGTCAGCGGCGGACGGGTGAGTAACGCGTGGGAACGTGCCTTCTGGTTCGGAATAACCCTGGGAAACTAGGGCTAATACCGGATACGCCCTTTTGGGGAAAGGTTTACTGCCGGAAGATCGGCCCGCGTCTGATTAGCTAGTTGGTGGGGTAACGGCCTACCAAGGCGACGATCAGTAGCTGGTCTGAGAGGATGATCAGCCACACTGGGACTGAGACACGGCCCAGACTCCTACGGGAGGCA
>NZ_KB911283.1:98602-177207 GCF_000383455.1 Methylobacterium sp. 285MFTsu5.1 | reverse complement strand
GTCGAGCTGACCGTGGCGCTGCACCACGTGTTCGACACCCCCGACGACCGCATCGTCTGGGACGTCGGACACCAGTGCTACCCCCACAAGATCCTCACCGAGCGCCGCGACCGCATCCGGACGCTGCGCCAGGGCGGCGGCCTGTCGGGCTTCACCAAGCGGAGCGAGAGCGTCTACGACCCCTTCGGCGCCGCCCACTCCTCGACCTCGATCTCGGCCGCGCTGGGCATGGCGGTCGCCCGCGACCTCGACAACGCCGCCGCCAAGTCGAAGAACCGCCCGCTCAAGCGCCGCAACGCCATCGCGGTCATCGGCGACGGCTCGATGTCGGCCGGCATGGCCTACGAGGCCCTCAACAACGCCGGCGCCCTGCACTCGCGCCTGATCGTCATCCTCAACGACAACGACATGTCGATCGCGCCCCCCGTCGGCGCCATGTCGGCCTACCTCGCCCGCCTCGCCTCGGGCGGCGCCTACCAGTCCCTGCGCGAGACCGCCAAGCAGCTCGGCAAGCTCCTGCCCAAGGCGCTCTACCAGCGCGCCGCCGCGGCCGAGGAATACGCCCGCTCGCTCGTGGTCGGCGGCGGCACCATGTTCGAGGAGATGGGCTTCCACTACGTCGGCCCGGTCGACGGGCACAACCTCGACCACCTGCTGCCGGTGCTCAAGAACGTCCGCGACGCCGAGCACGGCCCGATCCTGCTCCACGTCGTCACCCAGAAGGGCAAGGGCTACGCCCCGGCCGAGGCCTCGGCCGACCGCTACCACGGCGTGGTCAAGTTCGACGTGGTCTCAGGCGTGCAGGCCAAGGCCAAGCCGAACGCGCCGGCCTACACGCGGGTGTTCGGCGAGAGCCTGATCAAGGCGGCCGACGCCGACGACAAGGTCGTGGCGATCACCGCCGCGATGCCGGGGGGCACCGGCATCGACCTGTTCGGCAAGGCGCACCCGGACAAGACCTTCGACGTCGGCATCGCCGAGCAGCACGCGGTGACGTTCGCGGGCGGTCTGGCGACCGAGGGCTACCGGCCGTTCGTGGCGATCTACTCGACGTTCCTGCAGCGGGCCTACGACCAGGTGGTGCACGACGTGGCGCTGCAGAACCTGCCCGTGCGGTTCTGCCTGGACCGGGCGGGGCTGGTCGGCGCCGACGGGGCGACGCACGCGGGCGCGTTCGACCTGGCCTACCTGTGCTGCCTGCCGAACATGACCGTGATGGCGGCCTCCGACGAGGCCGAGCTGGTGCACATGGTGGCGACCGCCCACGCGCACGACACGGGCCCGATCGCGCTGCGCTACCCGCGCGGCGAGGGTGTGGGCGTCGAGCTTCCGGAGCGGGGCGAGGCGCTGGCGATCGGCAAGGGCCGGGTGGTGCGGCGCGACGCGGAGGCGCGGGTGGCGCTGCTGTCGCTCGGCACGCGCCTGTCGGAGGCCTTGAAGGCGGCCGACACGCTGGCCGAGCAGGGCGTGGCGGTGACGGTGGCGGACGCGCGGTTCGCCAAGCCGCTGGACGAGGCGCTGATCCTGGAGCTCGCGCGCGACCACGAGGTTCTGATCACGATCGAGGAGGGCTCGCGGGGCGGGTTCGGCGCGATGGTGCTGCACCTGCTGGCGGAGCGGGGCGCTCTGGACGCGGGCGGGGTGCGGGTGCGGACGATGACGCTGCCGGACGCCTACCAGGACCACGACAGCCCGGAGAAGATGTACGCCGAGGCGGGCCTCGACGCCACGACCATCGTCAGGACCGCCCTCGACACCCTGCCGGCGGAGACCGGCAAGGCCGAGCCGGCGAGCAACGTGGTGAGCGTGCGCCGCCGCCCCCGCTGACGCCACGGAGAGCGCGGTCTCCCGCGCTCATTCCGTTCGCTGTCGATGTGTTCGGACCTCCGCCCGTGATGACGGCGAGGGCATCTCAACCACAGCCTTGAGACGGAAACGGAATCCCACCTCATCCTGATGGGCGGAGCGCAGCGTAGCCCTCGAAGGAGCCCTCCAGCGGTCTCACGATCCCTGGAGGGCTCCTTCGAGGCCCGCTGACGCGGGCACCCCTCAGGATGAGGGCGTGGAAGGGAGGCTCGGGGTGATTGCCCTACCCCAGCGCCTGCTCCACCGCCTTGCCGCAGGTCTGCGTGTCGGCATTCCCGCCGAGGTCGCGGGTGCGCAGCGTCCGCTCGGACAGCACCCGCTCGATCCCGCCGACGATCTCGGCCGCCGCCGCGTGCTCGCCGAGATGCTCCAGCATCATCGCCCCCGACCAGATCTGGCCGATCGGGTTGGCGATCCCCTGGCCGGCGATGTCCGGCGCCGAGCCGTGGACCGGCTCGAACACCGACGGGTGCACCCGTTCCGGGTTGATGTTGCCGGACGGCGCGATGCCGATCGTGCCCGTGCAGGCGGGCCCGAGATCCGACAGGATGTCGCCGAACAGGTTGGAGGCCACCACCACGTCGAACCGATCCGGGTTCAGGACGAAATGCGCGGTCAGGATGTCGATGTGGTACTGGTCCCACCGGACGTCCGGGTAGGCCTCGGCCACCGCCTTCACCCGCTCGTCCCAGTACGGCATGGTGATCGAGATGCCGTTCGACTTCGTGGCCGAGGTCAGGTGCTTCTTCGGGCGCTTCTGAGCCAGTTCGAACGCGAACCTGAGGATCCGGTCCGTCCCGTGCCGGGTCATGATCGTCTCCTGCAGGGCGAACTCCCGGTCGGTGCCGGCGAACATGCGGCCGCCCGCGTTCGAGTACTCGCCCTCGGTGTTCTCCCGGACCACCCAGAAGTCGATGTCGCCGGGCTTGCGGTCGGCGAGCGGGCACTTCACCCCCGGCATCAGCCGCACCGGGCGCAGGTTCGCGTACTGGTCGAATTCCCGCCGGAACAGGATCAACGAGCCCCAGAGCGAGATGTGGTCGGGCACGCGCTCGGGCATGCCGACGGCACCGAAATAGATCGCGTCGTGGGTCTCGATCCGCGCCTTCCAGTCCTCCGGCATCATCCGGCCGTGCTGCTCGTAATAGTCGCAGCTGGCGAAATCGAACCAGTCGAGCTGGAGGCCGAAGCCGTGCCGCTTGGCCGCCTGCTCCAGCACGCGCACGCCCTCGGGCACGACCTCCTTGCCGATGCCGTCGCCGGGGATCACCGCGATGCGGTAGCGACGCTGCTGGCTGTTTTCTGGGGCGGCCATGAATCCTCCACGCGTTCCGAAGTGCGGGCCTCCGCGGGGCCCGGGTCGTTGGCGTCAGGTGATTGGTCCGCGCCGGTGTCGGGTCAACACCCCGGCCTGACAATCAGTCGGTTTCGCCCGCCATCGCCCGGCGCTGGCGGTCGAGCTCCTCGCTGTAGCGCTTGAGGGTGTGGCTCTCGGTGAGCAGGCCCAGCACCTTCCGGCTCTCGGCGCTCTCGACGACCGCGAGCGCCTCGCTCTCGGTCCGGTCGAAGGCGGCCGCGGCGTCCTTGGCGTTCATGCCCGGCGTCAGGAAATCGTCCGCGTGCAGGAGCAGGTCGGCGAGGACCGGCTGCGCGTCGGCGCCGGAATCCCGGGCGGCCGCGTGCGTCTCGGGCACGTTCAGGATGCCGGCGTAGCGCCCCGCCCCGTCCACGGCGATCACCCGGGAGGGCGAGCCGAGGGGATGGGCGCGCAGGAAGGTGGGCAGCGGCGTGTCCAGGGCCACGGTGCCGGGATTGCGGCGCATCAGCCGGCCGACGGTGAGCGAGCGGATCCAGCCGACGTCGTGGGGGCTGCGGATGCTCTCGCCGCGCAGGTGGAAGCGCCACGTGGCGAAGGAGTAGCCGAAGGTCTTGCGCACGGTGAGGGAGGACGCAATCACCGCCGCCAGCACGACGCCGGTGATCGGCAGGCTGCCGGTGACCTCCAGGGCCAGGAACGTCATGGTGAGCGGGCCGCCGATGACCGCCACCGCCAGCGCGCTCATGCCGATCACCGCGTAGGCGAGCGGCGTCAGGCCGAAATCCGCCAGCGGCGGCACCAGCACGGGGGCGAGGGCGGCGAACAGCTTGCCGGCGATGGCCCCGAGGAACAGCGACGCGAAGAACAGGCCGCCGCGGAAGCCCGAGCCGATCGAGATCGCCGAGGCCGTGGCCTTAGCGGCGAACAGCCAGGCCAGGACCGCGATCCCGTGCCCCTGCCCCTCGGCGGCAAAGTGCATGTGCAGGGCGCCGTGGCCGCCCGAGAGCACCTGCGGCGTCGCGAGCAGCGCCAGCGCGCCGACGCACAGCCCCCCGAAGGCGGGCGCCGCCACCCGCGGCACGCCGGAGGCCTGGACGAGGCGCTCGACCAGCGTGACCCCGCGCATGATCAGGATCCCGAGGCCCGCGCAGAACAGCCCGAGGGCGAGGCTCGGCAGGATCTCGAGGCTGGTGACGTGCGAGGTCGTGACCGCCTGCATGTCGCCGAGATCGACGAGCGGCTGCGCCTCGATCAGGGCGCGCGAGATCAGGTTGCCGCACAGCGCCGCGACGACCACGGGCGTCAGCGTGGCGATCGAGTAGGTGCCGATGATCAACTCGAAGGCGTAGAACGCGCCGGCGAGCGGCGCCCCGAAGCCGGCCGCGATCGCCCCGGCCGCGCCGCAGCCGACCAGGGTGCGCAGGTCGCTGCGCCGCACTTCGAAGGCGATGCCCAGGCGCGAGGCGAGGCCTGAGGCGATCTGTGTGTAGCCGGCTTCCAGACCCACCGAGGCGCCGGACCCGTTCGAGATGACGTTCTGGAGCGCGAGGTAGAGGCTGTCGCGCAGGGACATGCGGCCGCCGTGCAGGGCGTTGGCCTCAATCGGGTCGATGGCCGGGCGCTTGCGCGGGCCGCGGACGTAGTTGGCGGCGACGATCAGCAGGCCGAGGACGGCGCCCCCGAGGCACGGGCCCACGAGCAGGAGCGCCGGCGGCACGGCGTCGACGGCGCTGAGGCGCGCGCCCGCGGGCAGCTGGTAGAGATGCTCGCGCAGGGTCTGGGTGATCCAGGTCATGGCGGACACCGCCACGCCGGCGACGCAGCCCACCAGGGTCGCGAGGGCGACGAGGCCGCCCTCGCTCCGTCGGACGAGGCTGCGGAGCCGCCCGGGGGCCTGAACGAGCCCGATCCCGGTCCAGCGCCGACGGGGCCTCCGCGCCGGCCTGACGGGCCGCCGGGCCGGGACGTCGGCCGATCCGTCGCCGGGCGCCCTGCCCCCGCCGGCGGCGCCCGATGGCTGTCGCGCGCTCACGGTCCGCCCCCTCGCCTCCGGTCCGCCCGATCGGCGGGGCCGACGCGTCGGCCCCGCCGCCGCAGTTACAGCCGGGGCCGAGCCCGTTGCAAACGGGCGGTGCTGCGGGAGCGCGGCCGGCCCCGGCGCGGGGGGCTCGGACGGCGCTGTCCACGAAGTCCAAATCCCGTGCACGCATCGCCTTGAAAACTGCCGCGGCCCACGATACACCCCGCGCCAGTGCCGCCGTAGCTCAGTTGGTTAGAGCACCAGATTGTGGATCTGGGGGTCCCCCGTTCGAGCCGGGGCGGTGGTACCATCCATTCAGCTCGACAGCGCGAGGGGTTGGCGGATCGCCAGCCCCTTTTGCTTGTGCGCGGATGGCGCCGCGCCGGATCAGGGCCGCCCCGAACCCCCACCCGATCGGAGTCGACGGGACCGGTCCTCGCGCCGGAGCCGGCCTCTACACAGGCGGCAGCTCCAATGCTCACGCACGTTATAGAATCGCCAAATTTGGTCGCATAGCGTCCCGGCTGGGAGAAGACTATCTTCGTTAGCGTGAAGACTGCCATGAAGAGCACGACACAGCAGGATCAGCTCGAGATCGTGAGCGACCTCGCGGCCTCGCTCGCCGACCGGATGCTGATGGAGCGCCTGACACAAGGGAAGCTGCCCCTCGCGAACGCGAGTCGCCTCTGGACAGCCTCGCTGCTCCTGGAAGAGCACGCGCGGCCCATCCCGCGCATCGTGACGGACGTCCTCGAGCAGGTCCGGCACGTGGAGCCGGACGACGAGGATGCGGTCGACGGGGACGACGCCGACGGGATCGGTGCGGGGCCGGAACCGGACTTGGCCGCGGCGCGGCGTGCGGCCCGGCCGGCGCGCCGGCGCGGGCTCACCCGCTTGCTCCGACCGTTCCGGCAGGCGGCCGAAGGCTGACCCGCGTCGACGGCGCCGGACCATCTGGCGGATCCGGAGTTCCCCGCGCGCGCCCGGGACGCTAAGACCGTTCCCGAGCGTGGCGGCGGGCGCCGCCGCGCCAACGGGCTTCGGGACACGAGAGATGAGCATCCCTGAACGGCGCGTCCGCACCCTGTTCGACGAGGCGGCCATCGCCAAGCGCAACGACGAGCTCGCCCGCGAGATCCTCGCCGCGCGGCCCGAGAACCTCCTCGTCGTGGCGGTGCTCAAGGGCAGCTTCATGTTCGCGGCCGACCTGCTCCGGTCGCTGCACCGGGTGGGTCTCGCCCCGCAGGTCGAGTTCGTGCACCTGTCGAGCTACCGCACCGGGACGGTCTCCAGCGGACAGGTCGAGATCCTGCGCGACGTACAGAGCGAGGTGCGCGGGCGGGACGTGCTGCTCGTGGACGACATCCTGGAATCCGGCCGGACCGTCGTCTTCGCCAAGGACCTGCTGATGGCCCGCGGCGCCCGGCGCGTCCTCACCGCGGTGCTGCTGGAGAAGCCCGGCAAGCGCGCCGTGACGATCGACGCGGATTTCGTCGGCTTCACCTGCCCCGACGTGTTCGTCGTCGGCTACGGGATGGACGCCGCCCACGCCTTCCGCCAGTTGCCCTTCGTGGGCGTGGTCGATTACGGGGACGGCGCCCCGGATCTGTTCGACGCCTGACCGTGCCCGCGGCGCGGCATTTTCGCCGCGCGCCGCGACCCGCGGGACAATTCAGCCTGCGACGACTTGACAGACGGAGAATTCGTCTGCGTCTGTCGACATTTGAGCGTGCGCGGCGTCGCGACGCGGCGCGTGCGGATTTCGGGGACGGTTACGGGACCACATGGCGCGCATCCTCCTGGTGGATGACGAAGAGACCGTCCGGGGCTTCCTGAAGCGGGGGCTCGAGATCGACGGGCACGCGGTCGTCACGGCCAACGACGGCAGCGACGGGCTGGACCGCCTCAACGAGGCCGATGGCGGCTTCGATCTGATGCTCACCGACATCCGCATGCCGCTCATGGACGGCATCGCGCTGGCCCTCGCCGCCAAGCGCGACTTCCCCGACCTGACCATCCTGCTGATGACCGGCTTCGCCGATCAGCGCGAGCGCGCGCGCGGGCTCGACGCCATCGTCACCGACGTGCTGACCAAGCCCTTCTCCCTGGCAGATCTGCGCGCCACGGTGAGGCGGGCGCTCGCCGCCTGAGCCGGGCGAGACCGGTTCAGAAGAACTTAAACATTGCTCTTAGGTTGAGCTTCACGAAAGCGTGGCATCTTCGGTCCGACTGATCAGACCGAGCACGGAACGCCATGTATCGCCGGGACCGGGACATCGACGCGGCGGCGTACCAGGCGGACCGCTACGGCTGGGAGCCGGACGACAGGGACTGGGACGACGACCGCGACGCGCGGCGGCCGCGCAGAGGCGTCGTCGGCCGGCTTTTCTCGCCGACGAAGCTCGCCCTCCTCGCGGTGCCGGCCGGGCTGTTCCTGTACGGCAGCTTCGCGGATTGCAGCGCCCGCCCGGCGGCGGGCTGGCTCGGTCTTGTCGGGGCCGGGGCCTGCGCCCGTACCGAGATGCTCGGCAACGTCCTGTCGATCCAGGACAACCTCGCGCTCCTGAAGCGGCTCATCGACTGAGCGCCCGCTCAAGGCCCTTCCGCGCTCCGCCGATCCGCTCCGAACCGACCTCCGCGAGGCCGCCATGTCCACCCGCCCGCTCCTCCCGGCCTCGTCCGGCCGCGCCTCCGACGCCCTCGAGGAGGCCCAGTTCCGCGCTCGCATGGCGCGGGTCGGCCCGGACGGCGCGCACCGCACCCCGCGCCGGAACCGGGCGCCCGAGCGGCGGCGCGGCTTCCGGCTCGGCTGGAAGGGCTGGCTCGTCGTCGACTGCCTGGTCGTGCTGCTGGTCGTGGCAGGGGTGGTGGCGTGGCCGCCGGTCCAGTCCTGCCGCAACCAGGACCAGACGGTCGGGTTCTACGCCGGCGATTCCGTCGGCAAATGCATCCGGCGCGGCATCGCTGACCGCCTCGACACCGCCGACCAGCGCCTCAAGAGCCTGATCCGCCGCTCGGGCCATTGAGGGCCGGCCGCGCAGATCCTGGCGCGGCTCGGATTGAGCGGCGCTTGTACGCCGTTTCTGCGAACCGAGTATCTGTCTCGCGCGCCCCGCCACCTTCCGTTCTCAACGCCCCCCACGCGGTGGCGGCGGGTCTGAACCGGTACGCCTGTGCCGACCAACGAAACTATTGATAATATTTCACATCCAACGCTCGAAATGTTCCAGGGCGCCCATACATTGGTGCCGTATTACACCAATGGACGAGTGCTCATGCCCGGATATCGAAATCCGGGCCTAGCTTCCCTCTCGACGGCGACTACGTTGTCAAAACTGAGTTGAATCGAACGCCATATTCCTGGCTGCGCGAACGCATGGAGCGCAAGAGCCGGCACTTCAGAACGTTCGCCGACGACATGAAGCAATTCGCCGATTTCTCGGACGTCGCTGACCGCGACCTCGACGGCCGGACACCGCTCCTGCCGAACGGCTACTTCAGCTACGGCGACGCATTGGCCCTGACGACTGTCCTCGCCACACGCAGGCCAGCCCAGTATGTCGAGGTCGGAAGCGGCAACAGTACGAAATTCGCTCGCCGCGCAATCGGCAAGTACAAGCTCGACACCAAGATCGAGTGCATCAACCCCAATCCGCGCTCAAGCGTCCGCGACATTGCGGATAAGTGGATTTCTAACGGCCTCCTCGATGTTGACCCGTCCTACTTTCAATCGCTGAAGGGTGGCGATGTGCTGATGCTGGATGGCAGCCATCTCCTGTTCCATGGCAGCGACACGACGCATTTCTTCCTGCGAATCTACCCGCTTCTCCGACCGAGCGTGATCGTGCATGTGCACGACATCCATCTGCCATATGAGTATCCTGAGATTGCGACAGGCTTTTTTTGGAACGAGCAATACATTCTCGCCATGATGTTTTACTATAAGCCTGCGTCCGACATTATCGCTCCGATCAAGTACAGGCATCGTGAGGGCATGTGCGACGAGGGTGCCGGCTTCTGGTTCGAGGTCTAGCGGGATCCGCACCGGAAATCGCCATCGCTTCTGACACATTGGCAACCGCTCGGCATACGCATGGCGGTGAACGGAATGACGGGCAGGGAATATGTGAGCGATACGGCATTTCGCGCGCATCCAACGGCGAACGGGCTTCGCGTTGATGCGATCATCGGAGGCCTTCTACGCTTCTATACGAACGAGCGGAGTACCGGACGATGCCTGGGCTGACCTAGCGGCCTGCCGGTCCGGGCGAGCCCTCCCTCGGAGGCCAGGCCACCCCGACCGGATCGGCGGCGGCCGCGCCGTGGCGCTGATCCACGGCAACAGCCCCTGTTGCTCGCGCGAGCGGCGCCCTCGACGAACTTCACCCTCGACAGGGATACGTTGGGTCGGACCAACCCTGCCCGCGCAGATAGGGATCGACCCGGTCGACGAGAGCTTCCCGACCTGTCGGACGCGGCACCGGGCTCAAGGGTCGAACTCGCGCGGGACCTGCGCGCCACGGTGCGGGCCTGGACAGAGGTCCCGACCTCCATCGGTCTCGGCCCGACCAAGCCCTGCTTAAGGGGTGCCGGTGCGCGGGGCGGGTCAGTCGGCACGACTGGAACACCAAGTTGTCGATTCGTACGCAGCGGGACACGACGCAGGTGAGCAATCTGCCGGTGACTGACGCGTGAGCGGTCGTATCACCGACCACGTGCCGCCGACTCCAGCTCAGGCGCGCATTGCCGATTGTTAGCCATAGGCCTCCGACCGAGCCAGCGCGTGCAGCGAGCGAGGCGCGCGCACGGCAGTGGATCCCGGCACGCTCTGCAATATCGAAGGCCGTCGACGAATCTGGGCATCAAGCCTTCTCGAAGCCCACACATGTTAGCCATTCGGATATGGTGATACGTTCAATAGCGTAATCTTCTTTATAATTTCAAAATTTCCCATTCAGAGGTACGATCCGGATTAAGATATTAATCCCGGCTTCCGGGAGGGACGGAAACGATGACTCTGAGTGAACGCCTCTTTCTGACGAAAGGGCGGCCATCCGGCTTCGATTATATGCGAATTGGTCTCGCCGCAATGATAGTTTTGTGGCACACTGTGATAGTTTCTTATGGCATAGAAGCTCAAAGATGGCTCATTTTGGGACCGTCGCGGCCAATATGGGCCATGATACTTCCCATGTTTTTCGCACTGAGCGGATTCCTCGTTTCCGGAAGTCTAGAACGCTCTCGAACGATCGTCGGGTTCTTGGGACTTCGACTAATTCGCATCTTCCCTGCGCTGGCAGTGGAATCGACAATAGCAATGATGATCATTGGAGCGCTGTTCACGTATTACCCGCTCCCAAAGTATTTTACGGATCCGGGCTTTTGGTCCTATACTTTGAACATGATAGGCGTCGTTCGGTATTATCTCCCCGGCGTCTTTACTGATAATCCAACTACGCAGGTGAACGCGCAATTATGGACACTTCCTTACGAATTGTATTGCTACATATTGATATCTGTATTTTATATAATCGGTTTCTACAGATCGGAAAAACTGATTTTGTTCGGCTGCCTGGTGATGCAAGTCTTAGTCATGATCGCCATTTATACGCGAACGCAGGTTGACGAAGGGACTGTTCGCGGCCCTGTGCTTGTCTTATCCTTTCTGTACGGCGCGTACCTCTATCGGGTCAGAGATCGAGTTCCATATAGCGCCCCGATTTTCTTCGCATGCGCCATTGCCATGGTTGGGTTTCTTTATCTTCCAATCTTCAATGCCCTCTCCGCACTTCCTGCCGCCTACGTGACTATCTATTTGGGGATGCGGAATCCGACACGGTCCGCAATTGTGTCAAGCGGAGATTATTCATATGGCATTTTCTTGTATGGATTTCCGATACAACAGGCAGTGTCTGCAGTTTTTCCGGATCTTCGGCAGTGGTGGATTAATTTTCTAATTTCGACCCCGATAATAATTTCGGTTGCCTATTTTTCATGGCATTGCATTGAGAAAAGAGCACTCTCCCTTCGGGGTCCGTTGATGAAATTCGAAAGCTGGTGCATGTCTTATTGCGGAAAACTATTTCATACATGTAAAAACAGTATCGCATACGACCTGAAGAGCAGATAGGTATCTCGTCAATTTAGATGTATGCTGCACACGGGAAGCAACAGGAATATCAAAAACTGAATTCAGTATCGACCGCACATTCTAGATATCTGGATCCTGTCCTCTCAGGACGATCCCTCCCAGCGAAGCCGCTACAAGTCGCGAGCGGTTTCGTCGTCGACCCCGCTACCCGGGTGCGATCAGGATGCACGTGCACGCCTTGCCAACAGGTCTCCGCCTGCGGCGATCGGTTGGGGAGGCGATCACCCATTCGATGATCTGGCAGGCGACCCTACCACTGACGCCGCTTCCCTGCGCGAAGCCGCTCAACCGCTCCATTACGCGTTCGACAGTCGCCGCTCGGGCGGCACCGGGATCTATCACGCTCACCCCTATATCGAGTGCCCCAGCAGGATCGCGGTCCGAACCATGTTGCTCTTTCGAGCCGGCTTGTGGGCGGCGCGCGCAACGGCCGCACGAGTGTTCTGTTGAATGGTCGCGTTGATGTCACGGCGCCGATCCTTCGGAAGCGGGTAGGTCCTGCCGGCGCGGTCGGCCAGCACCGCGACGACCACGGCGCGGATCGCCCGATCGGTAACCTCGCGGTCTCGCGCAGTTCGGCGAGTCGTGGGTTCCGCGGCCATCCACTCTCAAGCCGTGAACTGTGCCGCCTCCCGCATCGCTCGGGCGCCGGCCTTCTTCGGCCCACTCCAAAGGGTCGCGCGCATGCACGATGAACGGAACGTGCCGAGATGTGTGCCTTGACGAAGCGCCCCCAAACGTAGTCAAAAGCGCCTCTGACGCACCGAAACCGCCAATTTTCTCAATGGTTTCAGAGCGCCTGCCGGTGTAGCACAGCGGTAGTGCAGCGGTTTTGTAAACCGAAGGTCGGGGGTTCGATCCCCTCCGCCGGCACCACGACATTCGATCGCCGAGGCCGGGCCTCGCGCCCGTGGGGCGTGACCGTCGTCCGGCACAGCGCGTCGGCTGAGGCCGCGCCACCGCGCCGATCCCGATGTCGCGACGGGCCGGTCTCGGGTGGGAGTTCCGGCCCGATTCCGTCGGCACCGCCGCCGCGACACATCCGGCGCCGGCCTGTCTCACCGCTCCCGGATCCGGTCGCGGACCGCTGCTTGACGCTGGGATGCCAGCGTGCCCTCCTGGCCGAAAGACAGAAACTGCCGCGGAGGACGGTCTGCCATGGCGTCGATCCGGAGTTGCGTGCTCTCGGTCGCGATCGGCTTCGCCGCGCTCGCCGGGCCGGCCGTTGCCGAGCCGATCCGCGTCAAGGTCGGCGTCCTCAACGACATGTCGGGCGTCTACGCCGATACCGGCGGCAAGGGCTCCGTCGTCGCCGCGCAGATGGCGGTCGAGGATTTCGCCAAGACCGAGCCGGGCGTGCAGGTCGAGATCGTCTCGGCCGACCACCAGAACAAACCCGATATCGGCGCCGCCGTCGCCCGCCAGTGGTACGACCGCGACGGCGTGGACGCGATCCTCGACGTGCCGACCTCCTCGGTTGCGCTGGCGGTGAGTCAGGTCACCCGCGAGAAGAACAAGGTCTTCATCGACTCGGGGGCCGGCACCACGGAGCTGACCGGCAAGCAGTGCTCGCCGAACACGATCCAGTGGACCTACGACACCTACGCCCTGGCGAACGGCACGGCCGGCGCCATGCTCAAGCGCGGCGGCGACACCTGGTATTTCCTCACCGCCGACTACGCCTTCGGGCTCTCCCTTCAGAACGAGGCGAAGGCCGTGATCGATACGGGCGGCGGGCGCGTATTGGGCGCCGCGCGGGTCCCGTTCCCCGCCACGGACTTCTCTTCGTTCCTGCTGCAGGCGCAGGCCTCGGGCGCGAAGGTTGTGGGTCTGGCCAACGCGGGCGGCGACACGGTCAACGCGGTCAAGCAGGCGCACGAGTTCGGGCTGACCGACGGCGGCCAGAAGCTCGCCGCCCTGCTGATCTACGCCGTCGACGTCCACGCGATCGGCCTGCAGACCGCGCAGGGCCTCGTGCTGACCGAGTCGTTCTACTGGGATCTCAACCCGGAGACCCGGGCCTTCTCGGAGCGCTTCTACCCGCGCAACGGCAACAGCATGCCGACGATGAACCACGCGGGCGTCTATGCCGGGCTCCTGCACTACCTGAAGGCCGTGGCGGCGACGAAGTCGACGGACCCGCAGAAGACCATGGCCTGGATGAAGGCCAACCCGACCGACGACCCGCTGTTCGGCAAGGGTGTGGTCCGGGCGGACGGGCGCAAGATCCACCCGATGTACCTGTTCGAGGTGAAGGCGCCGTCCGAGTCGAAGGGCCCGTGGGACCTCTACAAGGTGCTGGAGACGATCCCCGCCGAGCAGGCCTTCCGCCCCCTCGCCGAGGGCGGCTGCCCGCTCGTCGCCAAGCCGTAGGGCGGGAGCCGAACGCCATGATGCGCGCGCTCGAAGGGCAGGCCGCCTGGGTGACGGGGGCCGGATCCGGGATCGGGCAGGCGGCCGCCGTGGCGCTGGCGCGGGCCGGCATGCGGGTCGCGCTCACCGGACGGGGTCAGGAGGCCCTCGCGCGCACCGCGGAGATGGTCCGCGCGGCGGGCGGCGAGGCGCTGGTCGCCCCGGCCGACATGGGCGTGGCCGACGACGTGCAGCGCGCCTGGGAGGCGGTTCACGCCGCGTGGCGGCGCTGCGACCTGCTGGTGAACTCGGCGGGCCTCAACGTGCCGCGGCGCGGCTGGAGCGAGATCACGCCGGCCGGGATCGACGCCGTGGTCGGCGTCAATCTCAACGGCCCCTTCTACGCGGCGCGGGCGGTGCTGCCGACCATGCGGGCGCAGCGGAGCGGCCTGATCATTCACGTCTCCTCCTGGGCCGGCCGCTACGTCTCCAAGCTGACGGGACCGGCCTATTCCGCTGCCAAGCACGGGCTCGTGGCGCTCTCGGAGAGCCTGAACCAAGAGGAGTGCGGGCACGGCATCCGGTCCTGCTGCATCTGCCCCGGCGAGGTCGCGACGCCCCTCCTCGACAAGCGGCCAGTCCCGGTCACCGCGGAGGATCGCGGGCGCATGCTCCAGCCGGAGGATCTCGCCGAGACGATCCTGTTCGTCGCCCGCCTGCCGGCCTCCGTCTGCGTCAACGAGATCCTGATCAGCCCGACCTGGAACCGCGGCTATCTCGAGGGCGTGAAGCTCTGAGCGGGGCCGTCGCGGCGCGCTTGGCCGGGGGCGCGGTGCGCTCATCCCGCGTTCAGGCACGGAGGACGAGTGTCGCCACGGCCAAGCTGAACACAAGTATTTCTGAATTGTATCTGAGACTTTATGGATTAAATTCGGCGCAAGCTGGGCTATTTCAAGATTAAAATTGGATGAATGCGGGGTTCAGAACCGATTAAATCCGTCGCGCCTACCAGCGCTGCCGGAAGGCGATGAGACGCGTCTTCGCCGAACCGATGGGGACAACGGTCCGGCGGACCGCCGGGCCCCTCGGGGCCCCATCGCGCACGACCGGGGGGCGCGACCAGGTCAGGGACCGAGGACGATCCAGGGATTCCGGGCTCCGCCGGCGCGGCGGACCCGGCCGGACCGGGCGCCGCGGCCGCATCACGCCCGGTGCCGGTCGGCGGACCCGGCCGGCCGATCGACGACGGCGCGCGGGACCGGATCGGGCGCGGCCTGCGCCTGCACTACGCGGGCGTCCTGGCCCTGCCGATCCCGGACCGGCTCCGGACGCTGCTCGACGAGCTCGCCGCACACTCCGACACGGAGGCCTCGCGATGACCCTGATGCTGCAAGCCGCCCCCGCGGGGAGCGGATCCGGTCCGGCCCCCCGGGGCGCCGACGCGGAGATGCGCGACCTCCTGCTGGGGGCGATCCCGGCGCTGCGGGCCTTCGCGTTCTCGCTGACCTACGACCTCGACCGCTCGGACGACCTCGTGCAGGACACGCTCGTGCGCGCCTGGGTCAACGCCGCCAGCTTCCGCCGCGGGACCAACCTGACTGCGTGGCTGTTCACGATCCTGCGGAACCTGTTCTACTCGGAGCAGCGCAAGCGCAAGCGCGAGGTGGAGGACGCCGACGGCCTCCATGCCGGGCGCCTGACCGCCCTCCCCGAGCAGGAGATCCGGATGGAGATGGCGCAGTTCCAGAGCGCGCTGAACCGGCTGCCGCCGGCCCAGCGTGAGGCGCTGGTCCTGGTCGGCGCCCAGAGCTTCACCTACGAGGAGGCCGCGGCCATCTGCGGCGTCGCGGTGGGCACGATCAAGAGCCGGGTCAGCCGCGCCCGGACCCGCCTGATCGAGGTGCTGGGCATGACCGGCACCGACGACATCGGACCCGATCCGCAGACCCGCGCGGCCCTCGACGGCTCCTGAGGCGCGCGCCGCGGCGAGGACCGCCGCGGCGCCTACTTGATGAGCCTGACGACGTCGCGGAACCGCCTGTGCCGCGCCGTGCCGAGCCACTCGAACGCCACCATCTCGGTCGTTACGATCTCGGCGCCGTGGGCCGCCATCCGGGCGAGCGCGGCCTCCCGGTTCTCGATCCGCCGCGAGCCCACGGCGTCGGCCACCACGGCGACGCGGCGGCCGGACTCGCGCAGCCCGAGAACCGTCTGCAGCACGCAGACATGCGCCTCGCAGCCGCTGACCACGAGGTCGCGATCCGTGGGCAGGCGCTCGAGGAAGCCGGGCGTCCGGGTCGCGCCGAAGCTCATCTTCGCGAAGGCCGTCCCGGGCTCGGGCGCCAGGGCCGGCACGGTCGGCCCGAGGCCGCCGGCATTCTGCTCGGTGACCAGGACCGGGACGTCGAGCAGCTGCGCGGCGGCGAGGAGGCGGCCCGCATTGGCGACGACCCCGTCCCCTTCCGCGATCGTCGGCATCAGCCGGGCCTGAACGTCGATGACGAGGAGGAGCGAGCGGGCGGGGTCGATCAGCGGCATCGATGTCTGGTCCCTGCGGACGGGTCGCGTCGGAGACGGAGGGGGCCCATCCTGGCCCCATCCGAGCCGTATCCTCGCCCCATCCGGTCCGGTGGGGACCGCGCCCGCAGGCATGACACGTGCGCGCCCCGACCGCGACCCCGCCCTAGAGCCGCTCCCGATCGTTTTGCGACGGTTGGGAAGGGCGGCGACTCCGGTCCCGGCAGCCGCGCCAGGCTCCCTCTCCCTCGCGGAAGAGGGCACCGGTGCCTCGTTCGGCACAACCCCGGCGGTCGCCTCCGTCCCGAACCGACAGGGAACGGCTCTAGCGGAGCGCGATGTCGCCGGGGATGTTCGCCGCCGCGGCGCCGCCGGCGGCCTTCTCGAACCACCGCCGGGCGGCTTCGAAATCCTGCTTCACCCCGCGACCGTTGACGTAGAGGAAACCGAGATTGTTCATCGCGTCCACGTTGCCGCCGGCGACCGCCCGCTCGAACCAGCGGCGGGCCGCGGCGGCGTCCCGCTTCACGCCCTGACCGTTGAGGTGCAGGCTGCCGAGGGCGTTCATCGCGTCAACGTTGCCGGCGGCGGCGGCCTTCCCGAACCAGGACGCGGCCGCGCCGTAATCCTGCCCGACGCCCTGACCGTTGGCGTAGAGTAGGCCGAGATTGTACAGGGCCGACGCGGCGCCGGCGGCCGCCGCCTTCTCGTACCAACTGCGCGCGGTGGCGTAGTCCTGCGTCACGCCCTGGCCGGCATCGTAGAGGCTGCCGAGGTTGTTCATGGCCTCGGCGTTGCCCGCCAGGGCGGCCTTCTCGAACCACGCCGCCGCGGCGGCGTAGTCCTGCTTCACGCCCTGGCCGTTGTAGTACAGGCTGCCGAGGTTGAGCATGGCGTCGACGTCACCGCCGGCGGCCGACTTCTCGAACCAGCGTCCGGCCGTACCGAAATCCTGCTTCACGCCCTGGCCGTTGATGTAGAGGATTCCGAGATTGTACATCGCGGCGGCGCTGCCGCTGACGGCCGTCGTCGTGGAGAGGCTCCCGGCGGTCTCCGCCTGTGCGCCCAGCCCGGACAGGACCGAGAGCGCCAGAGACATGGAGACGATGGATGTCGCGCGCATGGCCGTGAATCCCTGTGCGGGCACGCGAACGGTCATGCCCTGCGCGGAAGCCGATCCCGAGCATCTTCCGCAATGCTGAAGGCGTGTTCCCGAACCTTCTTCGTCCGCTGACAGTCTTACGGGCGAAAAACCCTTCGGCTGGACTGCACCGGACTGATCCTTGACCTATCCGGGCCCGGCAGGACTTTCTGGACCAAATCGCACATGCGGCCCGCATGGTCGGCCGACATCGCCGGCGCGCGCCACGGGCCGCGACAGGGTTCGCGCGCGGCGGGGACCGTGCGGGACCGGCCGGAAGGAGGCGTTGAGGGCTCGGCGGGGCGGGCGACCGGTCCCGGGACGCGTCGCTAGTAGGTCGCGAACAGCCGCGCCACCGCCTCGGGCTCCGCCGTGACGGTCAGCGCCAGGGCGAGCAGGATCCGGGCCTTCTGCGGGGTGAGGTTGTCGGCGCTGAGGATGCCGCGGCTGCGCAGCCGGGTGGTGAGCGGGACCACGCCGCTGCCGGCCCGGGTCGACATCACCACCACGATCCCGGCGGCCGCCGCCGCCTCCAGGGCCTCGGCCTCGGCGGGCGCGGTCATGCCCGGCGCGAGACCGGCCGCGACGAGGCCGCGCGCGCCCGCGGCCAGGAAGGCCCGGACCGCGGTGCCGTCGGCGTCGGCGTACCCGTAGGCGACGTCGACCCGCGGCAGCGCCGGCAGGGTCCGGATGTCGAAGGGCGTGCCCGGCGCGTGCGCCCGCTCGGAGCGGCGGTAGTAGCGGACGGACTCGCCGTCGACGTGGCCGAGCACGCCGAAATCCGGGGTCCGGAAGGTCTGGAGCCGGGCCACCGAGGTCTTGGTCACCTCGCGGGCCGCCTGGATCTCGTCGTTGAGCACCACCAGCACGCCGCGCCCGCGGGAGGCGGGCGCCGCGGCCGTGCGCACGGCCGCCACGAGGTTCAGCTTGGCGTCGGTGGAGAGGGCGCTCATCGGCCGCTGCGAGCCGACCAGCACCACCGGCAGATCCACCGTCAGGGTGAGGCTGAGCGCGTAGGCGGTCTCCTCCAGGGTGGCGGTGCCGTGCCCGATGACGATGCCGGCGAGGTCCGGGTGCTCGGCCGCGAGGCGCTCGCACAGCTGGACGAGGTCGCGCCACTCGGCGAACCCGATCGCCGGGCTCGGGACCGCCCGGAACGGCACCGGCACCACCGCGGCGACCGTCGCGAGTTCCGGAACCGCGTCCAGGATCGCGCCGGCCTCGAGGCGCCGGTCGGTGGCGGTGTAGTCGAGGATGTCGAGGGCATCGCGGCCGAGGGACGAGATCGTCCCGCCCGTGCCGATGAACGCGACCTTGGGCAATCCGGTTCCCGTTCCTGCCGCCATGCCGTCTCTCCCGAGCTTGTCCGGCGCTGTGATGCCGCGTCGCGCGGCCGGGGTCGACCCCGGCCGCGCGCAGGCGGGCGATGCACCGGGCGGGAGGCCCGCCGGGCGCGTCCCCGGCCTCAGCTGCGGAAGTCGAGGAGGAGCGCCGAGACGGCGCCGCTGTTGGCGGTGCCGCTCGCCCCGTAGCCGACGCGGCCCGACTGGCCGCTCTGGAGCTGCTGGATGAAGGTGGATAGCAGGTCGTTCGTCGTGCGCGCCGCGTCGGTGGTCGAGGTCGAAGTCGAGGTCGAGGCCGACGCGGAGACCGACGCCCCGCTCCCGGCGCTGCCCGCAGCGTCCGTCGGCGCCGGGCCGGGCGGGGGCCCCGGCGGCGGGCCGTCCGGGCCGGCGACGTCGCCAGTCCCGTCGCCAGTGGCGTCCGCGCTCTGGGTGCTCCGGCCGTGGCTGGCGAACAGGTTCTTCAGCTCCGTGGCCTGGTCGGCGGTGAGGCTGCCGCTGCTGACCTGATCGGCGATCAGGCCGTCGATCCGGTCCTTCATCGAGGACGGGTCGAGCCCGGACCGGCTCGTCGCGCTGGTCGAGGCAGCGCTGGTCGACGACAGGCTCCTATCGATGCTGCTCAAGGCGCCCGCGAGGGCCGTCGCGTCGGTGCTGCTGATCGTGCCGGCCGACAGCGCGCTGCTGATCGTGTTGGACATCCGGGTCTGGGGCGACGCAGGCGGCGACCATCGCTGCGCGGCGAGCTGTGCTGTCGCGGTGGACGAGACGGTACTCATGGGGGGCTCGGGTCACGGATGAGCCGGATTCGCCCGGCGGCGGGTCCGTGTGCAAATTACCCACGCGGTTCTTAAGGCCGCGTTTCCGGGATCGCCCGGATTCCCGTCGCGCTGGCGGACTCGGGGACGGCCCGGAGCCGGGGCACGACCAGGGATCCCGGTCGCGCCGCTCAGAGGCTCGCGGCCATGCGCAGCGGCGGCGCCTCGGCCGGACGCGCCGCGGCCTCGGCGTGGCCGTAGAGGCCGCGGTGCTTCGGGTTCGGCGAGAGCCGGTCGGTCAGGCCGATCACCGTCTCGGCGGCGCCGAGCAGGAGCGCGCCCTCCGGGGCGAGCTGCGCCGCGAGCCGCGCCAGGACGTCGGACTTGGTCGGCGCGTCGAAGTAGATCAGCACGTTGCGGCAGTAGATCACGTCGAACTGGCCCAGCGAGGCGAAGCTGTGCAGCAGGTTGAGCTGGCGGTAATCCACCATGCTGCGCAGGCTCTGAGCGATCTGCCACTGCTCGCCGACCTGGGTGAAGTACTTGATCAGCCACTGCACCGGCAGGCCGCGCTGGACCTCGAAATGGCTGTACAGCCCGAGCTTGGCCTTCTCGATCACCTCGGTGGACAGGTCGGTGGCGACGATCTCCACCTGCCAGCCGGCGAGCCGCGGCGCCGCCTCCTGAAGGAGCATGGCCAGCGAGTACGGCTCCTGCCCGGTCGAGGCCGCCGCGCACCAGATCCGCAGCCGGCGGCGGCCGGCATTGCGCGCCAGCACGTCCGGCAGGAGCGTGTCGCGGAACAGGTCGAAGGGGATCCGGTCGCGGAAGAAGAAGGTCTCGTTCGTGGTCATGGCCTCGACCACGGCCCGCTCGATCGTGCTGTTCTGGGCGAGCTTGAGGGCGCCGATCAGGTCGCCGAGGCTGGCGAGGCCGAAGCGGCGGCAGACCGGGGTCAGCCGGCTCTCCACGAGGTAGCGTTTCTCCGGCGTCAGCGCGAGGCCGGAGCGCTGCTTCAGGAAGGTGCGCAGGAATTCGAACTCGAGCTCGGTCATGCCGGCTGCCCCGTGATCAGGGCGCGCAGCGCCGTCGCGAGTTCGGGCAATGGCAGCACGGCCTCGGCGAGCCCGGCCCGCGCGACGCTGCCCGGCATGCCCCAGACCGTGCTGGTGGCCTCGTCCTGAGCGAGGACCGGGCCGCCGGCCTCGGTGAGCGCCCGGGCGCCGTTGGTCCCGTCCGAGCCCATGCCGGTGAGGATCACGGTCGCGGTGGCGGCGCCGAAGACCACCGCCGCGTCCTTGAACAGGACGTCGACCGCGGGGCGGCAGAAGTTCACCGGGGGGCCGTCGGTGAGCTTGATGATCGGGCCGCCGGCCCCGCCGGCCAGCCCCATGTGGCGGCCGCCCGGGGCGACGTAGATGCGGCCCGGCTCGACCCGCTCCTCGGCCTTGCCCTCCGCCGCTGGGAGCCCGGTACGGGTGGCCAGGTGCTCGGCGAAGACCGCCGTGAAGATCGGCGGCATGTGCTGGACGATCAGGACCGGCAGGCGCCGCAGGGCGGCCGCGCCGATGCCCTCCAGCATCTCGCCCACGGCCCGCGGGCCGCCCGTGGAGGAGCCGATCAGCAGGGCGCGGGGCTGGGTCCGGTTGCGGACCTTGGGCCGCAGCGTGAAGGGGGTCGCCGGGCGCGCCGCCGCGGCCGGCGCCGGATGCACCGCGGCCGGTGCGGCCGCCGGCGCGGCGTGGTACCCGGGCGCGTGGCCGGCGGGCGCGGCGGCCGGGCGCCGGCCACGCGCGCGGGCGGAGCCGAACACGCGGACGCGCTCGATCAGCTCGACCCGGAACGTGTCCGAGGTGGTGACGCCGCGGCTGCTCTCCGGCTTGGCGATGTAGTCCACCGCGCCGAGGGCGAGGCATTTCAGCGAGATATCGGCGTTGCGCGTCGTCAGGGTCGACATCATCACGACCTGCACGCTCGGGCTCATGGCGAGCATGCGCGGCAGCGCGGTCGTGCCGTCGAGTTCCGGCATCTCGATGTCGAGCAGGACCACGTCCGGGTCGTGCTTGGCCATCAGCTCCAGGGCGATCCGGCCGTTGGAAGCTGTGCCGACGAGCTCGAATCCGGCCTCGCCGATCCAGCGGGCCACGAGGCCGCGCACCACGGCCGAGTCGTCGGCCACGAGCACACGGATCGCCGTGGCCGATGAGGTCGTGCTCTGGGTTGGCGGCGTGCGCAGCGGGGCGACCGCGGGACTCAGGGCCATGATGATTGCCTCGGGTGCAGGGTCGCGGGGCTCGGGCCGCGGGTCAGGGAACAGGCGATCAGGCCGCGTCGGCGACGAGACCGACCTGTTCGAGCTTGGCCGTCAGGATGTCGCGGTCGAAGGGCTTCATGATGTACTCGTCGGCCCCCGCCCGGAGGGCGCGGGCGATCGCCCCGACGTCGTTCTCGGTGGTGCAGAACAGGACCTTCGGCGCGCCCCCGCCCTCGCTCTGGCGCAGAGCCTGGAGGAACGCGTAGCCGTCCATGTTCGGCATGTTCCAGTCGAGCAGGATGGCGTCGGGCATGCTGGCCGCGCAGGCCTCGAGGGCGGCGCTGCCGTCCTCGGCCTCGCTGACATTCATGCCGAGATCCTCGATGATCCGCCGGGCGACCTTCCGGATCACCGCGGAATCGTCCACCACCAGGCAGGTGGTCTCGTGGGGCGCCTTCATCGACCTCTCCCTCAAGCCGCCTTGGCGCCGGCGGGCGTGAAGCCGAGGAGCGCGTCCACGTCGAGGATCACCAGGAGCCGGCCGTCGAGGCGGTGGACGCAGGTGGCGAGGTCGCGGAAGCGCGGATCCAGGTTGATCGGCACCGCCTCGCGGCTGTCGGCGCCGAGCTTGAGCACCTCGCCGACGCCGTCGACCACCAGCGCGAAGGTCTCGCCGGCCTGCTCCAGGCCGATCGCCATCTTCGGGCTGGCCTTGCTGCCGTCCGCCTCGGCCTCCGCGTCCGGCAGGCCCAGGCGCCGGCGCAGGCTCATGGCCGTCACGACCCGGCCGCGCAGGTTCAGCAGGCCGACGATCTCGGCCGGCGCCAGGGGAACCGGCGTCACGCCCGACGGGACGAAGACGTCGTGGACCCGCTCGATCGCCAGGCCGAACAGCGTCTCGCCGACGAAGACCGTGACGAAGTCGTCGGTGGCGCCGGTCTCGGCGCCGTTGGTGGTGGCGCCGCTGGTGTTGGCGTTGGCAGCCTGCATCGGAACTCTCCGGATTCGTTCGTCGCGATCGTCGCGATCGGCCTGGGTCGATCGGCTTGGGTCGATCGGCCTGGGTCGATCGGCTTGGAGCGATCGGCCGGGGTCGATCGCCCGGGGCGGGCGGCGCGGCGGCTCAGGCGGCTTTCGACACCGTGGCGGCGCCGATCTCGGCCAGCGCCGAGATCAGGCCGCTGCGGTCGAACTTCGCCACGAGGTCGCTGATCGCCAGCGCCCGCGCCTTCTCCACCGCGTCGGCGCCGATCGCGCCGGTGAGGCCGATCACCGGGAGCCCGGCGAGGCGCGGCTCGGCCCGCCGCATCGCGGCGACGAGGTCGAAGCCGCTGCGACCCGGCATCTCCAGGTCGGTGACCACCACCTCGATCTGCGGATCGGACTGGAGGGTCGACAGGGCCGTCTCGGCGCTCGACGCCGTGACCACCTGGTAGCCCGCGGCCTTCAGCACCGGGCTCAGCATGTCGCGGAAGAAGGCCGAGTCGTCGACCAGGAGGACCGTGGAGATCTGCTCGGGCCGCTTGAGACCGCGCGCCCAGTCGTCGTAGGCCAGCGGCAGGAAGTGGGCGATGTTGATGATGTCGGTCGCCCGGCCCCGCAGCACCGCCGAGCCGATCAGGTCCGACCGGTCCGCCGCGATCTCGATGTCGAGGCGCTCCTCGACGATGTCGACGATCTCGTCGACCACGAGACCCATGGCGCGCTCGCCGTCGGAGAACACCACCAGGGCCTGCGTCCCCTCCGACTTGATGGTGATCGCCGCGTCGGCCGGGACCAGGGGCATCAGGCGCCCGCGGTACTGGATCAGCGCGCGGCCGCCAAGCCACTCGACCTTGGCGCACTCGATCTCCTCGAGACGGGTGACCAGCGACAGCGGCACCGCCTTGAAGCTGCCCTGGCCGCCCTTGAACACCAGGAGCGTGGTCTTAGTGTCGGTCATCTCGACCGCCTCGTCGGCGTCGGCGTCGATGTGGCCGCCGCTGCCCTGGACGCCCTGCGCCACCTGACGGGCCACGCCGTTCGGATCGACGATCAGCACCACGGCGCCGTCGCCGAGGATCGTGTTGCCGGCAAACATCGGGATGTGCCGCAGCTTCACCGACATCGGCTTCACGACGATCTCCTCCGTGTGGAAGACCTCGTCGACGAGGATGCCGAAGCGCTCGCGCCCGACCTGGGCGACCACCACGAAGCCGGCCTGGTCCGTCTCCGCGCCCGGGCTCGTCTGGCCGAGCAGGCCGGTGAGCGAGACGATCGGCAGCAGCCGCTCGCGCAGGCGCAGCACCGGCGCGCCGTTGATGTGCTCGACCCGCTGCGCCCCGGCATCGACCCGGACCAGCTCCAGCACCGCCACCTGCGGCAGGGCGAAGCGGTGCTCGCCGGCCCGGACGATCAGGGCGGCCACGATCGCCAGCGTCAGCGGGATCTTGATGGTGAAGGTGGTGCCGCGACCCGCGGTGGTGGCGATGTCTATCAGGCCGCCGATGGTCTCGATGTTGGTCTTGACCACGTCCATGCCGACGCCGCGGCCCGAGACCGAGGTCACCGCCGCCGCCGTCGAGAAGCCGGCGTGGAAGATGAACTTGGCGACCTGGGCGTCGGTCATCCGCTCGATATCGGCCTGGGAGGCGAGGCCGCGCTCCGCCGCCTTCTTGCGGATGGCCGCGAGGTTCAGGCCCTTGCCATCGTCGGCGATCTCGATCGTGATCGTGCCGCCCTCGTGGTAGGCGGCGAGGCGGATCGTTCCGCGGGCGGGCTTGCCCGCCGCCACGCGCTCGGCGGTCGATTCGAGGCCGTGATCCGCCGAGTTGCGGACCATGTGGGTCAGCGGGTCCTTGATGACCTCGAGGACCTGGCGGTCGAGCTCGGTCTCGTTGCCGACCATCACGAGGTCGATCTGCTTGCCGAGTTCGGCCGAGAGGTCGCGCACCACGCGCGGCAGCTTCTGCCACGCGTTGCCGATCGGCTGCATGCGCGTCTTCATGACGCCTTCCTGCAGCTCGGCGGTGACGTGCGACAGGCGCTGCAGCGGAACCTTGTAGCTCGAATCCTCGTGCCGGCGGGCGATCTCGAGGAGCTGGTTGCGGGTCAGCACCAGCTCGGAGACCATCGTCATCAGGTGTTCGAGCGTGTCGACGTTCACCCGGATGGTCTGGTTCTTGGCGGCGGCGGTCGTCTCGCCCTCGGCGCCCTCGACCTTCTCGGCGCGCGCCGGCTCGGCCTTCTCGGTCTTCTCGGCCTCGACGGGCTCGGGCTTCTTCTCGGCCTTGGGCGCCGCGCTGACGACGGGCGCGGGCGCCGGGGCGACGGCGGCCGCGGGGGCGGGCATCGCGGCCACGGGGGCCGGCGGCGGGAGGAAGTCCGATTCGTCCGGACCAGGAGCGGCCAGGAAGGCGGCCTCTAGGTCGTCCAGGGAGACCTCGCCGGGCTTCAGCTCGCGGACCACCGGATCGGGCAGGACCGGCTCGGGCGGCGGCGGCGGGGCGGCGGCCTCCGGCTCCGGCGAGCCCTCGGCCATGCGCTCCAGGGCGGAGATGAGGTCGTCGTCCGAGCCCGCGGGCTCCGTGCCGGTGGCCTCCAGATCGGCCAGGATCGCCTTCAGCCGGTCCAGCGTCAGCAGGATCAGGGTGACGGAATCCGACGTGGCGGGCAGCCCGTCACGGAAGCGACCCATCAAGGTCTCGGCGGCGTGCGCCAGAGCTTCCAGCCGCGGGAGTCCGAGGAACCCGCAGGTTCCCTTGATCGTGTGCACGAGTCGGAAAATGTTCCGCAGAATAGTCTCGTTGTTCGGATCCTGCTCGAATCGAACCAATTCTGCATCGACCGTGTCGAGATGCTCCCCGCTCTCGGTCAGAAACTCGCGAAGCAGGTCGTCCATAGGCGCTACTCGTTACGCGGAGAAGGTCTCGCGCAACCTACTTACTCGCGCGGGGTTAGGGAAGCGTTTCCATCCCGGCCCCGCGCGGCACCTTTTTCAGAGTTTCACGCCAGCGCCGTGTCCGAAGCTTCTCCATCGGAGTCTTCGGACGCGTCGATCACTGCGGGCGTGGCGGTGATAGTCACTTCATCGCCCTCGATGGCGAAGCGGACATCCATGGCGGCGGCCCGGGCCACGAGGCCCGCGTAGAACGGCAGGATGCCGTGGGCGTCGACGGTGCCGCTCTCGGGGCTGCCGGCCATCAGCTCCTCGACGTGGGGCGGGATGCGGGCATGCGAGCCCTTGGCCTTCAGCACCAGCGTGGGCGCCTCGCCGTCGCCGGAGACGACGACGTCGATCAGGCCGCCCCGGGGAATCGCCGAGGTGGCGACCATCACGAGATTGAGCAGGAGCTTGACCTTGTTCTTCGGGAACAGCGCCTGCGGGGCGCTCCAGGTCAGCTTGGTCTTCTCGTCGGAGAACATGCCCTTGGCCACGCTCTCGGCGTCGGCGAGGTCGATCGAGGCGCCGGCCGAGCCGGCGGCCCCGAAGGCGATGCGGGCGAATTTCAGCCGCGCCGAGGCCTGACGGGCGCTCTTCCCGATCAGCTCCAGGGCGAAGGTCCGCATCGATTCGTCCTGGTCGTCCTCCAGGACCTCGAGCCCGTTCACGATCGCGCCGACGGGGCTGATCACGTCGTGGCAGACGCGGGAGCAGAGCAAGGCGGCGAGGTCGAGGCCGTCGAGAGTCAGGGTGGGCGAGGTCGGGGAGGACATGGTGCGCTCCGGGCGGGCGGATCGGAAATGCGGACGTCTGCGGGCCGGGGCCCCGGTCGGGGCTGCCGGTTCCCGGCCGCCCGGTTCTCGGCCGCCCAGTCCTCGGCCGCCCCTGCGGCGATCGAGTCGCCCGAAGGGATCCCGCGCGGCCCGCGGGCCGGACCGGGGGCGACGACCGGTCCGCACGGATAGACGCCACGGTCGGCTTTGAAAAGCGTTACCGGATCGGACGGAAGGCCGGGACGGCCCCCGATTCCGGGCCCGCGCGGCCGCGAACGCGTCGCCGCTGCCCGGTCCTGGCCGCATCGTGAACGCGCGGCGGGCGCCGCAAGCCGTGCGCGCCGGACCGGACACGGGCGGCCCGGTCGGCTACGATGCCGGCCCCGTCGCGCCAGGGAGGATGCGGCATGAGAGATGAGACCGGTCTCCCGAACGGATCGGCAAAGAGAGCGGCCGCCGAGCCAGCCGAGACGCTGCGCGCGCGCCTGCGCCCCCGGCTCGGGCTCGCCGACCCGGACGCCGCGGGGGCCCGGCTCGCCGAGCTCGCGCCGGCGCTGCCGGCCGGCTTCCTGACACCGCCCTGCCGGGAGCTGCTCCTGGGCCTGGCGGATCATTCCCCCTTCCTGTGGCGGGCGGCCACCCGGTCGCCCGAGCGGCTCGTCGCCCTGCTGGATCAGCCGCCGGACGCGGCGAGCCGGGACATCATCGCGCGGCAGCGCGCCGTCAGCGCCGCCTGTGGGGCGAATCCCGACCTTGCCGAGGTCGGCCGGCAATTGCGCGCCAACCGGGAGGCCCACGCCCTCCTGGTCGCCCTGGCGGATCTCGGCGGCCGCTGGGACCTCGACGCGGTGACCGGCGCCCTGTCGGCCTTCGCCGACGCATCGGTGAGCGGGGCGGTCGAGGCGCTCCTCCGGCAGGGGATGGCGGCCGGGCGGTACCGGCCCAAAGATCCGGAGGCGCCGCAGGACGGGTCGGGCCTGATCGTCCTGGGCCTGGGCAAGCTCGGCGGCTGCGAGCTGAACTACTCCAGCGACATCGACCTCGTCGTCTTCTACGAGGCCGAGCCCGCCGCCGCGGCGACCGGCGGCGATCCGAAGCCCTTCCTCGTCAAGCTGGCGCAGGGGCTGGTGAAGCTCCTAGCCGACCGGACCGCCGACGGCTACGTCCACCGCATCGACTACCGGTTGCGGCCGGACCCGGGCTCGACCGCGGTGGCGCTCTCCACCGGCTTCGCCTTCGACTACTACCAGACGCTCGGCCAGAACTGGGAGCGCGCGGCCTTCATCAAGGCCCGGCCGATCGCCGGCGACATCCCGGCCGGCGAGGCCTTCCTGGCGGAACTCGCGCCGTTCATCTGGCGCCGGCACTTCGACTTCCCGGCCATCGCCGAGATCCACGCCCTGAAGCGGCAGATCCACATGGTCCGCGGCCACGAGACCATCGCGGTCGGCGGCCACGACATCAAGATCGGCCGCGGCGGCATCCGGGAGATCGAGTTCTTCGTCCAGACTCAGCAGCTCGTCTTCGGCGGCCGCAAGCCGGCCCTGCGGGGCCGCCGGACCGTGGCGATGCTCGGCGAGCTCGTCGCGGAGGGCTGGATCGACGGGCGGGCCCGGGACGAGCTCTCCGCGGCCTACGCGTTCCTGCGCACCCTCGAGCACCGGATCCAGATGATCCGGGACGAGCAGACCCAGCGCCTGCCCACCGGGACCGAGGCGCTGACCGCGCTCGCCCTGTTCGCGGGCTTCCCCGACCTGCCGGCCTTCGAGGCGGCCCTGCTCCACCATGCCGGCCGGGTCCAGGCGCACTACGCCCTGCTGTTCGAGGCGGAGCCGGAGGCCGGCGCCGACGGCACCGCCTTGGTCTTCGGCGAGAGCGAGCCGGATCCCGAGACCCTGGCGCGGCTCGGCGCCTTCGGGTTCCGGGATCCGCCCCTGGCCTGGGAGACCGTGCAGGGCTGGCATCTTGGGCGCCGCCCGGCCCTGCGGACCGGCCGGGCCCGGGAGATCCTCGCCGAGATGCTCCCGGCGCTGCTGCGCGCGCTCGGCGGCACCGCCGACCCCGACGCGGCGCTCCTCGCCCTCGACCGGGCCTTCGCGCGGATGCCCGCGGTGGCCGAACTCCTCGCCATCCTGCGCTCGCACGAGCGCCTGCGCCTGCTGTTCGCCGACATCCTGGGGACGGCGCCGCGCCTCGCCGACACGGTCGGCCTGAGCCCGCACGTCCTCGACACCGTGCTCGACGCCGATTTCGTGACGCCGACCACGGATCCCGACGAGGTCCGCGCGCAGTACCGGTCGCTCCTGGGCCAGCCGGCGAGCCACGAGGAGAGCCTCGACCGCTGCCGGGACGCCACCCGGCAGATGGCCTTCGTTACGGGCGCCCGCCTGCTGTCGGGCATCCTCACCCCGCGCCAGGCCGGGGAGGCCTACGCGGCGATCGCCGAGGCCACGGTGGCGCTGAGCCTGGAGGCGGAGGAGCGCCGGTTCGCCCTGGACCACGGCGCGGTGCCGGCGGGCCGCTGCTGCATCCTGGCGCTCGGCCGCCTCGGATCCCGCCAGCTCAGCGCGGAGTCCGACCTCGACCTCCTGTTCCTGTACGATTTCGACCCGGAGAACCGCACCAGCGACGGCAGGCGCCCCCTCGACGCCGTGGTGGCCTACAACCGGCTGGCGCAGCGCGTGTTCGCGGCGCTCACCACGGCCACGCGGCGCGGCCGGCTGTACGCGGTCGACCTGCGGCTGCGGCCCTACGGCAGCCACAGCCCGCCCGCCGTGCAGCTCAGCGGCTTCGCGGCCTATCACGGCGGCGAGGCGGAGCTCTGGGAGCACATGGCCCTCGCCCGTGCCCGGGTCGTCGCCGGCGACGCCACCCTGGCGGCCGACGTCACGGCCGCGATCGCCGGGATCCTCCGGCAGCCGCGCGAGACCGCCGCCGTCTGCGCCGAGGCGGGCGCGATGCGGGCCCTGGTCGCGCGGGAGCGGGGCCATGCCGGCCCCTACGACCTGAAGCTCGCCCCCGGCGCGCTGTTCGACCTCGACTTCCTCGCCCAGGCCATCGTGCTGAGCCAGGCACGCGACTGGCCCGGCTGCATCGGCCTCGGCGCGGAGTCGCTCTTCCGCGAGGCGGCGGCGCGCGGCCTCCTGCCCGCGGCGGCGGGCGAGGCCCTCGCCGAGACCTACGGCTTCCTCGACGCCGTCTACCAGTGGCAGCGGCTCGTGATGACCGATCCCGCCGCGGAACCGTCCGAGACCGCGTCCCAGCAGATCGCCAAGGCGGTGGGCCTCCCGGACGCGCGCGGCCTCGCGGCGGAGCTGCGCCGCCACCGCCGCCGGAGCCAGGCCCTGCTGGCGCGGATCCGGCGGACGGTTCGGATGCCGGCCGCCGCGCGGGAGCTGCCGGAGCGCCGATGAGGCGGCGCTCCGGCCAGTGGCCGTCGACATTCCCCCCCCGCTCGGGCATTCAGGGCGGTGTCGGGAGGCATCATGACGGGCGCGGTGACGATCTCGGGACCGGAGCGTGAGCGGATCGCCGCGGCGCTCGCCGAGATCGCCTGCGCGGCGGGGGAGATCCTGCGCCGCTACCACCGGGGCCCCTGCCCGCACGCCCTGAAGCCGGACGGCTCACCCTCCAGCGCTGCCGACGTCGAGGCCGAGGACCTGATCGTCGAGGCCCTCGCCGGGCGCTTCCCCGGGATCGCGGTCGTGGCCGAGGAGCGCGCCCAGAGCGACGCGACCCGCCCCGCCGATCTCTTCTTCCTCGTCGATCCCCTGGACGGCACGCGCGACTTCCTCGCCGGGACGCCGGACTACTCGGTCAACATCGCGCTGGTGTCTGGCGCCCGCCCGGTGGCGGCCGCGCTGGCCGCCCCCGGCCTCGGCCGCGTCTGGTGGGCCGGCCCTACGACCTTGGAGGGCCCCGTGATCGCGGGCCGGCCGGGGTCCGGGCGTCCGGTCCGCGCGCGGGCGGCGCCGGGGACGGGCCTCGTCGCCCTGGGCAGCCGGCGGCACGGCGATCCCGAGACCGCCACCTGCCTGGCGGCGCTGCCGGTGGTGGAGACGCGCCAGGTCGGGTCCGCCCTGAAGTTCGGGCTGATCGCCGCAGGCGAGGCCGACATCTACGTCCGCTGCGGCCCGACCATGGAATGGGACACGGCCGCGGGCGACCACATCGTCGCGGCGGCGGGCGGCTGCGTGGTGGTGCCGGGCGGCGGCCCGATCCGCTACGGCCAGCACGGACCTGATCACCGCAACGGTCCCTTCGCGGCCCTCGGGGACCCCGCCCTGGCCCCGCGGCTCGCCCTGCCGGCCCGCGCGAGCGACCGGCCGGCGGCGGCGCTCAGCGCGGCGCATCCCTAGGCGGCACGTTGGGCGAGGCGTCGGGCGAGCCGTCGGGCGGGACATCCTGCAGGCGGCGCACGGCCGGCCAGGCCGCCTCCGCCTGCCGGGCCAGGCCGGGCTCCGCCAGGAACCGGGCGCGGCGCCCGGCATCCCGGAACAGGTAGAGGCGCTCGTCGATCACCGCGAAGACCAGGGGATCGGCGTCCACCAGCCGGCCATCAAGGATCCCGGCGGCGTCGTAGCCCCCGAGGCGCGGCGCGTAGGCGGGCGGGTCGTCCCGGAATGCCGCGCGGTTGGCGCCGCTGGAGAAGCGCCAGACCTGGCCGCCCCAGGACAGCTCGAACCGGGCCAGACCGGCCTGCGGCCCGCCCTCCAGGAAGTAGCTGACCGGGTCGAAGCCGTTGAGCGTCAGCAGCTCGATCCGCGTCCGGGCCGTCAGGCCCTCCTCCGCGGCGGCGCGGCCGGGGGCCACCGCCGGCAGGGCCGCCAGCGCGGCTGACAGCGCGGCTGACAGCCCCACCGCCCGCGCGAGCGTGAGCGCCGCACGCGGGACGCCCGCGCCCGACCGCCCGGCCATGCGGACTGCGGGGTCAGGACGCGTTAACCACATCTTGCGGATTCCCTCAGAAGCTGGTCCGACTCATCCGCCCGGCGCGGCCTCTGCCGGCCCGGCGGGACAGAGCGGCTCAGGTCCATCGCACGAACCGTTAATCGAACCGGGCGAGGAGGCAACGATGACGGCACGAGACGATCGCGGCACCGACCGCCGCACCCTCCTGCGCGCGGGCCTCGGCCTGGCGCTGGGTGCGCCCCTCGGCGGCTCTCTCCTCGGCGCCGCGGGCGCGGCCCGCGCGGCCGGCGAGGATCTCGACACGCCCGAGACCTTCCGTCCCGGCGAGATCGTGGAATCCGGCCACCGGTTCTTCGGCACGGTGTCGCGCGGCCTCGCGCTCACCGTCGAGGAGGCGGGCCGGCGCTGGGGCGAGCCCAACGGCTACATCCTCGGCCAGGAGGGCGGCGGCGCCGTGGTGGCGGGCGTCCGCTACGGCGAGGGCACGCTCTACACCCGCAACGCCGGCAAGCGGCGCATCTACTGGCAGGGCCCGTCCCTCGGCTTCGATGTCGGCGGCGACGGCGCCCGCACCATGATGCTGGTCTACAACCTGCCCAACGTGCGCGACCTGTACCGCCGCTTCGCCGGCGTCGACGGCTCCGCCTACTTGGTGGGCGGCTTCGGGATGACCGCGGTGGTCAACGACCGGGTCATCGTCGTGCCGATCCGCAGCGGCGTCGGCGCGCGGCTCGGGATCAATGTCGGCTATCTGAAGTTCACCCGTGAGCCGACGTGGAACCCGTTCTGATCCGGCCTGATCCGGCCTGAGCCGGCTTTGATCCGGGACGGCGTCGGAACGCGTTCTGATTGACCGGCCCCGCGGGATTTCACCCTCGCGGCCAACCTGGGCTAGAGTGGAGTTGGGTCGGGTTTTCCGGCCGGATGCGCGGGCTGCACCCTCGTGATCGAAACGGTGATGATCTTCGCGCTGGGCTTCCTGGCGGCGAGCCTGTGCGGCCTGCTGCTTCTGCCGGCCCTGAATGCCCGCGCCGCGCGCCTGGAGCGTCGGCGGGCCGAGGCGCGCCTGCCCCTGTCGCCGGCCGAGATCGCCGCCGAGCGCGACTTCCTGCGCGCGCAGTTTGCCGTGCAGCAGCGCCGGTTGGAGCGCCGGGTCGAGACCGTCGAGGCGCGGCGGCAGGCCGACATGGCGGCGATCGGGGCCGGGACGATGCGGGTCGCCGCCCTGGCGCGCGACGTCGCTGCCCGCGACGCCGAGATCGCCCAGGCCCAGGCCAAGACCCGGGAGTTGGAGACCGAGCTGACGCTGGCGCGGGAGGACGGGAGCGCGAGCCTCGCCACGCTCCAGGCTCTCGAGGACGCCCATGCCGACCTGCTCGACAGTCTCCTGGCGCTCCGGCAGGGCGCGGCGCCGGCACCGGACGCCGCCGCGCTGGCGGCCGAGCGCGACGACCTGCGCGCGAGCCTGAAGGCGGCCGAGGAAGCTCTGGCCCTGACCGTGGCCGACCGCCAGAACGAACGCCACGACCGGGCCGGAAACCTGTCGCCGGACCGGCAGGCCGGCATCGAGCGCGAGAACGCCGATCTCCGCCGGCGAATCGTCGAGGTTGCCGAAGCCCTCACGGCCCCGGGCCGGATGCCGCGGACCGCGGCGGCGATGCCGGAACCCGAGCGGGTCTGAGCCGATCCACCTCCGAAACGGGGTTTGGCGACCGGAACGCAACCGAAAACCTGCGATGACTGCCTTGTTTCGACCACGCAAAGGCATCATCGCATCGCCGACGCGTCCTGCATTCACAAGTTCGACAGATGGTACGGATACCCATGCGCCTGAAGCCGATCGTCCTCGCCGTCGCGGCGGCCGTTGCCCTGACGCTGCCGGCAGCCGCGCAGCAGACGAAGCGCGGCAACGAGACCCTGAAGAAGTACTGCACCGGGGACTACCTGACCTATTGCGGCAACCTGGCCCCCGACGATCCGGCCACCGATGCCTGCTTCCAGAAGAACTGGAAGAAGCTCAGCGAGAACTGCCGCCGGGCGATCGACGCCTACGAGGCCGAGCAGCAGCAGAACGCCCCCGCCAAGAACCGGCAGGGCTCGCAGGGCGGCAAGGAGCGGCGGGGCTGACGCCTCCCGGCTGTCGAGGCCGGGCCGGGAACCGCGGGAACGGGCCCCAACCGTGCGCCGCGGCCGGCCTGTGGCGGACGGGCGCTCGCGCCGGGACGCGGCAACGGCTAAGGTAGCGCTCCCGCCGGCCCTCGCGTGCCGGTGCCGAGCCCGCCGGACCCTCGCGCGATGTTGTCGAAACCCGCCCTGAAACTCCTCGCCGTGTCCGGCCTCGTGGCCCTGGCGGCTTCCGCCTGCGGGCGGCGGGGTGCGCTGGAGCCGCCCCAGACGGCGGCCCCGCGGGCGGGTGCGCAGGCCGGTGCGGACGCGCCGACCGGGCGGCGGACGCTGCCGGTCTCGGTCGGCCTCGGCGGCGGCGCCCCGGAGCCGGACCCGGCCTCGGTGCGCGCCGGCGACGAGCTCTCCGCGGCGGCGGTCCCGCCGGGCGGCACCGAGGCGCCGGTCGAGACCAGCCGCGGCGCGCGGCGCGGCTACCGGGTGCCGAAGCAGCCTTTCATTCTGGATCCGCTGCTGTAGAGGGCGGAGGCCGGCACGCCGTCGCGGTGCCGCGCCCGGTGGCCCCGCTCGGACTCGGTCGGACCCCGCCACCGGCGCGCGCCCGCCGCGGCCGGCGGCGGAGTGTTTCACGGGAAACAGCCCGCGCTCCGGCGGGACGAGATACGGCGACGAGACACGGCCGAGATGCACCATTTTCACTATCGCGACGGCCGCCTGCACGCCGAGGATGTCGACCTGACCGGCCTCGCCGCGGAGGTCGGCACACCGTTCTACTGTTACAGCACCGCCACGCTGGAGCGGCACTTCCGCGTCTTCGCGGAGGCGTTCGCGGCCGACGACGCGCTGGTCTGCTTCGCCATGAAGGCGAACTCGAACCAGGCCGTCCTGCGGACCCTCGCGGCCCGGGGCGCCGGGATGGACATCGTCTCCGGCGGCGAGCTGCAGCGGGCCCTGGCGGCCGGCGTGGACCCCGGCAAGATCGTGTTCTCGGGAGTCGGCAAGACCCGCGCCGAGATGGAGGCCGCGCTGAGGGCCGGCATCTTCTGCTTCAACGTGGAGAGTGAGCCGGAACTCGCGGTCCTGTCCGAGGTGGCGGTGGGCCTCGGCCTCCGCGCGCCGGTCTCGGTCCGGGTGAACCCCGACGTGGACGCCGGCACGCACGCCAAGATCTCCACCGGCAAGTACGAGAACAAGTTCGGCATCCCGATCACCCGGGCGCCGGCTGTCTACGCCGCTGCGGCCGCCCTGCCGGGGATCGCGGTGCACGGCGTCGACATGCATATCGGCAGCCAGATCACCGATCTGGCGCCCTTCGCCGACGCGGCCCGGCTGCTCGCCGGCCTCGCCCGGGAGTTGCTGGCGGCCGGCCATCCCCTGCGCCACATCGATTTCGGCGGCGGCCTCGGCATCCCCTACCGCGACGACAACGCGCCGCCGCCGGACCCGGCCGCGCTGGCGGCGACCCTGCGGCCGCATTTCGCCCCGCTCGGCCTGCGGCCGGTCTTCGAGATCGGCCGGATGATCGTCGGCAATGCCGGGATCCTGCTGACGCGGGTGCTCTACGTGAAGCACAGCGAGGGGCGGACCTTCGTGATCGTCGACGCGGCGATGAACGACCTGATCCGCCCGACCCTGTACGAGGCCTATCACGGCCTGCGGCCGGTCATCGAGCCGGGTCCCGAGACGCCGCGCCTCGTCGCCGACGTGGTCGGCCCGGTCTGCGAGAGCGGCGACTACCTCGCCCTCAACCGCGAGATGCCGGAGGTGAGGCCCGGCGACCTGATCGCCGTGATGAGCGCCGGCGCCTATGGGGCGGTGCAGTCCTGCACCTACAACACCCGGCCGCTGGTGCCGGAGGTTCTGGTGCGGGGCGACCGCGCGGCGGTGGTCCGCCCGCGCCTCGACGTCGACGCCCTGATCGCCCTCGACCGGGTGCCGGACTGGCTGGCGTGAGCCGCGCTCCGGAGGGCGCCGCCGCCCCCAGGCCGCTCCCGGGACCCGACGGGCCCCTGCCGCTGTCGGTCTTCATCATCGCCCACAACGAGGTGGACCGGATCGGCGCGACGCTTCGGGCGGTCCGCGGCCTGACCGACGACCTCGTCGTGGTCGATTCCGGGTCCACCGACGGCACGCAGGCCCTGGCGGAGTCGCTGGGCGCGCGGGTGCTGCACCATCCCTGGCCGGGCTACGGCCCGCAGAAGCGCTTCGCAGAGGAGCAGTGCCGGCACGTCTGGCTCCTGAACCTCGACGCCGACGAGGTGGTGCCGCCGGAGCTGGCCCGGGAGATCCGGGGCCTCTGGGCCGCGGGCGAGCCGCGCCGGCCGGCGTGGCGGATCGGCATCGCCGAGATCTTCCCCGGCGAGGGCCGGCCGCACCCGCTCGCCTACACGCTGACGCCGGTCCGGCTCTACCGGAAGGATCGGGGCCGCTACGCCGCCTCGCCGGTCCACGACCGGGTGGCGCTGGAACCGGGGGTGAAGCCGGGCCGGCTCCGGGGCGTGATCCATCATTTCTCGGTGCGCTCGCTCGGCGACCAGCTCGACAAGCTGAACCGCTACTCCGACCAGCAGGCGGACGACTTGGAGTCGCGGGGCGTGGTGATCCCGACCTGGCGGGTGTTCGTCGAGCTGCCGGGCAATTTCCTGAAGGCCTATCTCGGCCGCCGCCACTTCGTGCGGGGCACCTACGGCTTCCTGACGGCGATGAACTACGCGATCTCGCGGCATCTGCGCGTCGCCAAGCACGTCGAGCGCCGCCGCGTGGCCGCCGCCCGCCAGGATCGGGTTGACCCGCCGGATCCGACCTTCTAGAGCCAGAGCGCCGGAGACGTGGCCGAGCGGCTGAAGGCACTCGTTTGCTAAATGAGCATACCCAGAAATGGGTATCGAGGGTTCGAATCCCTCCGTCTCCGCCAGCACCGCTCAACTCGATCTAAGTCTCTGGAGTGACAGCGATTTTCCGCACGTCGAGTTTTGATTTCTCCCCGCGGAAACTGGCTCGGCCAACGGCCGAAGGAATGCCCACTCGGCGCGCCCGATCGTCACGACGGCGTGTGATTCGAGCTTGAGCGGAGGAACGACTGCTTCCTGGCTCGCTTGCGAAGAGCTCCGTCCGAAGAAATGTGATCGACCGAACCGTCGCATCCTGCTTCGGCAGCATTCTCTGCGAGACCTGACTGCCCGGGTCGCCAGATCGTCAGCGTAGGTACCGACTCCGAGAACCACGCCGCGCCGGTGCCGTCGTGCTGCCTGCGATCCGGAGGCGGGATGATGTCACCCGGCATGCGCGTCGGATTGCTCCGTCCGGGTGGCGTCCAGGCGGGTACGCCGGCTTCGGCACCGGCTGACATGGGCGTGGTCGCGTCCGAAGGAGCCGCACTGAACAGGAGCGCGCGCACGAGGGCGAAGGCACATCCCTAGCGGATCCCGCTCGCGCGGAGCGCCCTTCCCCACCGGGCAGTCGAGACTTGGCCGTCGCGTCGATCCGTGCACCCGCTGGGCACGCGTCAGGACCCTCCCGTGACCGTGACCGGCCGCGCGGAACGGCGCCCGGGCGAGAGCCGTTCCCGATCCCCGTGGCCGCCCTGGTCGCGAAGGCCTGGTCGCGAAGGCCTGGTCGCGAAGGCCTGGTCGCGAAGGAGAACCGCCAGGAGCAGCACCACCGACACGATCAAGGGCCTGGCCAATGAGGCCGTCGGCAACGTGAAGCAGGGCATCGGCAGCGCGACTGGCAACGACAAGCTGAAGGCCGAGGGTAAGGCGCAGGAACTGAAGGGCGAAGCCCAGAAGACGACCGGGAACGTCAAGGACGGCGCCAAGCACGTGGCCGACAAGCTCACCGGCAAAGTTTGATCCGGCCGCCCGGAGCGGTTCCACGCTCCGGGCATCCCGAGGTCGCGGCAACGCGTCGAAGGAAAGGATCGTGGGTGCTGGCAGAGGCCGGTCCTGCAACGCCCGCGCGCCGTGCCGCGTTGATCTGCGAAGACAATATCCGAACCGCAGCCGGACCCTTGCCTGCGCGCAGCATCGTGGGCCCATGGACCAGTTGAACGCGTCGCAACCGACGCCGGAGATCGACCTCTCGTCCTGCGACCGCGAGCCCATCCACATCCTCGGCGCGGTGCAGGGGTTCGGCTTCCTCATCGGGGTCTCCCCGGACTGGATCGTCACCCGCGCCTCGGACAACATCGCGACCTGGCTCGGCCAGGGTGCGGCGGCACTTCTCGGCCTGCCCCTCGATGCCGTCCTCGACCGCGAGGCCATCCACACCCTGCGCGGGCACCTGCAGACCCTGCGCGGGCCGGACGCCGTCGACCGGGTCTTCGGCCTCCGGCTCGTGCCGGGCGGCGAGCCGTTCGACGTGGCCCTCCACCGGTCCGGGGACACCATCGTCATCGAGGCCGAGCCGAGCGCCACCGAACACCTCAGCGCCGGCAACCTCGTGCGCAGCATGGTCACCCGTCTCCAGCAGACCGTGGGGTTCGACCCCCTCTGCCGCGAGGCCGCCCGCCAGATGCGGGCGCTGACCGGGTTCGACCGGGTTATGGTCTACCGCTTCGCCGCGGACCATTCGGGCGAGGTCATCGCCGAGGCGGCCCGGTCCGGCCTCGCTCCCTACCTGGGGCTGCACTACCCGGCCTCCGACATCCCCAAACAGGCCCGCGCCCTCTACGCGCGCAACTGGCTGCGCATCATCGCCGACGTCGACGACACCGGCGCCGCCGTGCTGCCCCCGCGCGATCCGGCCGGCCAGCCCCTCGACCTGTCGCTGTCGACCCTGCGGACGGTCTCGCCGATCCACCTCGAATACCTGCGCAACATGGGCGTGGCGGCCTCGCTGTCCGTGTCCATCCTGCGCGACGGTCGCCTGTGGGGCCTGTTCGCCTGCCACCACACCGAGCCGCGCCACATCTCCCTCGAGCGCCGGACCGGCGCCGAGCTGTTCGGCCAGATGTTCTCCTGGCTGCTGGAGGCCCGCGAGCGGCAGGCCGACGCCGAGCGCGAGGTCCGTTCGCGCGAGTTGCACAACCGCCTGCTGGGCGCGCTGGCCACCGGCGGCACCAACCTGGAAAGCCTCTCCGACTTCCTCGACGACCTGGCGGCGATCCTGCCCTGCGACGGCATCGGCCTGTGGGTGAACGGCGAGATCACGCTCCAGGGCTCGACCCCGACCGCGGAGGAGTTCGCCGGCCTGGTGCGCTTCCTCAACCGCACGGCCGCGAGCAAGGCCTACGCGACCGACGAGATCGGGCGCGTCCACGAACCGGGCCGCGACTTCACCGAGCGGGCGGCCGGCATGCTCGCCATCCCGGTGTCGCGCACGCCCCGGGATTTTCTGGTCTACTTCCGGCGCGAGGTCTCGCGGACCGTGACCTGGGCGGGCAACCCGGTGAAGCCCGCGACTCCGGGGCCGAACGGCGTCCGTCTGACCCCGCGCAAGAGCTTCGAGGCGTGGCGCGAGACCGTGCACGGGCGCTCGCTCCCCTGGGCCGAGGTCGAGATGCGGACCGCCGAGGCCCTGCGCATCACCCTGCTCGAGGTGATCCTGCGCCTCACCGACTCCGCCGAGAAGGAGCGCAAGGTCGCGCAGGAGCGTCAGGAACTCCTCATCGCCGAGCTCAACCACCGGGTCCGCAACATCCTGAACCTGATCCGCGGGGTGGTGACCCAGAGCCGGCCGGCGGACGGGGCGGACAGCGCCTTCGCGAACACGGTCGGCGACCGCATCCAAGCGCTCGCCCGGGCGCACGACCAGATCACCTCGAGCAACTGGGGACCGGGATCCCTGCGCGACCTCGTCATGCTGGAGGCCGGCGCCTACCTCGGACCCAAGGCCGGCCGGGTCGTGCTCGACGGCGCCGACGTCCTGCTGGAACCGCAGGCGTTCTCGACCGTCGCCCTGGTCGTCCACGAGATGATGACGAACTCGGCCAAGTACGGCGCGCTCTGCGACAGCCTCGGGCGGGTCGACCTGCGCTGGGAGCGGGACGCCCTCGACCACTTGGTGATCCGATGGCGCGAGACCGGCGGCCCGGCCGTGCGGGCGCCCACCCGGCGCGGCTTCGGCACGACCATCATCGAGCGGTCGATCCCGTACGAGCTCAAGGGCGAGGCGGAGGTGCGCTACGAACTGGCGGGCGTCGAGGCGCGCTTCACCATCCCCCCGGCCTTCGTCCAGAACGCCTCACGCGCCGCGCCGAAGGCTGTCAGGGCGGTTCACGCCGAGGCGCTGCGCGGTCTCGCGGGGTCCGTGCTGGTCGTCGAGGACAACATGATCATCGCCCTGGAGGCCGAGGAGTTGCTCACGTCGCTCGGCGCCACGAACGTGGACATGGCGTCGTCGACGCGCGAGGCGCTCCGCCTGATCGACGCGGCGCCGCCGGCCCGGGCCCTGCTCGACGTCAACCTGGGCTCCGAGACCAGCATCGCCGTCGCGCGCAGGCTGTTCGAACTGGGCATCCCCTACGCGTTCGCCACCGGCTACGGCGACGGCTTCCGCATTCCGGAAGACCTCGCCGCCGTGCCGGTGGTGAAGAAGCCCTACGGGGCGGAGGACCTCCTGCGCGCCTTCCCGGCTTGAGCCCGCGAGCCGGTGCTTGACGGGTCGGTGGTCAGGGTTACCGGTGGTTGGGGCGATGTCGGGCGCGGCGCCTGGCCCGGTGGGATGTTCCGCCACGAAACGCGCGGAGGTCGCGCGGTCCTCAGCGCGCCTCAGCTTGCCGAGGAAGCCCTCGGACTCACGGAGACGGGTTTCACGATCGCGACGCGGTGCCTCGATGCGGCGGATCTCGCCGTCGCGCCACGCGTCGAAGGCGGTGGTGCCGCTGGCCCGAAGGCGGGGTGAACGACGGCGGTGCGCGGGTCACGGCGCCGGGCCCGACAGGTCGCGGGCGGCATTCGAGACCCGGCAGGCCGGAACGGTCGCGCGCGTCGCGGGCTTCGGGCGGGTCGGCGCCGCGGTCGCCGGGCCGGAGCGCCTCTACCGGCGGTCACGCTCATTCGGGGTGGGGTCACCTCGGTTCGGTGCCGCGCCGCTCTAGGTTGGCTGAAAGGGGAGCGGACCGCATGGAGCAGGACATCGGCGAGGGGGAGCGGCCGCCCGCTTCGCGACGGCCATCCGTCTCCAGGTCCCTGGACCTCCTCAACCTCCTGCTCATCGATGTGAACGGGGCGATCAAGCCCTACCTCAACGTCTACCTCTACGTGCACCGCGGTTGGAATGATGCCTCGGTCGGGCTGGTCAGCACGGTGTCGGGCATCGTCGGCATCGTGGTGCAGACGCCCATCGGGACCGCCATCGACGCGGTGCGCGACAAGCGCGTGATCCTGCTCGGCGCCCTGGTCGCGCTCTCGCTGGCCACGCTCCTCGTCGCGCTCTTCCCGTACTTCTGGCCCGTGCTCGCGGCCTCCTGCGTGCTGGCCGCCGTCGGGGGCATGCTGAGCCCGGCCATCGCGACGCTCACGCTCGGCCTGTTCCCATCCGACCGGATCGCCGGGCGCTTCGGCCGCAACGCCGCCCTGGAGCGGACCGGGAACGTCGCCATCGCCGTGCTGATCGGGCTCGTCGGCTGGCTGTTCCCGGACCGCGCGGTGTTCCTCTTGGTCCCGGCCTGCGCCATCGTCTCGGCCGCGGCACTCTACTCCATCCCGCGCGATGCCATCGACGCGCGCCGGGCTCGCGGCGGCGGCGAGGGGGAGCAAGCCCCGGCCCGGTGGCGGACCCTGCTGACCTGCCGGCCGCTCATGGTCTTCGCGGCCTGCGTAGGGCTTTTCCATTTCGCCAACGCGCCGCTGCTGACCCTCGTCGCCCAGGAGATCGGGCAGGCGCGCCCGGACTGGTCGTCCGTCATCGTCTCCGTCTGCATCGTCGGCGCGCAGGGGGTGATGGTGCCGATGGGGCTCATCGTCGGCCGCCGGGCCGAGCGCTGGGGCCGCAAGCCCTTGCTCGTGATCGGCTTCGCCGCGCTGCCCGTGCGCGCCTTGCTCTATCTCGTCTGGCGCGACCCGTACTGGCTGATCGCGGTCCAGTGCCTCGACGGCGTCGGTGCCGGCCTGCTCAGCGCGGTGAAGCCGCTGGTCATAGCCGACATCACCCGAGGAACCGGCCGCTACAACGCCGCCCACGGCCTGATCGGGACCGTGCAGGGCGCCGGCGCTTCGCTGTCGTTCGTGATCGCCGGAACCTTGGTCCAGCAGGCGGGGTTCGATGCCGCCTATCTCGCGTGCGCCGCCGTCGCGGCGGTCGCGCTCGGGGTGCTCGTGACGCTGCTGCCCAAGACAATCCCGGAGTAGCCCCGGAGAAGCCTCGGGGCGGCCCGGCGGCGTGGCTGCGAGCGGTGAGACCTGGCACGGCTTGAGGAGGGGTGGTGAAAGATCGGATTTCCGGCCGGGGTGGCCGGCGGCTCACCGCGACGCTGGCCGTGCTCCTCTCCCTTGCCCTGCCCGTCACCGCCGCGACGCTCCACAGCACCTACGTCGACCCGGCGGCGATGGCGCTGCAGCGCGTCCTGCCGCCCCCGCCCGAAGCCGGCTCGGAATCGGCCAAGGCGGACATGCAGGCCGTGGAGGCCGCGGTCCGCGCCCGCACGCCCGACGACGAGCGGCGCATCACCGCGAACCTGCCGTGCACCCTCGACCGCTTCACCGGTGTGCTCGGCCCGGCCTTCACGGCGGAGACGATGCCGGACACCGCGGCGCTGATCGAGAGTGTGTTCCAGGACGGGGAACTCGCCGTGCTGGCGGCGAAGGCCGCCATCGCGCGGCCGCGGCCCTACACGGTGAAGCCGGACCTCGCCACGTTCGGACATCGCTCCGACAGCACGTCCTACCCGAGCGGCCACGCCACGTTCGGGTATCTCGCGGCCACGGTGCTGTCGCGCCTCGTGCCCGAGAAGCGCCAGGCGCTGTTCGCTTTCGCCGGGACCTACGGGGAGAACCGGGTGATCGCCGGCACCCATTTCCCGTCCGACCTCGAAGCCGGCAAAATCGCCGCGGCCGTCATCGCCGAGGCGCTGTTCCACGACCCGCGCTTCGAACGCGATCTCGCCCGGGCGGCTTCTGAAGTCGCGGCCCAGGGCGGCGCCTCCGGTCGGTGAGGCGAAGGCTCCTGACGCAGGATCACGAAGGCGGGAGGCGGGTTGCGGGGCGAACCCGCCTGTCTGACCGCGATCCCAGGCAATCCTGGGCACCCGCGCACGGGCCCTTGCCGCACCCGACCCAGCCCCGGAGATGGGCCGCCCGACATCCGAGCCCCGAACGACAGGAGACCGCCGGCATGTCTCACGTCACCGAGGAGATGGCCGCTGATGGGCACTTCATGGTCAAGGTCGCCGGTCGTGCCGTCACGGAGACCTGCGAGAAGCGACAGGCCAGGAAGCTCGTCCGCGCGATGCGCATCTGTCGGGCGGCCTCGTCACGCTGTTCGGCGGAAGACGAGGCTCGCCGCTGCGATGGCTAAGCCCAGCCGAGCTCTCTCACGGCCCGGGCGTCGTTCCAGATCTTCGTCAATCCGATGATGCGGTCCCCCTCGAACTGCATGACATACACGTAGTCGGTCGACGTGGATTTGCCCGTGGGCGGGCAGGGTCCGCCCTCGCCAGTGTGGGTCCCGTGGAAGACCCCGTAGGCCATCACGTTCCGGCGCTCCTCGTCGGTCGCGAAGGATCGCACCTCGTACCGACCGTCGGGGATGAAGGTCAGGAGCCCCTTCATCCACTCCGTGTAGTCCCGCAGGGAGGTCACGCCGGCCAGGGCATCGGCCTGGGCGGAGAAGGTCGCATGCGGGGCACAGTAGCGCGCGCACGCCTCCCAGCCTCCGCCGGTCTCGCAGGCATCGAAGAAGGCCTTTGCTACCGTCGTGATGTCGCCCATGCCTGGATCGCCCTTTTCCATTGCCGGAAGCGCCGATTGTAGCGGACGCCGTCCGCGCAAGCACCCTCTGCGAGGGTCTGCGCGGACGGTCATGCGGCTGGCGCCGCTTCCGACCGTATCGCGACGATCAGGAAGGCGCCTCGTTCGAGGCAGCCGCGCCATGCCCCCCGCTCCCGTGCGGGAGCGGGTTGGGGCAAGACGCTTCGAGGTCGAACGCGCCATGTCTGTGACCGTTCTCGTGTGAAGCCGGGGGAGGCGGTGGGCCGGACGCGCCGAGGCGCGCGGCCCGGCTTCTCGAAAACGGCGTCCCGACTTCGGCCGTCCCCCGGCCGAGCGCTCGAGCGCTCTCCGCCGAAGTGGATACCGGTTCGGCGTAAGAGAGCGCGTCAAGACAAAGGTTTAGAGCCGTGCCCGATTGCAACGCGATCGGGCACGTCTCTAGCCGAGCCTCCGGCCGATCGCCTCGGCGAGCATGATCGTGGTCACATTCGTCGGCGCCGAGACGATGTCGGGCATGATCGAGGCATCGACGACGTTCAGGCCGTCCACCCCGCGCACCGCCCCGCTCCCATCGACCACTGCCCACGGGTCGTCGCGGCCGCCCATCGGGACGGAGGAGGTCGGGTGGGCGTAGCCGTCGACTGCCGAGAGCACGGCTCGCCGCAGCGCGTCGTCGTCACGGACATCGGGACCGGGATACAGCTCCGCCGCGACCACGTCGCTGAACGGGGCCGTCCGGCCGATGCGCCGCGACAGGCGCACCGCTTCCAACATGCGCCTCAGGTCGGCCGGGTCCTCGAAGAAGTTGTAGCGGATGAGCGGCATGGCGCGGGGGTCGCGGCTCGTCAGCCGAACCGAGCCGACGGACCTCGGCAGCGTGACCGAGCAGGCCAGTACGATGGCCCCGCCGGTCGGGCTCTGCGCCGGATCGAAGATGTGCGTCCCCGAGATGTGAAGGTCCAACTCGTCCGGGGCGGCCTCACGCGACCGCGTCCAGATGATCGCGCCCGCGACCGGGTCCATCGCCCGCACCTCCCGCTTGAGCGCGTAGACGTTGTAGTAGAACGGATGCTCCTTGAGCCGCTCGCCGACCGGCGCGTCCTGCAGCACGGGAATGTCGAGGTCGCGCAGGTGCGCCGCCGGCCCGATGCCCGACCGCATCAGGATGGCGGGGCTGCCGAATGCCCCGGCCGAGAGGATCACCCGTCCGGCCTCCACCGTCGCGCCGCCCAGAAGCCGGAGGCCGCGCGCCCGCCGGCCGTCGAACAGCACGGCGTCGACCTCGGCGCCCCCGACGATGGCGAGGTTCGGTCGGCGCCGAACGTCCTCAGTCAGGTAGGCCATGCCCGTGTTGACGCGTCGGCCCTCGACCACGTTCAGCGGGTAGGGCGAGACGCCGTGCTGCTCCGCGCCGTTGAAGTCGGCGATGCGGGACAGGCCGGCCGCCTCCGCGGCCAGCACGAAGGCGCGCATGGAGGGGGTGATCTCCTCCATCGTGCGCTGGCGGATCGGGAAGGGCCCGGAGCGCCCGCGCCGAGCGTCGTCGCCGGCCGGCGTGTTCTCCAGTGCCCTGAAGACCGGGAGCACCTCGTCCCACGACCAGCCGTCGAGACCGCGCGCGGTCCAGCGGGCGAAATCGGACGGCCGCGCCCGCATGGCGACCGCGGCGTTCACGCCGGAGCTGCCGCCGAGCACCTTGCCGCGGATCGCGCGCACGTCGTGGCCGAGGCCGGAGCGGTCCTGGGTGTGGTAGCCCCAGTCGTGCGCCGCGTCGCCGCCGACCCAGTTCGCGTTCGCGATGACGTCCGGATACGCCCCCGGCGCGTAGGCCGGTCCGGCCTCCAGCAGAAGAACCGTCCGGTTCGGATTCTCGCTGAGCCGGCGCGCGAGCACGGCGCCCGCGGAGCCTCCGCCGGCGATGACGACGTCGAAGGCCTGATCCGGGATGGGGGCGCGGGTGGGCATGGCGGACATGTCCTCTTCGAGAGCGGCGATGGTCAGGATGCGGAGGCGCGGCGCAGGAAGGCGGCGGCTCGGTCGAGGGCCCGGCGGCTGCTGTCGAGGTGGGCGATGTCGAGCTGGAAGACGTGATGCAGGCCCTCCCAGACCTCCAGCCACACCGCGACGCCAGCCTGTTCGGCGCGCCGGGCGTAGCGCGTCGCGTCGTCGATGAGGCGCTCGTCGGTGCCGACTTGGATCAGGAGCGGGGGCAATCCGCGCAGGTCGCCGAGGAGCGGTGAAGCCAGCGGGTGGCGGACATCGCGCGCGCCGGCATACTTGCGCGCGCAGTCCTGCAGGTACGCACGGCCGATGAGCGGGTCCTGCACCGAAGGATCGTTCATGGAGGGGCCGGACAGCGTCAGGTCGGTCCAGGGCGAGAAGACGACGCCGGCCACCGGCGCAGGGCCGCGCGCGCGCAGGGCGAGGCTCGCCAGGGTGACGAGGCTCAGCCCGCCCCCGGCCGAGTCCCCGACGACGGCGATCCGGTCGTAGCCTTGGCCGATCAACCAATCCCAGGCAGCCAGCGCCGCCTCCGGGGCAGCGGGCAGCGTCGCCTCCGGCGCCAGAGGATAGTCGATGGCGAGCGCGGCGACGCCGGCCCGGCTCGCGATCTGGCTGACGAAGCCGCGATAGGCCGCGGCCGTGCCCTGGACGTAGCCGCCGCCGTGCAGGAAGAGGATCGCCTGGCCGGGCGCGGCATCCGCGGGGCGCACCCACCAGCCGCGGATGCCGGCCTCGTCCACGGGGTCGAACGCGACGCCGTCCGCGCGCGGGCTGCCGGCTATGAAGGTGTCGTAGACGGCCCGCGGCTCTCCCGTCGCGTTGCCCCAGAAGCGCGCGAACAGGTCCCGCAGGGCGTCCTCGCGCCGCCGTTCATCGTCGGCGAGCGGAATGGTGATCGTCCCTGGCGCCGGATCGGGGCCGAAGGTGTCGTCGCGCATCGCAGTTCCCGCTGGTGCATCGGCCCGACCGCCGCCGGGCAAGGCTCCGCCGTCCGCGCGTCGCTCGGCGCCGCGCGGGGTTCGTGTGTCGGACGATCGGATCTCAGGCCGGGATGCGGCCGAACGCGCCCCGGGCGTAGCCGGCGAGCGCGCGCTCGACGTCGGCGACCGTGGACATCACCAGCGGACCGCGCTTGACGAAGGGCTCGCGGATCGGCCGCCCGGCCATCAGCACGACATGCGCAGCCTCGGCGGCTTCGAGGATGATCTCCGCGGCGGAACCGGCGCCCACCGCTAGGGCGCCGCCCTCCGGCAGGAGGCGCTCCTCCTCACGGCAGCGGACGGACACGCGCCCCGACACGGCGTAGATCCAGGCTTGCCGCCCCTCGGGCAGGGCGTGGGCGAAGGCGCCGCCCGGCTGTAGGAAGCCGTCGAGCAGTGTCATCTCCTCCGGGGTGCCACCCGCGCCAACAACGTCGCCGCTCTGCCCCAGGACGACGCGGACGCGATGGCCGCGGCCTTCGAGGACCGGGATGTCGGCCGCGCGAACGTGCAGCGCGCGCGCCGGCTGCGCCTTGAGGCGCGCGGGCAGATTGACGAAGACCTGCAGGGCGTGGACCCGTGCCCCTTCGGCCGGCCTCTCCTCGTGCGCGGCGCCCGACGCCGCCGCGAGCCAGTAGAGGTCGCCCGGCTCGAGGGCGACGTCTCGGCCCAGCGTGTCCCGGTTGAGGAAGTGGCCGGTCGCGTCCTCGAACATGACGGTCACGGCCGAGATGCCGGCATGGAGGTGCGGCTCGAAGGTCGGCCCGGTCATGACGAAGTGGTCGACCATCAGGAGCGGGTCCATGCGCCCGTCGAAGGCTTCCTCGGAGAAGTGCGCCGCGGAGAAGTTCGAGCCGATGCGGTGGGGCGCTCCGAGAACGGTCTCGCCGAGCCTCGGGTGGAGCGCGTCGGCCCCGTGGATGGTCTCGAGAGCTGTCATGTCCTGCCTCGCTGCGTGGATGTGCCGATGGTGTTGCGACAAACGCTGGCCGAGAAGGCAGCCATTTTCGGACCTATCGTCCGATCGTTTGGACGCCGGGATCCGGCATCCGGTGGCGCTCGCGGCGGATGGGGACCGGCCCCGGCTCCGCACCCCCTCGACCGACCCCGCCGAGATCGCCCGCGCCTAGAGCAGCACGGCCTTCGGAAACTCCGCCGCGAGGTGGTCGAGGAAGGCCCGCACGGACGGAAGCAGGCCTTGGCGGTAGGGAATGAGGGCCGTCAGGGTGGAGTCGCCCGCGACCCAGTCGGGCAGAACGCGCCGCAGGGCACCCGAGCGGACGGCCTGACGACAGATGTAGCTCGGCAGAGCGACCACGCCGATGCCGCGGATGGCGGCCTGCTGCAGCCCGACCATGTCATCGCCCATCAGCCGCGGGCTCAACGGCAGTACCGCCTCGTCCCCGGCGCGGCTCGCGTGCCGCAGCCGCCAGACCGGCGCGACCCCGGTCCGCATCATGAACAGGGACGGATGGTCCCGAAGGGCGTCCGGATTGTCCGGAGCGCCGTTCTCGTCGAGGTATGCCGATCCCGCGAACAGGAACCAGGGCGCCGGCGCCAGGGTACGCTGGACGAGGTTCGAGTCCGGCAGCGGGTCCGTATGGGCCCGCACGGCGATGTCGAAGTTCTCGCCGACGATGTCGACGGTGCGGTCCGCGCCGTGGGCCACGACATTCACCTTCGGGTGGCGGACGAGGAAGTCCGCGATGATGTCCGCCAGGGCGAACTGCATGGTCGCGATGCCGGCCGTGCACCGCACCGTGCCGGTCGGCTCCGTCAGGCGCTGGCGGATCGTCGTCTCCGCCAGCTCCGCCTCTCTGAGCATCGCGACCGCGTGGCGGTAGAAGTCCTCCCCCGCATCCGTCATGCCGAACCGGCGCGAGGTCCGGTTCAACAGCCGGACGCCGAGGGCGGCCTCCAGCTGCTGGAGGCGGTGGCTCAAAGTGGATTTCGGCACGCGCAGCGTCCGCCCGGCGGCCGTGAAGCCGCCGCGATCGACGACCTGCACGAAGTAGAAGAAGTCGTTCAGGTCGAGCACGCCGCCCCCTTATCGTCCAAACCTATGGACGCTGGGTTCGGATTGTTGCGGCTTCTGGGCCGCCGGTCCAGCCGATAGCACTTGCTCGTCGCCGGCCCCGACGGGGCTTGAGCAGGAGGATACGATGACCGCTCGCGCCTACGAACCGCTCACCGCCGAGAACGCAGCCCTCGTCCTCGTCGACCATCAGGTCGGCCTGATGACGGGCGTGCGGGACTATTCGACGGGCGAGCTCAAGCACAACGTGATCGCCCTGGCGAAGGCCGCCACGGCGCTCGGCCTGCCCATCGTGGTCACCACGACGGCGCGCGACAGCCTATGGGGTCCGACCTTCCCCGAGTTGGTCGCGGCGTTGCCCGGAAACGAGATCATCGACCGCTCGTCGGTGAACGCCTACGACGACGCGCGCGTCGCCCGGGCCATCGAGGCCACGGGCCGCGAGAAGCTGATCTTCGCCGGCATCTCGCTGGAGGTCTGCGCGGCTTTCCCGGCCATGACAGCCGTCGCCCGCGGCCTCGACGCCTACGTGGCTGTCGACGCCTCCGGGACGTTCAGCGAGACCAAGCGCCAGGCCGGCCTTCTCCGTATGGCGCAGGCGGGCGTGGTCCTGTCCGACTACGCGACGCTGATGGTCGAGATCCTGAAGGACAACGCCCGCCCGGAGGCGGGCCCGGTCTACGCGGCCTTGGACATGCCCTGGGCGACCTTGGTCGGCCAGGTCGCCGCCTCCTTCGGCAGAGTGCACGGCGGAGCGAATGCTTGACCGTTCACGACACGTGTCAGTTTGCGGCCTGTCCCACAGCGGTCGCGCCAGCGGTGTCTGCCGGTCCCTGCTCGACGCAACAATCGAAGCAACACGCGCGTAAGGCCGAGCTCTTAAATCCTTCATTAACCAAAGGCCCGAACGGCCACGAGGGGGAACCGACATGACCACCATCATCGCACGACTGCTGATCGTCATCAGCGTGATCGGCGCCATCGCCTGCGCGCCGATGCTGACGCCCGCATCCGCAGCCGGTCTCCTCGCGCAGACGAGGTGAGCCGTCATGGGCATGCAGTCCGTCATCCTGCTGGTCATCGCCGGCAACTTCGCCTGCGCCTTCCTCATCCCGTATCTGGCGATGACCGGAGCCTGAAGGCGTCTCCTCGGTAGATCTCTCACCCTACGGAGCCGATCATGAGTATCTCGAAGACCGCTTGCCTCACCGCTGTCCTCGGCCTCGTCTCCAACATGGCCTTTGCCCAGCCACAGGCGAGCCAGGAGAACCTGAAGCGCCACTGCATAGGAGATTACCTGGAACATTGCGGCCAGTTCTCGCCCGACGGCGGGGAAGTCCAGGCCTGCTTCCGCGAGAGAGCCGGCCTCCTGACACCGAATTGCTCGATGGCCATCGCCGCTTACCAAGAGGAGCAGAAGGCCGCGAATCCGATCCGGAAGGTCCGCGCCGCACGGTGAAGTCATCCCTTCGCGTCTTCGATAAGGTCAGCCGAGCCGGCATCTGCGAAATCCGGCGCGGCACGGAATTCGCCCGTGTCTACCGTCGCCTGCCCTGACCGGGATGCGACCCGCCGCAGGGTATCAACCTTACCGCGCCCGACAGCCCTCGGCGAATGGGGGTTGGATGACTGGTACCGCAAGCCAGCGCACGCGGTGCGCGTTCGCCGCGCACAGTCGAAGCGCGATGCGAAATCTCCTGCGCCGGATCGTGGCGGAGTCCGCCGCTTCTCGAGATTGGGCGCGAATGGAAGCCGAGGTCGGCTTTCCCGCACTTGATGCCCAGAAGCGGATAGGCGGGAGATCACCCCGAACTGCCGTTCCGGGAGCGACCCGAACCGGTCACTCAGGTCACGAGAATGACGGCCGGGACGCGGACGCGCCCGGTTGCTTGTCTCGGCTGTGCGCCTGCCGGTAGTCACGCGGGCTCATGCCGTAGCGATCCTTGAAGCGGCGCGCGAAATGCGCCTGGCTGCTGAAACCGCAGCCGTAAGCCAGCATGCCGATCGACAGGTGGGCGCAGGCCGGATCATTCAGGCGCTTGGCTGCCGCCTCCAGGCGGCGTCCCCAGATGTAGTCGGAGATGTGCCGGCCGCGCTCGTGGAACAGTTCCTGGAGCCGGCGCAGCGACACGCCCATCGCGGCGGCGAGTTGCGGCGGATCCAGGTTCGGGTCGCTCAGGTTCGCCTCGACATAGGCCTTGGCGCGCTGGACCGTGACGTTGCCGTGAACGGAACGGGGTACCTCCTGCGCCATCCGTTCGGCGAGGCTCGCTATGATCAGGTCCGTTCCGATCGCCGCCATGCGCACGGCCGCGTCGGGCGTGAGCTGATCGCCCATGCGCACCAGCTCCTGGAGGAAGGTGTTTGCCAGGGTCGTGGAGGCGAGGTCCGCGCCGACCGTGAGTGCACAGTACAGCCGGGACGGACCCAGCATGGCCTCGAAGCGCTCGCGCGGCAGATCGATGACGAGGGAGATGCCCGTGTCGGCCTCGCAGACGGCCGGGCGTGCGTCGATAACGACGAAGTCGCCCGTCCGGAATACAGCCTCCCGATCGCCTTGCTGGATGGCGTCCTGGCCGGAGAGCTTCATGGACGCGTAGAGGCGGTCGGGCTGCCCATAGCGCCGGATCGCGTCGGGGGTCGCTTCAGTCCGCATGGCGGTGTGTGCCATCTTGGAGATCGGCACAGGCCCGATGCTGGTGACATCCAGCCTGCCCTGAAACGGAACCCCGTGAAGGGGTTGCTGGTCGATCGGGATCAATCGCTCGCAGATCGTCTCGCGCCAGCGCCGGAACGCGTCCTTGGGGTGAATTCCCTCTGTCGAGAAGAACGGTTGCATGCGTAGCCTCGGCACGCTGCGCGCCGTCCCGAAGCGCAGACTGCGGATCCGCAGGGTTATTGTATATAATCTATCATCTCAAGACCGCGGTGCCGGGTGCTTCGCGGCGGTTCTGTCCGCGTCTCAACCCATGCCGTCGGTAAGCGCACCGGCAGGAAACCGCCCCGAGCCGCCACTCCGATCGCACCCAAGCCTGACACGGGACCACCCCGCGGGGGCCGGTCACCGTCTCGGAATCCCTCCGTCCCCGCCAGCGTTGTCGGAGCCGCCGCAACGGCCGCGCTCTTCCCGACGCCTCGATCGTCCAGACGACACGAGGTCACCGCCGGGCGACGAGGTCCGCGGCGCGCCGCCACCCGAGCGTCCGGCCGATTCGCGCTCGAACCCTGGGTCCGAGCGTGCCGGATCGCGAGCAGCTGGTCGTCGCGCGCCGGCCTACGATCCGCGCAGGTAGCTCAGTGGCCGACCGGTATCCGGATGCGGCATGACGCCCATCGGGATGTCGTACACGGCGCGCAGCGTGTCGGGGTTCATCAGCGTGCCGGGCGGCCCGTCCGCGATGAGGCGTCCCGAGTGCAGCGCCAGGATGCGGTCGCAGACGCGCGCCGCCATGTTCACGTCGTGCAGGACCACCACGACGCCGAGCCCGTCACGATGGGCCAGATCGCGCACGAGGGCGAGGATCTCGACGGCGTGGGCGACGTCGAGGGCCGAGATCGGCTCGTCGAGCAGCAGGCAGGCGGGCTCCTGCGCGATCATCATCGCGAGCCAGACGCGCTGCCGCTCACCGCCCGAGAGCGTGTCGACGAAGCGGTCCGCGAAGGCGGCGACGCCGGTGGCGGTGAGCGCCCGCCGGACCGCCTCGCGATCCCGGTCGGCGACGCGGCCGAGGGCGCCGTGCCAGGGATAGCGCCCCAGCGCCACGAGCTCGCGCACGGTCATGCCCGGGACCGGCGGGAGCGCCTGCGGCAGGTAGGCGACCTCGCGCGCGAAGGCGCGGTCCTCCCAGGCACTGAGGGCGCGATCCGCGAACGCGATCCGGCCGGCGGTCGGCGCCTGCTGGCGGCCCAGCAGCTTGATCAGGGTCGACTTGCCGGACCCGTTATGGCCGATCAGGCCCACCACCTGCCGCGGCTGGATCACGAGGTCGAGGGGATGCAGCAGGGTGCGTTCGGGGAGACCGAAGCTCGCGCCCTGCAGGGTGAAGAGCGGGGGGGCGCCCGCGGCTTCCGCCTTCGGCGCGCCCCGCGGCCGCGCGACGACCGGCGCATCGGGACCGTTCATGCGGGCCTCCTCGGGCCGTCCGTTCCCGCCGGACCCGCTTCGGGGCGTGCCGGCAGGGGGCAGGCGCCGCAGAGGCTCTGGTCGGGGATGAGGTAGCGCAGGCAGCAGACCTTCCGCACCCGACGCGGCGGCGCGCCCGCCGGCGCGTCCCCCGCCTCCGGGACGTAGCGGATCGGCGCGAACAGCGGGTTGGGCGCGCCGGACCGGCGGCGGCTCGTCAGGACGCTCGCGGCGGCCGCGTGCCCGGTCCGGCCCGCCTGCGGGAGCCCCTCGGTGCGGCGCACCACGAACTCGAAGATGTTGCCGGCATTGCTCCACAGCACGCGCGGCGCCACGCCCGAGACCGCCGCCAGGGCACCGACCAGGGGCGCCAGGTGCGCGTCGATCAGCGCGCCGAAGCGATCCGCCGGCGCCCGCGCCCCGGTATGCCCGCCGGGCCCGTCGCTCCCCGCGGCGGGGTCGCGCAGCTTGAGCGCCCGCGTCAGCCCGCCGTCGTCCGGGACGATCTCGACGGCGTCGAGGGCCACGGGCAGGACGAGGTCGAGCACGATGTTGGCGGCGAGCGCGGGCACCACCAGCATCGAGAAGTGCTGCTTCGCCCAGATCGACGCGACGGCGCGGGGCTCCGGCGCCGCGAAGGTGCGGGCGAACCGGTCGAGCTGGTCGGTCAGGACGCGCGGATCGAGCAGGTCGGCGCCCCTCACGGAGGGGCGCGGATCCTCCGCGGACACGATCCGATCCCGGTAGCCCTCGAGGGGGCCGACGAACAGGGCGTTCAGCGGGGAGAGAATCATCGGCGCAGCATCAGCCAGACGAAATAGGCGCCCCCGAGAACCGTCGCGACGAGGCCGGCGGGCAACTGCCACGGGAAGGCCGCGACGCGCCCGAGCCAGTCGGCCAGCACCATGATCAGGCCGCCGGCGAGCGTCGCCGCCACCAGCTGCTCGGCGGCCCGGCTGAAGCCCAGGCTGCGGGCGAGGTGCGGCCCCATCAGCCCGACGAAGCTCAGCGGGCCGACGAGCAGGGTCGCGGCGCCGGTCAGGATCGCGGCGACCGACAGGACCGTCAGGCGCGCCCGCGCGACCTGGAGCCCGACGGCCCGGCTCGTCTCCGCCCCGAGCGGCAGGATCGTGAGCCAGCGCGCGAGCAGCGGCGTGCCCGCGAGCACCAGGGCCGCGCCGAGGCAGGCGAGCCCGGCCTCGGTCCCGGTGGCGTTGTAGGTCGAGCCCGAGAGCCACGTCAGCAGGGCGGCGGTCCGCGGGTCGGCCGTGGCGAGCAGGAGCGCGATCACCGAGCCGATCAGGCTGGTGAGGGCCGCGCCGACGAGCAGGATCCGGGCGGAGGCGTAGCGCGCCCGGCGGCCCAGGGCCAGGATCGCCAGCAGCGTCGCGAGCGCGCCCGCCGCGGAGGCGGCCAGCATCGCGGCCGGGCCGAGGCCGGGGGCGAGGAACAGGACGAGCACCACCACCAGGGCCGCGCCCGCGGAGACGCCGAACAGCTCGGGGCTCGCGAGGGGGTTCCCGGTCAGCCGCTGCAGCAGCCCGCCCGCGTAGGCGAGCATGGCCCCGGCCCCCAGGGCGGCCAGCGCGCGCGGCGCCCGCCAGGCCAGGAGGGCGCCCGGATCGGGGCTCCACAGCCAGCCCTGGGCATCCCGCCCCAGGGTGAGCGACAGGCCGACGGCCGCGAGGGCCAGGATCGCGAGCGTCCCGATGGCGGGCCACGGCCGGGCGAGACGGACCGGGATAGGCCCCGGCGCCGGCGGCGCCTCGCGCGCCGTGCGCAGGCCCAGGATGAGGCCGACCAGCAGGGGTGCGCCGACGAGGGCGGTGACGGCGCCGGTCGGGACACCGCTGCGGCCGATGAGCCGCTGCACGAGCTGATCGGTCAGGACGAGCAGCACCGCCCCGGCCACCGGCCCCCAGAGCAGGCGGTCGCGGAGCCGGCGGGCGCCGCCGTAGCGGGCGAGGGCCGGCCCCGCCAGGCCGACGAAGCCGATCACCCCGAGATACCCGGTCACGCTGGCGCCGACCGCGACGCCGAGGGCGAGGGCGGCGAGCCGCGTGCCGGCGGTGGAGACGCCGAGGCCCCGCGCCCCGGCATCGCCGAGCTCGATCAGGGTCAGCGGGCGCGCCAGCAGGCCGGCCGCGAGGGCCGCGAGGGCGAGGCGCGGGAAGAGGCCGCGGACGCCGTCCCAGTTGTTCTGGTTCAGCGCGCCGGCCTGCCACGCGTAGAGGTCGGAGAGCGCGTCGAAATGCGCGAGCACCAGCATCCGGTTGGCGGCCTCGGCGGACAGCCCGACCACCAGTCCGGCGAGGATGACGGTGGACGGCGCGTAGCCGCTGCGCCCGCTCAGCAGCAGCACGAGGCCCGTGCACAGGGCCGCCCCGGCGCCCGCGACGGGCTCGTAGCCGTAGATCAGGAGGGCCGGCCACCACAGCGTCGCGAGGGCCAGGGCGAGCTTCGCGCCCGCGAACACCCCGAGGGTTCCGGGCTCGGCCAGCGGGTTGTCGAGCACCTGCTGGAACAGCACGCCGGCCAGGCCGAGCCCCCCGCCCGCCAGGACCGCCATGGCGAGGCGCGGCAGCAGGCTGTCGCGCAGGACGAGCTGCGGCATGTCACCGTCGGTCGGGTGGAGCAGGGCGGCCCACCACTGCCCGGGCGGCAGGACGGCCGCCAGGTTGGCGTGCAGCAGCGCGGCGCTCACCGCCAGCGCGAGGGCGAGGAGCCCCGCCCCGCGCCAGAGCGGCGAGGCCCCGGACCCGTCGGCTCGCGCCCGCCGCGCTCCGGCCCCGGCCGCGCTCACGCCGGGGCCTTCCCGAGCGCCGCGGCGACCTGACGGGCGAAGCGCGCGGCCGACGGCAGGCCGCCGTTCGGATGGACGACCGGCATGCGGATCACGCGGCCGGCGCGCACGGCGGGCAGCGCCCGCCAGAGCGGGCTGTCGTCGAGGCGCCCGAGGGCGCGCGCGGTCTCGGCGCCGCGGTCGAAGTGGATCAGCGTCGCGTCGGGCACCTCCGCGAGGTCCTCGACCGCGGCGAGCACCGTGCCCGCGCCGCTCTGCCGGCCAGTCCAGGCATTGGTCAGGCCGAGGCGCTGGGCGACCGCGCCGACGGTGCTGCGCGTGCCGAAGACGGCCAGCTGCCGCCCGTCGTCGCGGAAGCGGCAGATGTAGACCGGGCGCCCGGTCCGGCCCGCGAGCGCGGCCCGGGCCTCGGCGAGCGCCCCGTCGGTCCCGGCGACCAGCGCCCGCGCCGCCGCGGCGCGGTCGACGCGGTCCCCCAGGTCGCGGGTCAGCGCGTCGAGGTGGTCGATCGGCTCCCGCGCGCCCGCGACGATGGGCAGCGCCACGACCGGGGCGATCCGGGTCAGCGCGACCTGGATCTGCGCCTGCCACGGCGCGGCGAGGATGAGATCGGGGGCGATCAGGCTGAGGAACTCGAGGTTCGGCTCCTGCAGCGGGCCGAGGTCGAGGACCGAGTCCGGCAGGGGCGGCTGCGCGATGAGCTTCTCGTAGAGCGGCCGGTTGGCGATCGCCACCGGCACGAGGCCGATGGCGAGGAGCGTCTCGGCGAACAACCCGTCGAGGGCGACCACGCGGGCGGCGGGCGCGCCGCCCGTCTCCGCGCGCCGCGGGTCTTCGGACGCACCCGCGGGGGACGCGGCGAAGCCGCCCGGGACGAGACCCAGGACGCCCGCGGCGAGGCCGGCGAGGAGGGCGCGACGATCGCCGCGCGGGCGGCTCATCCCCATGCGCCGGCCCGTGCGCCGACTCGGGCGAGCGGGCGGCGGATCCGCCCGCGGCACGCCTCCGCGCGCCGCGCCCGGCCGGTCCGCGGGACGGCGAGCCTCATGGATGCGCTCCCTGCCGCTCCCAGGCGCGGATCCCGCCGGCGGCGGGCGCGCGCGCCGGGGCGACCGCGCCCCCGCGCCCGTCCTGATCGAGCAGGCTGTCGACGATCTCCTGTGCGCGGACCGGCAGGACCGAGAGCAGGGTGTCGCTCAGACCGTGCGAGGTCTCCGAGTAGCCCTGGACGTAGATGCGCGGGACGAAGCCGGGGCGGGTCGGGACGCGGTAGTCGCGCGCCAGGTCCGGCCCGTCGCGGTAGGGCGCGAGCGGTTCGAGGATCGCCGGGTTCGGGTCGCGCGCGTACCCGGTCGCCAGGACGACGCCGTCGTAGCTGCGCTCCGCCTCGACCTCGGCGTAGCGGTCGACGGTCCGCAGCCTGATCCCGCCCGCGTCGCCGACGGCCGAGAGGATCTCGCTGCGCGGCCGGAGGTGCAGGCGCTGCGGCCCGGAGACCTTCTCCCGGTAGACGATGACGTGGAGCGCCTTGAGCAGGTCGGCGTCGATCACCGCGTAGTTCGTGTTGCGGTAGCTGCGCACAATCGCCGCCCGCCGCTCGCTCGGCTGCGCGTACACGAAGTCGGTGCGGTCGGGGTGGAAGATCTCGTTGACGAACGGCGTCGCGTCCGACGGTCGGAGGGCGTGGCCGCGGAAGACGAGATCGACCTGCAGCTGCGGGAAGCGGGCGTGGAGATCGTGGCCGATCTCGGCGGCGCTCTGGCCGCCGCCGATCACCGCCACGCGGGCGCCCGGGCGCGACAGGTCGAGCGGGCTGCCCGGGCCGCGCCGGTCGACGTGGTCGAGGTAGCGGCTCGAATGGCAGAGCCGGGGATCGCGCGCCAGGGCGGCGAAGGCGGCGGGCACGTGCGGGGCGCCGCCCACCGCGAGGGCGAGGTCGCGCGTCTGGCGGCGGATCTCGCGGCCCGCGGCGTCGCGGGTGACGACCCACAGGGTCTCGACCGTCCCGTCCGGTCCCAGCCCGGGCTCCACCGCGACCGCGGTCTCGCCGTAGTCGCACCGGTCGGCGAAATGGTCCGCCACCCAGCGGAGATAGTCGTTGAACTCGATCCGGCTGGGATGAAACGTCCCGAGATCGATGAAATCGTGCAGTCGACCCTGGCTGTGCAGGTAGTTCACGAAGGTCAGCGGGCTCGTCGGGTTGCGGAGCGTGACGAGGTCCTTGAGGAACGAGATCTGCATGTCGCTGCCCGGCAGCAGCATGCCGCCGTGCCATCGGAAGTGCGGCTGCCGCTCCAGGAAGCGGTACCGGAGGCCGCGCGCCGCCGGGGTCTCGGCCAGGGCGATCGCCAGGGCGAGGTTCGACGGCCCGAAGCCGACCCCGATGACGTCGCAGAGCGGTGCGGCGCGCGCGGTCATCCGATCGTCTCCTCGTCCGCACGACGGGGTGGGAGCCGGGGCGCGCGGCGAGGTGCGCGGCGATCCTCGCCGCCGCGGCGCACGGGGGCGGCGCCTCCCTCGGGGGAGCCGCGCGTTCCCCCGGCGGGACCGCTCGCAGGCGACCGGAAGCTGGTTCGCGCACACGCCACTGACCGCGTCCCCCGCCAAGCCCCGGACCACAGAACACCCGCCGGCCGAACCCGCCGGCCGCACTGCGTAGCGCGAACCGCCACAGTGATTCAAGGTCTCCGGAAAACACTTCTGACGATCGAGCAGTAATGAATTAAATTAGAACATTTCAAATATGTAAAAGGGCCCTTGAGTCCGGCGATCTTTCGGCCATGTTATGCGCCGACAAGCGAAGTTCATTGATTCATTGGCGAGGCAGCTCGCAGCTTTCACCTGAACGGGATGCATCGATGGCGTTCGATCGCGAAGATACGCTGTTCTACGTGGTGGTGAATCACGAGGAGCAATACTCGATCTGGCCGAGCTACCGCGACATCCCTGACGGGTGGCGCGCCGTGGGCGATCCGCGCGCGAAGGCCGATTGCCTGGCCTACATCGACGAGGTCTGGACCGACATGCGGCCCCTGAGCCTGCGCCGACACATGGAGGCTCAGGAGCGGGACGCGGGCGGCGCGCGGGCGTGACCGTGCCGGGACGAGTCCGGCTGTTCTGCCTGCCCTACGCGGGGGCGAGCGCCGCGGTGTTCGCGCAGTGGCGCCGCGGCCTGCCCGACGCGGTCGACGTCAGGCCCGTCGAGCTGCCGGGGCGCGGCTCCCGGATCGGCGAGGCGCCCTGCACCGACCCGCGGGCGCTGACGCGGCGCCTCGCGGACGAGGTCGCCGGTTCCGTCACGGGCTCCTACGCGCTGTTCGGCCATAGCCTGGGCGCGCTGCTCGCCTTCGAGCTGGCGCACGAACTCCGCGACCGCGGGATCGCGGCGCCGCGCGCGCTGTTCGCCTCCGGATGCGCCGGACCGGCGGTGTGCGACGGGGCATATTTCCGCCGCCCGCGCAGCGACGCGGACCTGCGCGACGCGCTGTCCGCCTACGGCGCGACGCCGCCGGAGGCGCTGGCCGATCCCGCCCTGATGGCCCTGGTGCTGCCGGTGCTCCGGGCCGATTTCCGGCTGCGCGGCGCCTACACCTACGCGGCGCGCCCGGCGCTGGACTGCCCGATCCAGGCGCTCGGCGGGACGCGGGACGACGTCGCCCGCGCCGACCTCGAGGCCTGGGGCCGCGAGACGCGCGGCCCCTTCGACCTCGCGCTGTTCGAGGGCGACCACTTCTTCATCCACGCGCGGCGGGGGCCGGTGCTCGACCTCGTCGGCCGGCGGATCGGCGCGCGGGCCGAGGTCGCGGCCTGAGGCGGCCGCGCCCGCCCATCGGCGGCGCGCGGGCCGGCGGCGCGAACGAACGGGATGTCACCATGGAGGACGCCGTGATGGAACTCGTGACCAAGCCCCTGCGGGACGAGGGTCCTCTGCCGCTCCTGGTCACGCCGCCGGAGGGCGCCGCGGGCGCGGCGCTCGCGGACGCGCTGCCGGCGATCCGGGCCGCGGCCGAGGCGCACCTCCACGCCGCGGGCGGCCTGCTGCTCCGCGGCTTCAGCCTCGACGGGCCCGACGCGTTCCGCAGCTTCGCGGCGGGCTTCGGCCACGACCTCCTGAGCTACGAGTTCGGCTCGACGCCGCGCAGCGCCGTGACCCAGGGGGTCTACACCTCGACCGAGTACCCGCCCCACCAGCACATCCCGCTGCACAACGAGCAGGCCTACGCCCGCGACTGGCCGATGAAGATCTGGTTCTACTGCCAGCAGGCGGCGCCCGAGGGGGGCGAGACGCCGCTGGCTGACAGCCGCGCCATCTACCGCGCCGTGCCCGAGCCGATCCGCGCGCGCTTCGCCGAGCGGGGCCTGATGTACGTGCGCAACTACGGCAACGGGCTCGACGTGGCCTGGGAGCAGGTGTTCGGCACGCAGGACCGAGGGGCGGTCGAGGCGTACTGCGCCGGCCACGGGATCACCTGCGAGTGGAAGCCGGACGGCGACCTCCGCACCCGGCAGGTCTGCCAGGGCACCGCCCGCCACCCCGAGACCGGCGAGCCGGTGTGGTTCAACCAGGCCCACCTGTTCCACGTCTCGAACCTCGAGCCGGAGGTGCGCGCGACCCTCCTCGACCTCGTCGACGAGCCGGACCTGCCGCGCAACGTCTACTACGGCGACGGCAGCCCGATCCCCGACGCGGATCTCGACGCGATCCGCGCCGTGCTCGCCGCGCACACCGTCGTCTTCCCCTGGCAGTCCGGCGACGTGGTGATGCTGGACAACATGCTGACCGCCCACGCGCGGACACCCTTCAAGGGCCCGCGCAAGGTCGTGGTGGCGATGGCGCAAGCCGGCCGCGCGCAGTGATGGCGGCGGCGTTCGCCTTCGCGGAGCCCGGGTCCGCGCCAGGGACCGCGCTGTGGCGCGCCCTCGCGCGGGGCGCCCGCGCCCGGCTCGTGCTGGCCGGCGCGGCGAGCCTCGTCGGCGGGATCGCCACGACGGGCCTGATCGTGCTCATCAACGGGGCGCTCCACGCGTCCGAGCCCGCCCGGGCCGACCGGGTCGCCGCCTTCGCGGCGACCGCCCTCCTCGCCTGCGCGGCGCTCGTCGTCTCGCGCGCCCTCTTCGCCGATCTCGGGCAGCGCGGGCTCGCCGATCTCCGGTCCGCGATCGCCGCGCGCGTCCAGGCCGCCGCGTTCGCGGATCTCGAGGCTGTGGGGAGCGCCCGGGTGCAGGCGCTGGTGACCGAGGACGCCAACCAGGTCGCCAACTTCCTCACGGCGCTGCCCGTGCTCGTCACCAACTGCGCGGTGGTCGCGGCGACCCTCGCCTATCTCGGCTATCTGTCGTTCCCCCTGTTCCTGGCCTCGGCCCTCACGATCGCCCTGGGGGCCGCGGGCTACTCCGCCTGCTACGGCCGCGTCACGCGCCACCTCGCCCGGGCCGGGGCGGAGCAGGACCGCCTCGTCGGACATTTCCAGGCGCTGCACGGCGGCGCCAAGGAGCTGCGCCTCAACCGGGAGAAGGGGCGCCACTTCCTCGACGCGGTCCTGGCGACCGCGATCGCCCGCGTCGCCGACCACCGCCGGCGCGGCCTCGCCCTCCTCGCGCTGGCGGCGGGCTGGGGCCGCATCCTGTTCCTGGCCCTGATCGGGCTCGCGCTGTTCGTCCCCGGGACCGGCGCGCAGAGCCAGGCGGTGACGACCGGGTACGTCATCGCCCTGCTCTACCTGATGGGGCCGCTCGAGGCGGTGCTGAACACGATGCCGCTCGTCAACCTCGCCCGCGTCGGCGCGCGGCGGATCGAGGCGGCCTTCGCCGAGCTGCCGCCCGAGCCGGTCGGCGATCCGGGGACAGGCCCGGCCGCGCCCCGGCGCGACGCCACCGTGACCCTGCGGGGCGTGACCCATCACCGGGCCGATCCGCAGACCGGCGACCGCTTCGACCTTGGCCCGGTCGACCTGACGCTGCGCCCCGGGGAGATCACCTTCCTGGTCGGCGGCAACGGCTCCGGCAAGACCAGCCTCGCCCGGGTGATCGCCGGCCTGCACCCGCCGACCGGCGGGACGCTGTGCCTGGACGGCCGCCCGGTGGCGGGCGCGGCCCTCGCCGGCTACCGCGCGCACGTCGCGGCCGTCTTCTCCGATTTCCACCTGTTCGAGACGCTGCTCGGCCGGCCGGACGCCGCGCGCGAGGCGCAGGCGCGCGCGTGGCTGGCGCGCCTCGGCCTCGACGGCCGCGTCAGCCTCCGGGACGGGGTCTTCTCGACCCGCGATCTCTCGACGGGCCAGCGCAAGCGGCTCGCCCTCCTCGTCGCCTGCCTGGAGGACCGGCCCGTCATGATCTTCGACGAGTGGGCCGCCGACCAGGATCCCGACTCCCGGGCGGCCTTCTACGAGACGCTCCTCCCGGAGCTGGCCGCCGAGGGCCGGACGATCCTCGTCGTCACCCACGACGACCGCTGGTTCGACCGGGCCGACCAGGTCGTGAAGCTCGAGCGCGGCCTCGTGGTGGAGCACCGCGCCGCCCCGCCGCGCGGCCGCCAGGCGGGAGCCGGCGCGTGAGCCTGCACGAGAGCCTGCACGTGGGCCGCGCGCACCGCGCGCCGTCGCCCCACCGGCCCGCGCCGGACGACAGCCTCGTGGCGATCCTGCGGGCGCGGGCGGCCGCCACGCCCGACCGGCTGACCCTGCGCTTCCTCACGGACGGGCGCGCGGTCGGGGCGTCCCTCGACTACGCGGAACTCGACCGGCGGGTCCGCGCCCTCGCGGCGCGCCTCCAGCGCGACGCCGAGCCCGGCGCGCGGGCGCTCATCGCCCTGCCGAGCGGACCGGACTACGTCGTGGCGTTCTTCGCCTGCCTCTACGCGGGCCTCGTCGCCGTGCCCTCCTTCCCGCCGGAGACGCGGGATCCGCACCACGCGGCCCGCCTCGCCCTGATGATCGCCGACATGGCACCGCGCCACGTCCTGACCGATCGGGCGAACCGCGAGACCGTGGCGGCGACCTGCGCGGGCAGCTCCGTGGGGGCGATCGTCTGCGTCGACGCGGTCGGCAGCGCCGGGGCGGAGACGTGGCGGCCGGTCCCGTGCCCGCCCGACACCCTCGCCTTCCTGCAGTACACGTCGGGCTCGACCGCGAATCCCAAGGGCGTCGAGGTCACGCACGGCAACATCGTCGCCAACGCCCGCTGGCTCGCCGAGGCGATCGCGCCCGGCCCGGACGACGTCTTCGTCTCCTGGCTGCCCCTCTACCACGACATGGGCCTGATCGCGGGGCTGATCGAGCCGATCTTCGCCGGCGCGCCGCTCGTGCTGATGAGCCCGCAGGCCTTCCTCGCCCGGCCCGCCTCGTGGCTCGAGGCGATCGGCGCGCATGGCGGCACGATCAGCGGCGGCCCGGACTTCGCCTACCGGCTGGCCTGCGAGCGCGTCGGCGCCGCCGCGCTGGCGGGGCTCGACCTCGCCGGGTGGCGCGTCGCCTACAGCGGTGCCGAGCCGATCCGGCCCCGGACCCTCACCCGCTTCGCCGAGCGCTTCGCCCCGGCGGGCTTCGCGCCGACGGCGCTCAGCCCCGCCTACGGCCTCGCCGAGGCGACCCTCCTCGTCGCGGCCAAGCCCCTGGGCACGCCGTGGCGCCGGCTGAGCGTGGCGCCGGCGGCGCTGGCGGCCGGCCGCGCCGTCGCCGACGAGGCCGGCACCGCCCTCGCGGGCAGCGGCCGGCCGGTCCGGCCCGAGCACCTGCGGATCGTCGACCCGCGCACGGGCCTCCCCTGCCCCGACGGGACGGTCGGCGAGATCTGGCTCAGCGGCCCCTGCGTCGCGCGCGGCTACTGGAACAACCCGGAGGCGACCCGCGCGACCTTCGTGCCCCGCGACGGCGCGACCTGGCTGCGGACCGGGGACCTCGGCTTCCTGGACGGCGGCGAGCTCTTCGTCACCGGGCGCGCCAAGGACCTCATCATCCTGCGCGGCCACAACGTCTATCCGCAGGACGTGGAGACGGCAGTCGAGGCGCGCGTGCCGGCTCTCCGCCCGGGGCGGGTCGCGGCCTTCGCGGTCGAGGGCCCGGCGGGCGAGGCGATCGGGATCGCCGCCGAGATCGGCCGGAGCGCCGCCGCCCGCGCGCCGGAGATCGCCGCCGCGGTCGACGCCGCGCTGGCGGAGGTGCTGGCCGAGCCGGCGGAACTCGTGGCCCTGCTGGCGCCGGGCACCCTGCCCAAGACCACGAGCGGGAAGCTCCGGCGCGGCGCGTGCCGGGACGGCCTCGCGGCCGGCGACCTCACCCCCCTCCACCTCTACCGGCGCCCGCAGGGTGCCCCGGCGCCGGATGAGCCGCCCCGGAGCGCGACGGAGCGCGCCCTCGCGGCGATCTGGTGCGATCTCCTCGGCCTGGACGAGGTCTCGCGCGGGCGCGGTTTCCTGGAACTCGGCGGCCACTCGCTCCTGGCGATGCGCGCCGTCGACCGCGTCCGCGCCGCCTTCGGGGTCGCCCTGCCGCTGCGCGACCTGTTCGCGGCCCCGACCCTCGCCGACCTCGCGGCGCGGATCGACGCGCTGCCCCGCGACGCGGTGCCGGCGCCCGCGCTCCTGCCGAATGCGGGCCCGCCCCTGCTGTCGCTCGGCCAGCAGCGGCTCTGGCTGGCCGAGCGGCTCGGCGACCCGGCCGGGCGCGGCGCCTACGTCATGGTCGGACATATCCGGTTCGGAGGCCCGCTGGATCCCGACCGGCTCGCCGCGGCCCTGCGCCGGGTCGTCGCCCGGCACGCCGTGCTGCGGACCGGCTATCCGACCGGCGAGGACGGCCTTCCGGAGCCCCGGATCGCCGAGGCGGTCGCCCTCGACGTGCCCGTCGACGACCTCACCGGCCTCGATCCGGGCGCCCGCGAGGTCCGGGTCGCCGCGTGCGAGGCCGCGGAGGCCGCCGCGCCGTTCGACCTCGCCGTGCCGCCGCTCCTGCGCGCCCGGCTCCTGCGCCTGGCCGCCGACGATCACCGCCTCGTCCTGGCCCTCCACCACCTCGTCGGCGACGGCTGGTCGGTCGGCGTGCTGCTCTCCGAACTCGGGGCCGCCTATCGCGGCGCGGAGGCGCCGCCCCTCCCCGTCCAGTACACGGATTTCGCGCGCTGGCACCGGGCGGCCGTGGAGCGCGCGGCGGCGGCCGAGACCGCGTTCTGGCGCGGGCACCTCGCGGAGGTGCCCGCCCTGCTGCCCCTGCCGACCGACCGGCCGCGGCCGGCGGTCCCGTCGCAGGCCGGCGGCTCCGTCCGCTTCGAACTGCCGGGGCCGCTGGTCGTCCGTCTGGCGGAGCTGGGCCGGGCGCGCGGCGCCTCGCCGTTCGTCGTGCTGCTCGCGGGCTTCCAGGCCCTGCTCCATCGGCTGAGCGGGGCCGAACGCTTCGTGGTCGGCACCGACGTCGCGGGCCGGCCGCACCCCGAGCTGGCCGGGCTGATCGGCTTCTTCGTCAACGTGCTGCCGATCCGGGCGCGCCTCGACGGCGCCCCGTCCTTCGCCGCGCTGATCGAGCGCGTCCGCGAGGACGTCCTCGCCGTCTTCGAGCACGCCACCCTGCCCTTCGACCGGATCGTCGACGCCCTCGACATCCCGCGCGCCCGCGCCCGGCCACCCCTCGTCCAGGCCCTGTTCGTGATGCAGAACGCGCCGCCCGGCGATTTCGGTGTCCCGGGGCTCGCGGCCGAGGCCCGGGCGGCCAGCGCGCACGGCTCGAAATTCGAGATGGCGCTCTTCCTCGACCCGCCCGCGCCGGGGGGCGGGATCGCGGCCGAGTGGGTCTTCGCCACGGCCCTGTTCACCCCCGAACGCGTCGCGCGCCTCGCGGAGGCCTACGCGACCCTGCTCGCCGCCGCAGCCGCCGCGCCCGCGGCCCCGCTCCCGACCCTGCTGCCCGGCCTGCCCGACCTTCTGCCCGCGCTCCCGCCCTCACGAGACCCGGAGGACCCCGTCATGTCGAACACCGCCCCGTCGCTCCCGCGCACCGGCCGCCTGGAAGCGAAGCTCGACAAGCTCAAGGGACTGGGCGCCGGCAAACCCGCCGCCGCCGCGGGCGAGCCGGCCCGCATCTCGACCCTGGCGCCCGGGCGCGACTTCCCCCTCGTGATCGAGCCGCTGTCGGCCGACGTCGACGCGGTGGCCTGGGCGACCGCCCAGCGCGACTGGGTCGAGGGCAAGCTGCGCCGCCACGCCGGCCTGCTGCTGCGCGGCTTCGGCATCGCGACCCCGCAGGAATTCGAGGCCTTCGCCGAGGCGCTCCAGCCCGGCCTCTACGGCGGGTACGGCGACCTGCCCAAGAACGAGGGCGGGAAGAACACCTACCGCTCGACGCCCTACCCCGAGCGGGAGATGATCCTCTACCACAACGAGAGCAGCCACCTGCATGCCTGGCCGCGCAAGCAGTGGTTCTTCTGCCAGCAGCCGTCGCCGGTGGGCGGCGCGACGCCCATCGTCGACTGCCGCGCGCTGTACCGGCAGCTGCCGCCGGCGATCGCCGACCGCTTCGAGCGCCTGGGGCTGATCTACGTCCGCACCTTCACGGAGCGCTTCGACGTCGACTGGCGCCGGTTCTTCCACACCGAGGATCGCGCGGCCGTGGAGGCGCGCTGCCGGGCCGAGGGCGTCGACTTCGCCTGGCTCGACGCGGACACGCTCCAGACCCGCACGCGCTGCCCGGCGGTGATCACCCACCCGCTGACCGGCGAGAAGTCGTTCTTCAACCAGGTGCAGCTGCACCACCCGCGCTGCCTCGACCCCGAGGTGCGCGCCGACCTCCTCGGCCTCGTGGGGCCGGAGCGGATGCCGCGCGACGTGCTCTACGGCGACGGCACGCCGATCGAGGACGCGGTGATGGACGAGGTCGGCCGCCTCTACGAGGCGATCGCCGTGCGCTTCGACTGGCGCCCCGGCGACGTCGTGATGCTCGACAACATGCTCGCCGCCCATGCCCGCGACCCCTACGAGGGGCCGCGCCGGATCGTCGTCGCCATGGGCGACATGGTCGAGCGCGGCGCGGTCACGGGAGCGGCGGCATGACCGGCGCGGCGATGACCGGCGCGGCGATGACCGGGGCGCCGGCCTCCCTCGCGGCGCCGACCCGGGCGCTGACCCCCGAGCAGCGCGCCTGCCTCGACGCGGCCGGCGCCGCGCCGAGTCTCGTGGCCGAGATCGACCTTCCCGGGCCGGTCGAGGCGGACCGCCTCCGCCGCGGCCTCGCCGCGGTCGCCGCCCGCCACGACGTCCTGCGCACCGCCTTCGTGCGCGAACCGGGCTTCCGCGGCCTGCGGCAGGCCGAGGCCGGCGCGCCCGCTATCCCGCTCGATACCGGCGCGCCGCAGGGAGACGTCGGGACCGTCGGCCTCGCGCCGGAGCGCGGCCAGACCCTCGCGGCCGTCCTCCTGCCGGGCGCGACGCCGCGGCTGCGCCTCGTCGCCAGCGCCCTCGCGGTCGATGCCGGCAGCCTCGACCGCGTCCTGTCGGAGGTCGCGGCCGCCTGCGCGGACGACGCGGCACCCGGCGCCGATCCCGAGGCCGCGACCTACGCCCAGTACGCGGAGTGGCGCGAGGCGGTCGCCGCCGACGACGCGGACGGCGAGGGCCAAGCCTACTGGCGGGACCAGATCGGCGCGGGCGCGGCGCCCCTCCGGCTGCCCTATCGCCGCGGGGCGGCCGCCGACGCGGTGGAGGAGCCGGCCGCCGCGATCCGGCTGAGTCGGGCCGTCGACGCCGCCGTCACGGACGCCTTCGCGCGGGCGTTGGCCCGGCCGGACCTCGCCGCGGCCGGCGCCGAGGCCGTGCTCCAGGCCGCGTGGTGGCTGCTCGTGGCGCGCCTCGCCGAGCGGACGGAGATCCTCGGCGGCTGGGCGCACGATTGCCGGCGCGACTACGCGGTCTTCGCCGGCACGGTCGGCGTCTTCACCAAGACGCTGCCCCTGCGCCTCGTCCTCCCGCCGGAGACCAGCGTCTCGGAGGCCGCGGCCGGTCTCGCCGCGCGGCTCGACGAGCACCGCGCCTTCCAGGAACTCTGCCCCCTCGACGCGGCCGGCGGCGACCGCCGCCCCGCGGTCGGCTTCGCGCTCGCGGCTCAGGGGGCCGCGCAGGACCGGCTCCTGCCCGGACCCGCCGGGTTCGAGCTCTGCCTGGAGCCGGCCCTCGACGCGGAGGGGCACCTCGCCGCGCTGACCTTGCACGCCGACCCGCGCCGCTACGCGGTGGAAGCCCTGGAGACCCTGCTCGATCAGGTCGAGACGCTGCTCGCCCGCCTGCCCGCGAAGGCCGCGACGCCCTTCGCGACCTACCCGCTCGTCGGCGCGCGCGATGAGGTGCGCCTGCGCGCCTTCGGCCGCCCGGCCGCCCGCGCCCTGCCGGCGGAGACCCTTCCGGTCCTCGTCGCCCGCCACGCGGCGACGGCGCCGGACGCCCCCGCCCTCGCCGGCGCTGGCCGCACCCTGTCGTACGCCGCGCTGGAGGATCGCGTCGCGCGCCTCGGCGCCTGGTTCGCCGCGCGCGGCGTCGGTCCCGAGCGCGTCGTCGCCCTGGACCTGCCGCGCTCCGTCGACCTCGTGGTGGCGATCCTCGCGGTCTGGCGCGCGGGGGGCGCCTACCTGCCCCTCGACCCGGCCTGGCCGCAGGCCCGCCGCGACCGCCTGATCGCGCTCGCCCGGCCCGCGCTGACCGTCGCGCTCGCGGCCGACCCCGCGGCCGGCCGGCACGCCCTCGGGGCGATCCTCGACGGCCTCGGTGAGGCCCGGCACCCCGCCGAGGCCCGGGACCCCTCCGACATGGCCTGCCTGCTCTTCACCTCCGGCTCGTCCGGGACGCCGAAGGGCGTGGTGATCGAGCACGCCCAGATCCGCGCCTACGCGGAGGCCGTCATCGACGCCCTCGACCTGTCCGGTTACGGGCGCTTCGCGCTGACCTCCACGGTGGCGGCCGACCTCGGCAACACCATGCTGTTCGCGGCGCTGCGCCTCGGCGCCTGCCTCGTGGTCGCCGACGAGGCCGAGATGGCCGACGGCCCGGCCTTCGCGCGCTTCCTGCGCGGCAACGCCGTCGCCTGCGCGAAACTGGTCCCGTCCCACCTCGCCGCCCTCCTCGACGGCGTCGAGGACCCCGCGCTGCCCGCCCTGCTGGTGCTCGGCGGCGAGCCGACGCCGGCCGCCCTGGTCCGGCGGATCCGGGCGGCGGCGCCGACGACGCGGATCGCCAACCATTACGGTCCCACCGAGGCCTGTGTCGGCGTGCTGGTGCATCCGGACGCGGCCACCGCGCCGCCGGACGAGAGCCTGCCGCTGAGCCGCGTGCTCGCCGGCAGCGAGGCCTACATCCTCGACGCGGCGGGCGCGCTCGCGCCGACCGGCGCGGTCGGCGTGCTCCACCTCGGGGGCGCCCAGATCTGCCGCGGCTACCTCCCGGGCACGGAGGCCGGCGGCGCGGGCGCGTTCTCGCCCAACCCCTTCGGAGCGGGGCGGCTCTACCGCACCGGCGACCGGGCCCGCCTGCTGCCCGGCGGCCGCCTCGTGCTCGCCGGGCGGGCCGACGACCAGATCAAGCTGCGCGGCCACCGCGTCGAGCCGGGCGAGGTCGAGGCCGCGCTGGCGGGCCTCGCCGGCGTGAGCCAGGCGGCGGTGCGCCCGTTCACGGGGCCGGACGGCGCGACCGGGCTCGCGGCCTACGTGGTCGCCGACCCCGAGCGGACACCCGCCGCGCTCCTCGCGGCGCTGGCCGAAACCCTGCCCGCCGCATGGCTGCCCGCCCCGATCCTGCGCCTCGACAGCCTGCCGCGGCTGGCCAACGGCAAGATCGACCGCGCCGCCCTGCCCCGTCCGGACGTTCATCCGGACGCGGACACGGGCGTCCCGCCCCGCACGGCGCTCGAGACCGTGCTCACCGACGCCATGGCGGAGCTGCTGGGCCTCCCGGCGGAGCGCCTCGGCGCCGCGGGCGACTTCTTCGCGGCCGGCGGCAACTCACTCCTCGTCATCAAGCTGACGGCGCGCATCCGCAAGCTGCTCAAGGTCGAGATCCCCCCGAGCCTGGTCTTCGACCACAGCACGCCCGCGACCCTCGCGGCGGCGCTCGGCACCTACGCCCCGCCGGACGCGATCGAGGAGACGGCGAGCCTGCGCCTGGAACTCGCCGGCCTGAGCGAGACCGAGCGCGCCGGCCTCGCCGGGGTGGGCGCGTGACCGGGGTCGGCGCGCGCGACGCGGCGCGGCAAGCGGCCCTCGCCCGCCTGCTGCGGGAGGACGCCGAGGCAGCCGACGGCATCCCGCGGCACGCCGGCGGCCCGGCGCCCCTGTCGTTCCCGCAGGCGCGGCTCTGGTTCCACCAGCGCTACGACCCGGAGAGCCCGGCCTACCACTCGGCCCGGGCCTTCCGCCTCACCGGCCCCCTCGACGTCCCGGCGCTCGAGGGCGCGTTCCGGAGCCTGATCGCCTGTCACGACGTCCTGCGCACGGCGCTGGCGGATACCGCCGACGGCCCGCGCCAGATCCTGCACCCGCACGTGCCGTTCGAACTCGAGCGCGTCCCGGCCCTCGACGGTGACCCGGGCGCGGCGCTGCGCGCCCTGAGCCGCCGCCCCTTCGATCTCACCCGCGCGCCGCCGCTGCGCGCGGTCCTGTCGGAGGCGGATCCGGCGGGCGGGCGCGTCCTCCTCGTGGTGATGCACCACATCGCGGTGGACGCGTGGTCGACGGCGCGGCTCTTCCGGGATCTCGCGCAGGCCTACCGCGCGGCCCTCGCCGATCCCGCGCGGATCGGGCAGCCGCTGCCCGCCCCGCGCCTGCGCTTCGTGGATTTCGCCGCGTGGCAGCGCGCCCGGTTCGACGGCGCGGCCGGGTCCGCGGCGATCGCGCGCGGGCGCCGCTACCTCGGCGACGCCGTCCCGGCCCTGGACCTGCCCCTCGACTATCCCCGCCAGCCCCTGGCGAACCGCCCGGGCGGGCGGGTCGACTTCACCCTGCCCGCCGATCTCGCCGGCGCGGTGGCCGTGTTCTGCCGGTCGCAGGCGTGCCCGCCCTTCGTGGCGCTGCTGGCGGCGTGGCAGGTGCTGCTCGCCCGCCTGAGCGGCCAGACGGACTTCGCCGTCGGCGTGCCGAACGCCGCCCGCACCCGCCCCGAGCTGCAGGACCTCGTCGGCTTCCTCGTCAACACGCAGGTCTACCGCGTCCGCCTCGATCCGCGCGGGAGCTTCCGCGATCTCTGCGCGCGGCTGCGCGGCGAGGCGATGGCGTTCCTGGCCGAGGACGACGTCCCCTTCGAGCGCCTCGTGTCGGAGACCGGGATCGCGCGCGACGCCGCGACCACGCCGGTCTTCCAGGCGGCGTTCAACTTCCGCCCCAGCCGGGATGCCACCCCCCTCGACCTCGCGGGGGTCGCGGCGGCGCGGATCGACGTCGACGTGGCGAGCGCCAAGTTCGACGTCGCCCTCGACGTCGCCGCCGACGGGACCGGCATCGATTGCCAGCTCGAGTACGATGCCGGCCTGATCGCGGACGCCACCGCCCGGCATTGGCGCGACGGGTTCCTCACCCTGCTGCGCGCCCTCGTCGCGGCGCCAGACCGGCCCCTCCACGCGGCGAGCACGCTCACGGCCTCCGACCGGGCGGTGATCGGCTCGGCGAACGCGACCGCCCGGGCTTATCCGGACGGCGCCGGCGACGTCCTCGCCGCCTTCGCAGGCCATCTCGCGCAAGACCCGGACGCGATCGCGGTGACCGACGCCCGGACCAGCTTGACCCGCGCCGGCCTCGACGCCCGCGCCACCGCCATCGCCCGACGCCTCGCCCGCGCCGGCGCCCGACCCGAGCGAGTCGTCGGCGTCCTCCTCGCGCTCACCTGCGACCTGCCCGCAGCCCGCCTCGCCGCCCTCGCCGCAGAGGCCGACCTCCTCCTCACCCAGCCCGAACTCGCCGACCAGCACCCCGCCCTCGCCGACGCCGCAGGGCGAGCGCCCCTCGTCCTCGACGCCGATCCGGATACCGATCCGGATACCGATCCGGATACCGATCCGGATACCGACGCGGACGACGACAGCGCCCGGCCCGTCCGGACCCGCACCCGCGCCCCCCACCCGGACGCGCTCGCCTACGTCCTGCACACCTCCGGCTCCACCGGCACCCCCAAGGCCTGCGCCAACACCCACGCCGCCCTCGCCAACCGCCTCGCCTGGATGGCCGACCACCTGTGCGTCGGTGCCCACGACACCATCCTGCACAAGACCCCCGTCTCCTTCGACGTCGCCGTCTGGGAGATCCTCCTGCCCCTCGTCACCGGCGCACGCCTCGTCCTGGCGCCCCCCGGCGCCCACCGCGACCCCGACGCCATCGCACGCCTCATCGGCCGGCACGCCGTCACCCTCCTGCACTTCGTGCCCGCCCAGCTCTCGGCCGCCCTCGCCGCCAGCGCCCTCGACGACACCGCCAGCCTCACCCGACTGGTCGCCAGCGGCGAGGCCCTGCCGCCCGACCTCGCCCGCGCCGTCGCCGCCCGCACCGGCGCGCGGGTGCACAACCTCTACGGACCCGCCGAGGCCGCCATCGACGTCACCGCCTGCGACGTCGCAGCCTGGGATGGCGCCTGCGACGACGCCTGCGATGGCGCCTGCGATGGCGCCTGCGACGGCGCAAGCGACAGCGCCTGCGCAGATGGGCCCGTCCCCGGGCCGCGCGTGCCGATCGGCGCGCCCATCGCCAACCTGCGCCTGCACGTCCTCGACGACGCGCTCCACCCGGTGCCGGTCGGCGTTGTCGGCGAGCTCTACATCGGCGGCCTCGGCCTCGCCCGGGGCTACCGCGGCCAGCCCGGCCTGACCGCCGCGCGGTTCGTGCCCGACCCGGAGGCCGGGCGCGGCGGCGCGCCGGCCGGGGCGCGGCTGTACCGCACCGGCGACCGGGCGGCGTGGCGGGCGGACGGGCAGCTCGACTACCGCGGGCGGGCGGACGATCAGGTCAAGATCCGCGGCCAGCGCGTGGAGCCGGGCGAGGCGGCCGCCGCGCTGCGGGCGCTGCCGGGTGTGGCCGAGGCGGCGGTGGTCGCCCGTCCCGGTCCGGACGGGGGGCTGCGGCTGGTGGGCTACGCGGTGCCGGCGGCCGGCGGCGCGCTCGACGAGCCCGCGCTGCAGCGGGCCCTGGCGGACACGCTGCCCGACGCGCTGCGCCCCGCCCGCATCCTCGCCCTCCCCGCGCTGCCGGTCTCCGCAAACGGGAAGCTCGACCCAAGACGGCTCCCCGAGCCGGACTGGGCGGGCGCGGGCCGGCGCGGGCCGCGCACCGCGCGCGAGGCGGCCGTGGCGCGGGCCTTCGCGCAGGTGCTCGGCCTCGACGCGGTCGGGATCGACGACGGCTTCTTCGACCTCGGCGGCCACTCGCTGCTCGCCACCCGCCTCGTCAGCCGGCTGCGCGCGGCGCTCGGCGTCGAGCTGCCGCTGCGCGCCGTGTTCGAGGCCCCGACGGTCGCGGCTCTGAGCGGGTGGATCGCCGCGGTCGGCGGCGACGCGGCAGGACGCGCCGGCCCCGCGCGCCTACCCCTCGGCGCGCGCCCGCGGCCGGATGTCGTCCCGCTCTCCGCGGCCCAGACCCGGATGTGGCTGCTGTCGCGGATCGACGGCGCGCATCCCTACACCATCCCGATCGCGCTCCGCCTCACGGGCCCGCTCGACGCCGACGCGCTACGCGCGGCCCTCGCCGACGTGGTCGCGCGCCACGAGAGCCTGCGGACCCGCATCGTCGCGATCGACGGGGCGCCGGCGCAGCAGGTCCTGCCGCCCGACGCGGCGCGGCCCGGCCTCGATCTGTGCGCGGCGGACCCGGAATCGTGGCCGGACGCGCTGTCCGCGGCGGCGCGCGCGCCCTTCGACCTGGCCGTTGACCTGCCGATCCGCGCGCGGCTGTACCGGTTCGGCCCGGACGCGCACGGGCTCCTCCTCCTGATCCACCACGTCGCCGCCGACGGCTGGTCGCTGACTCCGCTGATGCGCGATCTCGCGGCGGCCTACGCGGCGCGGTGCCGCGGCGCGGCGCCGGAGCGCCCGGCCCTACCGGTGCAGTACGCGGACTACGCGCTCTGGCAGCGCGACCGTCTCGGCGACGAGGCCGACCCGGACAGCCTGATCGCCCGCGAGATCGGCTACTGGCGCGCGCAGCTCGCGGGGCTGCCCGAAGGCCTCGCGCTGCCCACCGACCGGCCGCGCGCGGCGACGGCGAGCCACCGCGGGCGGCGCGTGCCCCTCGCCCTCGGGCCGGACCTGCACCGCGCCCTGTCGGATCTCGCGCGGCGCGAGCGGTCGAGCCTGTTCATGGTGCTCCAGGCCGGCCTGTCCGCGCTCCTGACCCGCCTGGGCGCGGGCGAGGACATCCCGCTCGGGAGCCCGATCGCGGGCCGCACGGACGAGGCCCTCGACGGCCTCGTCGGCTGCTTCGTCAACACGCTGGTGCTGCGCACCGACACGTCCGGCGACCCGAGCGGGCGCGACCTCGTGGGACGGGCCCGCGCCGTCGCGCTCGAGGCCTACGCGCACCAGGACGTGCCCTTCGAACGCCTCGTGGAGGTGCTGAACCCGCCGCGCTCGCTCGCGCGCCATCCCCTGTTCCAGGTCATGCTGGCGCTTCAGGACGGCGTGCCGGATTCGTTCGATCTGGCCGGCCTGCGCGCCGTCCCGGATCCGGTCGGCGCCGGGGCCGCGCGGTTCGACCTCGCCTTCGACCTCGTCGAGCGGCGCGGGGCCGACGGGACGGAGGCGGGCGTCGTCGGCCACCTCGAATACGCCACGGACCTCTTCGAAGAAGCCGGCGCGATCCGCCTCGCGGACCGGTTCGCGCGGCTGCTCGCGGCCCTGGCGGCCGAGCCGGACCGGGCAATCGGGGATCTCGACCTGTTCGAGGCCGGCGAGCGGCGGCAGATCCTGACGGACTGGAACGCGACGGCGCGGGCGGTGCCGCGCGAGACCCTGCCGGCGCTCGTCGCCGCGCAGGCGGCCCGCGCGCCGGAAGCCGTCGCCCTCGTGGCCGGATCGGAGGTGCTGCGCTACGCGGAGCTCGAGGCCCGCGCCAACCGGATCGCCCACGCGCTCATCGCCCGCGGGATCGGACCGGAGGACATCGTGGCGGTGGCGCTGCCGCGCGGGCCGGACCTCGTCGCGGCGCTGCTGGGTGTGCTCAAGGCCGGGGCGGCCTACCTGCCGCTCGACCCGGGCTACCCCGCGGAGCGGCTCGCCCTCATGCTGGCCGATGCCCGGCCCGCCGGCCTCGTGACCGTCGACGCGTGGCCGCGGCCGGACGGCCTGCCCGCCCTGGTGCTCGACGCCCCGGACGGGCGCGCGGCGCTCGCGGCCGCGCCGGCCCGCGCGCCGACCGACCGGGATCGGGCGCGCCCGCTCGTGCCGGCCCATCCCGCCTACGTGATCTACACGTCCGGCTCCACGGGCCGGCCCAAGGGGGTCGTGGTCCCGCATGCCGGCCTGACCAACCTGCTGCACGACCTCGTCGATCGCCTCGGCGTGACGCCGGCGGACCGGCTGCTCGCCGTCACCACGGTCGGCTTCGACATCGCGGGCCTCGAACTGTTCGGGCCGCTCCTCCGCGGCGCGCGCGTGGTGCTGGCCGGGCGGGACGACCTGCTCGATCCCGGGCGTCTGGCGCGGCTCGTCCGCGAGGCGGGCATCACGCTGATGCAGGCCACGCCGACCCTGTGGCGCGGCCTCGCGGAGACGGACGCCCTGCGCGGCGTGCGGGTGCTGGTGGGCGGCGAGGCGCTGCCGCCCGACCTCGCGGGCGCCCTGAGCGCGCGGGCGGCGCGGGTCACCAACCTCTACGGCCCGACCGAGACCACGATCTGGTCCACGGCGGCCCAGATCGTGCCCGGCGCGGAGGCCGTCACCGTCGGCGCGCCCCTGTGGAACACGCAGGCCTACATCCTCGACGGCGGCCTGCGGCCGGTCCCGCCAGGCACGGTCGGCGAACTCTACCTCGCGGGCGCCGGGCTCGCCCGCGGGTATCTCGGGCGGCCGGGGCTCACGGCCGAGCGCTTCGTCCCCTGCCCCTTCGGGCCGCCCGGCGCGCGCATGTACCGGACCGGCGACCGCGCGCGCTGGCGCGCGGACGGGGCCCTCGACTACCGCGGCCGCGTCGACCACCAAGTGAAGATCCGCGGCGTGCGCATCGAGCCCGGCGAGGTCGAGGCGGCGCTGATCGCGCAACCCGGCGTCGCGCAGGCCGTCGTGACCGCGCGGCAGGACCGGCCCGGCGACGCGCGGCTGGTGGCCCACGTCGTCCCCGGCCCCGGGGCGGCGCTCGACCCCGCGGAGCTGCGCCGGGCGCTCGCCGCGACGCTGCCGGACGCGATGGTGCCCGCGGCCGTCGTGACGCTCGATGCCCTGCCGCTGACCCCCAACGGCAAGGTCGACCGCGCCGCCCTGCCGGCGCCGGAGCCGGTCGCCGACCCGGCCGCCGACCCGCCGCGGACCGGGACGGAGCGCCGCCTCGCCGCTGTCTGGGCCGAGGTGCTGAACCTCCCCTCGGTCGGGCGCGGCGACAACTTCTTCGCCCTGGGCGGGCACTCGCTCCTCGTCGCCCGGGTCGTCGCGCGCCTGAGCGAGGCGCACGGCATCGTCCTGCCCCTGCGCGCCGTCTTCGAGGCGCGCACCCTGGCGGATCTCGCGGTCGCGATCGACGGCCGGGACGCGGGTGGCGCGGACGCCGACATCGACGCGATGAGCGACCTCCTCGACGCGCTGGAACACGCCGAATGACCGACACCGGCCCCTCGCGGGACGACCAGCTGCGCGCCCTGGCGGCGCGCTTCTCCGCGCTGCCCGACGGCAAGCGCCGCCGGTTCGTGCAGGACCTCGCCGCGCGCGGCCTCGAGGCGGACCGCCTGCCGATCCTGCCCGCGGAGGGCGGCGACGCGGGACCGCTCTCCGACGCGCAGCGCCGGTTCTGGCTCCTCTGGCAGCTCGACCCGGAGAGCCCGGCCTATCACATCGTCGGCGCGCTGCGCCTGACCGGTCCGCTCGACCCCGAGGCGCTGGACCGGGCGTTCGCCGGCGCCGTCGCCCGTCACGCGGGCCTGCGCGCGCGCTTCCCCCTGCGCGACGGGGAGCCGGTGCAGCAGGTCGACCCGGCGGGCACCTTCGCGATGGTCCGCCACGACCTGACCGGCTGCGACGCGGCCGAGGCGCGGGCGCGTCGCGCCGCGATCGAGGCGGCCGTCGAGCGGGCGCCCTTCGACCTCGCGCGCGGGCCCCTGCTGCGCGCCGCCCTGGTGCGCGAGGCGCCGGATCGGCACGTCGTCTTCCTGACCCTGCACCACATCGTCGGCGACGCCGTGTCGATGGACCTGCTGATCGACGCGGTCGCCACCGGCTACGGATCCGACGCGCCGGAGAGCGCGGCCCCCGCCATCACCTACGCGGATTACGCCGCCTGGCAGGCGCGGATGCTGGACGCGGGCGCCCAGGCCGCGAGCCTCGGGTTCTGGACGGACCTCCTCGGCACGGAGCACCCCGTCCTCGCCCTGCCCGCCGACCGGCCGCGCCCCGACGTGCCCAGCTTCACCGGGGAGACGCTGACCTTCCCGCTGCCGCCCGCGACCGCGGCGGGCATCCGCGCCCTGGCCCGCCGCGGCGGCGCGACCGCGTTCCACGTCCTCGCCGCCGGCTTCGCGATCCTGCTCCAGCGCCTCGGCGGCGAGCGCGCTCTCCGCCTGGGCGTGCCGGTGGCGAACCGCACCCGGCCCGAGACCGCGGGCGTGATCGGCAGCTTCGCCAACACCCTGGTGCTGCCCTTCGCGTTCGACCCGCTGGACAGCTTCGCCGCGTGCGTGGAGGCGACGCGGGCGCTCCTCGTGGAAGCCCAGGCCCATCAATCCGTGCCGTTCGAGCGGCTCGTGAGCGCCCTGAGCCCCGACCGGCATCCGGGCCGCAATCCCCTGTTCCAGGCGATCGTCCAGCACCTGCAGGAGCGCCCGCTCGCCACGATCCGCCTCGGCGACCTGTCGGTCGAGCGCGTCCCCCGCGCCACCGGCAGCGCCCACGTGGATCTCGGCCTGACCACGCTGGAGGACGCGCAGGGCGGCTTCACCGCGCACCTCACCTACGCCCGCGACCTGTTCGACGCGGCCACCGTCGCGCGCTGGCGCGACCATTTCCTGACCCTGCTGGGCAGCCTCGTCGCGGCGCCGGACGCGCCGATCCACGGGGCGCCCTTGCTCACACCGGGCGAGATCGCGCGGCTGAACCCGCCCTCCGCGCCGTCCGAGGTCGACGGGCAGCCCGTTCACGTGACCATCGCGGGGTTCGCGCGCACGGACCCCGAACGGACCGCGGTGATCTTCGCCGATCGCGCCACGAGCCGCGGCGCGCTGGACGCCGAGGCGAACCGCCTCGCGCACCGTCTCGCCGAGGCCAGCATCGGCCCGGACACGGTCGTCGCCGTGATGCTGCCCCGCTCGCCCGGCCTGCTCGCCGCCTATCTCGGCGTGCTCAAGGCGGGCGGCGCCTACCTGCCGCTCGGGCTCGACCTGCCGGACGCGCGGATCGCCGCGATGGTCGCCGACAGCGGCGCGCGCGTCCTCGTCACGGATCGCGCCCATGCCGGCCGCGGGCCGGCCGCGGTCCCGCGGATCCTGATCGACGCGGACGCGCCGGACGCGGGCGCGGGGCCTCCACCCCCGGTGGCGCTCCACCCGGAGAACCTCGCCTACCTGATCTACACCTCCGGCTCGACGGGGAAGCCGAAGGCGGTGGCGGTCGCGCACGGCCCGCTCGCGATGCACGTCCGCGCGACCGCGCCGCACTACGAGATGGACGCGGACTCCCGCGAGTTCCACTTCATCACCTTCAACTTCGACGGCGGGCACGAGCGCTGGCTGACGGCGCTCGCCTGCGGCGCCAGCCTCGTGCTCCGCGACGACGCGCTCTGGTCGCCGGCGGAGGTGTTCGCGGCGTTCCGCCGGCACGGCGTGACGAATGCCGGCTTCCCGCCGAGCTACGTCCGGGAACTGACGCGCTGGGCCGAGCAGGAGGGCGGCGCGCCGACCCTCGACCTGCTCTCCTTCGGCGGCGAGGCGATGCCGCGCGACGAGCTCGCGCGCGTCAACCGCGCCCTCGGGCCGCGCCGCCTCATCAACGGCTACGGGCCGACCGAGACCGTGGTGACGCCGCTCGTCTGGAAGGTCCCCGCCGGCACGACCTGCGACACGCCCTACGCGCCGATCGGCAGCCCGGTGGGCGACCGGACCGCCTGGATCCTCGACGACGCGCTGCACCCGGTGCCGGTGGGGGTGGTGGGCGAGCTCTACATCGGCGGCACCGGCCTCGCCCGCGGCTATCTCGGACGCCCC